>NZ_CP060244.1:1143750-1502500 GCF_014672835.1 Entomobacter blattae | reverse complement strand
TATCAATCCTATTGTTGCATCAATTCCATAAAGAGCAACAAAACTGCCAAATCTTGGACCCTCTTTTTGCCCCAACAACACTTCGTATAAACAGGAAAACCAAGCCCGCAAGGGCGTAAATTCATAGGTTTTGCCAATTTCAAAAACCAGGTTTTGAAGGGCTTCTCCTTCCTGCCTTTTCGTTTCATCCAGGCTGGCCAGGCCCTGGGCAAGGGCGTGAAGGGCATTGCGCTCTTGGTCTGTGGGGGCTCTAAACTCTTTATAGGCTTTTACAAAGTCCGCATAATAAATGAGGGCGTATTCAATTAACCGGCTTACTTCTGGATAGGCTTCTGGCGTAAGGGTAGGATCGTATCTTTTGAGAAATCCCCAGAGAATATCAGCATTCTCGGCATTGGCCGCACTGACCAAGTTTAACAACATGGCAAAAGAAACAGGGGTTTTCAGCTGAGTAGGAATTTGCCCTTTGTCAATAAACCAGGCTGGGTTGGTATATCGCTGCACCTCTCCTTCGGCCTCCTCCTGCGAGGTACGACGCAGAGTTTCGGCATGGCTATAATATTCATCGGTGGCTTTGGGGATGACGTCAAAATACAGTCTCTTAGCCCGTTGAGGAGCATTAAACATATATTGCGCCAAACTTTCGGCCGGTGCGTATCTTAACCATTCTTCCACTGAAAGCCCATTGCCTTTGGATTTAGAAATTTTCTGACCCTTCTCATCCAAAAACAATTCATAAGTCAGCCCTTGGGGCGGCTGGGCACCCAGTATTTTGCAAATCTTGCCAGAAAGCTTAACACTCTCTATCAGGTCTTTGCCCGACATTTCATAATCTACACCCAACGCATACCACCGCATGGCCCAATCCGCCTTCCATTGCAGTTTGGCCCGCCCAGCGGTAACCTCTGTCTCAAACAGCTTTCCGCTCTCATCTCGCCAGGCAACTGTTCCGGCAACAGGGTCAACCTTTTCCATTTTTACTTGCATCACCACACCTGTCTCGGGATGGATGGGCAAAATGGGAGAATAGGTGGCTTTACGCTCTGGCCCCAATGTGGGCAAAACGGCCTTTACAATGGCCTCATGCACTTCTAGCACACGTTTTAAGGCAGCATCAAAACGCCCTTCAGTATAATACTGTGAAGAGGAGGCAAACTCATACTCAAAACCAAAACTGTCCAGAAAAGAGCGGAGCATGGCATTGTTATGGGCTGAAAATGAGTCGTATTTTCCAAAAGGATCAGGGATACGCGATAGAGGATGGCCCAGATGCTGACGCAACATCTCCTGGTTGGGCACGTTATCAGGCACTTTTCGCAAGCCATCCATATCGTCTGAAAAGGCAAGCAACCGTGTTGGCCTACCGGTTAAAGCCGTAAAAGCCTGCCTCACCCACGATGTACGGGCAACCTCCCCAAAAGTGCCAATATGGGGCAAACCAGAAGGGCCATATCCTGTTTCCATCAAAACCGGTTTGGATGGATCCTCTTTCCCATTCTGTTTTAAATAAGCCGCTATTTTCTCTGCTTCTTCAAAGGGCCATATCTTTGGGCGCGGAGTGATCAGGAAAGGGGGTAAATCGGTCATATTTAGCCATATATTCTGGTGAAAAAATTCTGCATTATGGACTTCTTCTTTACATTTTATGCAGAGTTAGTAAATAGTAGGTTTGGATATTCTCTTTTTGAACCCTCTTTGTTCATGTTTTGCTTATTTTTCATCTTCTTAAAACCATGCCAGCCATACAGACCCTTTCTCCTATTTCCCAGCTACCAGCCCTTATTACCCGCAACCGTTTTGCCCATTTAACAGAAAGCGAAACAGGCAAACCCCATATTATCCCCCCCAATAAGCTCTTAAAAAAGCTTTCAGCCTACTCTTCTCTGCTGATGGTTTATCAGCCCTTTACATTTCAACAGCTGAGAATTTCCCCCCTCAAACCGCCCCCCACTTTAAGCTGTATGGATATTCTGGAACTCTTCACCTTTGCTTTTCCTGCCCAAAATGTTGTTCCTACTCTGAGGGGAATTCTGGATTTTTTTCATCACCCCAACGGAGTAAAAATTTACTCTCATCCCCAGCCTAGCACCTTTTACAGCTATGCCTCTGCTGAAGAAACACCCTACCTCCTCTATGAAGTCGCCCAACAGCTTCTTTCACATATCAAGGGCCTGCAATATACCCCCAATGCCCCTGAAATTATCGCTCTAGCCCTTTTCTTGCATCATCATCACTGGAATTGGGCGCCTTATGTGCTGGATGCCCTCAATATCACCCCACAGACCCCACCCCAAATGCGCATTGAAGATGCTATTCGCGTTTGGCGACGATTGCCCAAATGGGAAGAACCAGCCCCCACCCCACCCCCATCGGAAACAAACGCAGTCTCTTCTGAGGAAACCCGTACCTATCTCGCCCAGCTGCTAGGCAGGAAGGCAGAAAATAGAGCCGGCCAGGCCGATTTTGCAAGCGTGATCACCACAATCTTCCAGCCCCCCCAACCCGATACAGGTCCCCCTGTGATTCTTCTGGCAGAAGCGGGCACAGGAACCGGCAAAACCCTGGGCTACCTTACCCCTGCCCTGCTCTGGTCTAAAAAAAACCATGCCCCCGTCTGGATCAGTACCTATACCCGCTACCTCCAACATCAAATCTTCAAAGAACTCCAAAAATTCCTCCCGCACCAGGAGAAAGCCAAAAGAAACATCATTTTACGAAAAGGGCGTGAAAACTACCTTTGCCTTTTAAACATGGAAGAAAACCTTCCCACATCCCTTTCGGTTTTCAGAAACGAAAGCAACGCCACAGGAAGAGTTTATGGCACCCTTTCTGCGTCTTCTGCGGGATTTCCCCCTGAGGAAGCCCCCCCTGAAGAAATAAGGGGCCCTTCAAACCGGCATATTGCCTATGCTCATCTTGCCCGTTGGGCTACAGCAAGCCAGGATGGCGATATATTGGGAGGGGATTTACCCGGATGGTTTGCAGACCTTTTCCCCCAGCTGAACCTTTCAGCCCTCACCGATAAAAGGGGAGAATGTATCCATGGGGCTTGCCCGCATTATCAGTGCTGTTTTATTGAACATTCCATCCGCAAGGCCAAAACGGCCGATATTGTTATTACCAACCATGCTCTCAGCATGTATCAAATCGCCTGGGCCCACCCCGAAAAGACCCAGGCCGATCCTTCATCCGAGCAAACCCCCGAAACCCTGCCTACACATTATATTTTTGATGAAGGCCACCACCTGCCAGAAGCGGCAGATCAGGCTTTTTCAGTTGCCCTTTCCGGCCTTGAGGCCGCTGAGCTACGCCGATGGTTATTGGGAGCTGAAGGAAAAAACTCCCGTGCAAAAGGGCTAAGAAGAAGGTTTGATACCCTGCTTGATGCCATCCCTGAACTTGCCGAGCACCTGCACAGCCTCTATCTTGTCACCCATAAAACCCTCCCCGAAAGTGGGTGGAACAAAAGGATCGATCAGCTTTTTGAAGACACATTGTCACAGCCAGAGAATGGGTCACAGCCAGAGAATGGGTCACAACCAGAGAATGGATCAGAACCAGAGAATGGATCAGAACCAGAAAACAGATCGCAACCAGAAGATGGCCAACTCCCTTTTTCTTCCCCTCTTATACCCCTTACCCTTGTAGAACAGCTTTTATTGGTTTTCCGCAAACATATTCACCTGCACAGTACCGCCAAAAAAAACTCATCAACCTATGCTTCCCGAGAAGCCGACCCTTTTCCGCTTCCGGCCCATTCCCTGCCCGTTATCCAAAATCTTAAATCAGGGTTAAGAGAAATTGCCAGTATCCTTAAAAAACTCGCAACAGCCTTAAAAACCTATCTGGAAGCCAACCCTCAAACCCTCGAAAAAAACATACGGCTTCATATTGAAGGGCTTCTCGTTAGCCTCCAGCGCCATGGCATAGAGCGCCTTACCGCCTGGGATGCCATTCTAGAAAATCTTATAGCCCAAAATACACACCCTTGTTCTGAAACCTCTGAAACACCCGCCACCATTTCCTTCCTCAGTCTGGACTATTTTTCAACCATCTCCCCTGGGGCCTATAATCTAGGCATTTACCGCCACTGGACAGACCCATCCCTGCCCTTTTCCCTGAATATGGCGCCCCTCAGCAAGGGAATTGTCATGACCTCAGCAACGCTACGGGACCAGGCCGATACCCAAACTGAAGAATCCTGGCACATGGCAGAAAAAAGGCTGGGCGCTTGTCATTTTCCTTTCCCAGCCATACGGGCTTCCCTCAGCAGCCCCTTTAATTATGCAGAGCAAACCCGAACCTTTATTATCACCGATGTCCAACATAACGACATTGCCCTTTTAGCCAGTGCCTTTAAGGCCTTATTCTGTGCGTCAGGTGGTGGAGGGCTGGGGTTATTTACCGCTATCAGCCGCTTGCAAGCCACCTACAAGCTCTTGGTTGATCCTTTACAACAACAAGGCATTACCCTTTTTGCCCAACATGTTGATGGGATTAGTAATACCAGCCTGATTGATCTGTTTAAGGCAGACCCCCATTCGTGCCTGTTAGGGACGGATGCCATGCGAGATGGGGTTGATGTGCCCGGCAATTCCTTAAGATTGGTGGCCTTTGAGAGAATCCCTTGGCCACGGGGGACAATTCTTCACCGTGAACGGCGCATTCATCTTTCAGAAGGCAATCCTTCCCTTTATGATGAGCAAAGCGTTCGCCTTAAGCTTCGCCAGGCCTTTGGCCGTCTTATTCGCACGCAAAATGACAAAGGTGTGTTTGTTCTGCTCGACAGGCGTACCCCAACCCGAATGCTCTCTGCCTTTCCCCCTGGAACCAACCCCCTACGGGTGGGCCTCAAGGAGGCCTTGGAAGAAATTAAAAAATTCCTCGCTCCTAAAAATTCCTAACCCCCCTATTGTTAAACCCCTCTTGCTAAACCCCTGTAGAAAATTGCTAAACCCTTTATCACCAGACCGGTTCTTAACGACATTCCTTTCAACAATGGCATCACTTTAAAAACAACTCCCTTTGGCTAGAAATCACTTTTTCTCATCGATAAAGCAAAAAACCTCACAGAGGCAAAACCTAACAGGTGAGAAAAAGCCATTGCCTCGCCTCTCAACTGGCCGCCCTCATACCCTAAAGCCCCGAAGACGACAAATCAATGAGCTTATCACCTGCCTTAATGGGTGTGGACAAAAGGGCTGTACGTTCTGCAGGCTCCACAGCAAGCCCAGCCCAATCGTAATAAGGGACAGTCCTATAACATCAACCGAGGATTTCTGTTTTTTGGCCCAAGGTGGATCATCAACCACAGCAGCAACTGCAAATGTGGTTAAAACACCAATAGGGACGTTAATGAAGAAAATCCACCGCCACGAGTAATTATCCGTTATCCACCCTCCCAATGTCGGGCCGATCACGGGAGCAACAATGGTTGCTACAGCCGTCAACCCAAAAGCTGCTCCCCTCTTTGCAGGGGGAAAAGTGTCAAGAATAATAGATTGCTGGTTAGGTTGAAGACCCCCACCAAAAAACCCTTGCATGAGGCGAAAAATAATCAGCTCAGGTAGGCTAGTAGCAATACCACACAAAAAAGAGGAAAAAGAAAATGCAAGGATACAAATAAGAAAATAGCGCCGTCGGCCCAGAACACGGCCTAACCAGCCTGAAATGGTCAGCACAATGCCATTAGCAGCCAAATAGGATGTCAGTGTCCAGGTTGCATCATCGTAAGTGGTTGACAAGTTCCCTGCAATATGCGGAAGCGATACATTCACAATAGTGGTATCAAGCACCTCCATAAAAGCAGCCAGCGTCACAACGACGGCAAAATGCGCTGGGCATCGGTGACATTAAGCTCCCGGTGACAAAATAATCAAAATACTATCGTCTGCAGCAATACTCTGTAGAAATATCCCCACCGGAATACCCAAGCGATAAAGGCATTTTTCTGAAAAATGTAATTGTATTAAACGTCATTTATTAAAAAGGGTAGAATCGGGGATAATCTCAATTTTGTTGCCGTGTTTAACCTTACAGCAGAAGTAAATTTCGACTTATTACCGGCTGCCCCTCTTCGTAGAGGTCCTGACACGCGGTCCTAAGCGAAAACCCTCTACTTTCAAATGGAAGGAAAGAGCATTCACAACAAAAAACTCTCACCATGAAGGCCAGCTGATAAAAAAGAACAATCCAAGATAAGAATATTTCAAGGCAAAAGCAAATCCATGGCCATCCGCTGTAAAAGCCTGACCAAAGAGATAAAAAGCATCGGCAAAAACAAGAAAATTATAATCCCCACACAGCGACATTGGCTTCATCCGCGAGGGTTTAAACGCTTGCTAAGGATAGGAATGGTGCAAGGACAGCTTTTTAGAGCTGATCTGATGTCTCGCTTTTAAGGCACGCACTTTAAAAAAATCAATGCGCCCTTTATAACCACCCTCATAGGCCACTTGGGCAAAACTCTTTGGATAAAAAAGCTTTTTAATAAGCCCTCTCACCTCGTTTAGCCGCACGGCTCAACAAAATTGGTTGCCTCCTCGCAACACGGAGAGGAAAAACCTTTATCCGTCCTGGCATTCTCAAACTCAACCTGCTTGAGTTGTTACGTTGTTGGTAGAGATATTCCAAATAAAGGGTACAATATCCAAGCCATAAAATATCATCACCTTATCCTATTATGTTTAAACCTATAATGAATGTGACGAATCTCTAAAAGTAAGCACTCGTAAAAAACCTTTATAAAAAAAGAAAACCGCCAAAAGGCGGTTTCCCTTACGCTACAACAAAAAAGATTCTTACAGAACCTTCAGGTTTGTTGCCGCTGCTTTCCCACGCTCAGTAACAACTTCATAGCTGATACGTTGATTTTCTGCCAAATCACGCAAGCCTGCAGCCTGAACGGCAGTGATATGAACAAACACATCTTTGCCGCCATCTTCTGGCATAATAAAACCGTAACCCTTAGTGGTATTGAACCATTTCACGGTGCCTGTGGCCATTACCGTGTATCCTTTTTAGTAAGCAGCCCCAAGGGGCCTAAATTAACATAACAAGCTATATATTCGCCCTGCCGAGACAAAATGAACATATACCAAACTTTACCCCCACCTTAAAGATGGAGCAGGAAAGTACACTTTCCCTCTATGTTTGTAACACCGAATAACGGTTACGAAAAGTAACAAAAGTATGTTCAGCACACAAAAAACAGTAAAAATACAAAAAGGCCCCAAATAATGGGGCCTTTTCGAAAGGGATAATAGAAAAAAACTAGAAATCCATATCACCCATGCCACCGCCAACACCGGCAGGAACAGGTTTTTTCTCTGGCTTTTCTGCAATCATCGCTTCTGTGGTAACCAAAAGACCGGCTACAGAGGCTGCATCCTGAAGAGCTGCACGCACCACTTTGGTTGGATCGATAATACCAGCCTTCACCAGATCCTTATATTCAAGCTGTTGAGCATCAAAACCAAAAGCATAGTCTTTGCTTTCCAGCACCTTGCCAGCAACAACGGCTCCATCTTCACCAGAGTTTTCAGCAATCTGGCGTAAAGGCGAAGTCAGCGCACGGCGAACAATTTCTACCCCTACGCGCTGATCATCATTGTGAACCTTCAGCTTGGACAACTCAAGAGAGGCACGAGCCAAAGCTGTACCACCCCCAGGAACAATCCCTTCTTCCACAGCCGCACGTGTGGCATGCAGGGCATCATCTACACGGTCTTTACGTTCCTTAACTTCCACCTCGGTAGACCCACCAACACGGATAACAGCAACACCACCTGCCAGTTTAGCGAGGCGTTCTTGCAGTTTTTCGCGGTCATAATCAGAGGTTGTCTCTTCAATCTGGGCCCGAATCTGGCCGCAACGGGCTTTAATGTCGTTTTTGCCGCCATTGCCTTCCACAATTGTGGTGTTCTCTTTATCGATATGAACTTTCTTAGCACGGCCGAGCATATCAAGCGTAACGTTTTCAAGCTTAATGCCAAGGTCTTCACTTACAACCTGGCCACCAGTCAGAATAGCAATATCTTCCAGCATGGCCTTACGACGATCGCCAAAACCTGGGGCCTTAACAGCGGCAATTTTCAGCCCACCACGCAGCTTGTTCACCACGAGGGTTGCCAGAGCTTCCCCATCTACATCTTCAGCAATAATCAGCAATGGCTTGCCAGACTGAACAACACTTTCCAGCAATGGAAGAACAGGCTGTAAAGAAGAAAGCTTCTTCTCGTGAATCAGGATATAAGGGCTATCCAGATCAGCGGTCATCTTCTCGGTGTTGGTAACAAAATAGGGAGAGATGTATCCACGATCAAACTGCATCCCTTCAACAACATCTAACTCGGTATGCAGGCCCTTGGCTTCCTCAACGGTGATAACACCTTCATTGCCCACTTTCTGCATGGCCTGGCTGATCATATCGCCAATTTCTTTTTCACCATTGGCAGAAATGGTTCCAACCTGAGCCGTTTCAGCAGGGGTGGTAATCTTTTTGGTGTTTTTTTTCAGCTGTTCAACAACAACACCGACTGCCTGGTCAATCCCACGCTTAAGATCCATAGGGTTCATGCCCGCAGCAACCGCTTTTGCGCCTTCACGAACGATAGCCTGTGCAAGAACTGTTGCTGTTGTTGTGCCATCACCAGCGATATCGTTTGTTTTAGAGGCCACTTCGCGCACCATTTGTGCACCCATGTTCTCAAACTTATCGGCCAGTTCAATTTCCTTGGCAACAGAGACACCGTCTTTGGTAATACGGGGAGCGCCAAAGCTTTTATCCAACACAACGTTCCGACCTTTTGGGCCGAGTGTCACTTTTACCGCATTGGCCAGAATATCGACACCACGCAGCATACGTTCACGGGCATCACTGCCAAATTTGACTTCCTTAGAGGCCATAATCTTAAAACTCCTAATAAATAGACAAAAGGGAAAATGCTCTTTTCATACCCATAGAGACCCCTCACTTCCTGAAGCAGAACAAGAAGCAGGATCAGGGAATGAATTAGCCAATAATTCCCAGAATGTCGCTTTCTTTCATGATCAGCAGGTCTTCACCGTTAATTTTCACTTCTGTGCCAGACCATTTGCCAAACAGCACGGTATCGCCCGCTTTAACATCCAACGGGGTGACTTTTCCTTCTTCGCTCCGAGCACCGGAACCTACAGCAATCACTTTACCTTCCATAGGCTTTTCTTTTGCTGTATCTGGAATAATAATGCCACCAGCTGTCTTTTCTTCACTATCGAGGCGACGAACCAGTACTCGATCATGCAAAGGACGAAACTTCGTCATAATGGATCAAACTCCACTTTTCTATGGCAGGCTCTTCATGAAGCAGCCTTGCCGGTTAATACGCGCGTCATGCCGCGTTTCTACAAACAAACTTCGCACTTAATTTTGAGGGAGAACGACTTTTAGCACTCTCCTACCTCAAGTGCTATTGTTAGGAAATAATATAGTTCCTCTTTTCTGTCAAGAAAATACTTACCAAAACCTTATCTCTTCCCAACAAAGGGGAAAGCCCCTATAACGGCTAAATAAACATTCCGAGTAGAACGCTCTTCTTCTGGAATATGTTGTACTAAACTCACCCCCCTTCATTTAATCAATGACCGAAAAACCATCATGGTGCTTTGCTCAACCCTGCTACTTCTTTTTTGCAGATTATTCTTAAAAGCATTTCTTGCTATGATGAGCAAAGCTGCCATTTCAAAACCTTTAATCTATGGAGCATTCTATGGGCCAATTTATTACACTTACCGCCGCCGACGGCCATCAACTTAAGGCGTACGAGGCAGGCGTGGGCAACCCTCACAAACTGGTTGTTCTTCAGGAAATTTTTGGGGTTAACCACCATATCCGCGCTGTATGCGATAACTTTGCCAAAGAAGGCTACCACGTTATTGCTCCGGCCATGTTTGACCGTATCAAGAAAGATGTTGAGCTGACCTACGACTCAGAAGATTTCAAGGCAGGCGTTGAAATAGTGACCAAAATCCCCGTAGAAAGCAGCTTAAAAGACATTCAGGCCGCAGCAGAAAAACTGGGGGATGGAAAGAAGGGCATTATTGGCTATTGCTGGGGCGGCTCACTCACCTGGGAGGCAGCAACGACAACCTCCATTTTTTCCGCAGCTTCAGCCTGGTATGGGGCGGGAATTCCCCATAATAAAGACAGAAAAGCCAACTGCCCCGTGCAGATGCATTTTGGGGGTAAAGACACCCATATTCCTATAGAAGGTGTAAAAGAGGTTGAAAAAGCCCATCCGGAAGAAACAGTAGAAGTTTTTATATATCCAGAGGCCGAGCACGGGTTTGGCTGTTCTGAGCGTTCCAGCTTTAATAAGGCGGCCTATACACTGGCCCAGGAAAGAACCCTGAAATTTTTTAAACAATATTTATAGGTTAAACAATGAGGGGAAGCCCCCCTTTCCCCTCAAAGCCTTGGCCCCCAAATTTGGCCCCTAAAATTACCCCCTAAACAAGAAACTACTCTGCCACGCAGGGCTTTAACCCTCGTAATCGGCTCTACAACACCACTAGAGGTGGTTCCAGGGATAAAGCCCTTACTGGCAAACTATAGCCTATCCGTTGGAGCACGAGACTTTGTTATAAGGATCATACCTCAAGGTTATAATGGCCATATCCCCAAGAAATCGTCCCCCTCTACCGTCTTCCTTACCACAAAGGCGGTTTTTTTAGGGAACTCGCTGTAACAGCCCAAGAGAAAGGACGATCCACACAAACACAAAAATATAAAAGCCATATATGCTCAGTAACAATCAACAAATCAGGCAAGCATTCTTTCTTGGTAAGGTGTTTTTAAATACCACAGCACCATCTTTGAGCAGCCAATCATGGAAAACCCATGATGCCACCACCCTATCTTGCGCCAGCTAAGGGCAAAATACCGGTGATGCTATAGGAATCTTCCTAAAACGGAGCAAGGTTCTAAAACCGAGCAAGAAACGAGCAAAAGTTTACTATACAGGGGAGTTCACTATAGGAGAATGTCAACATCCCACTTAAAGCCCCCTCTTTTGACGACTGCTTTGGCTTCAACAGAAAGCTTTAGGGCTATCCATTAAATCTGCATATCCTTCAAATTTGCACCCTATTGCTGTTGCTGTATAGGATTGTAAGCCTCCTTTCAGAAGCCCCCCAAGGGTTAGAAGACCAAAAAATTAGAAGCCCCCAAGAGTTACCGGAAGTTACCAGGAGTTAGAAGATCAGGCGGGGGGGGACTGCAAAAAACGATACCAAATCGGCCTTTCCCCGCGATTGCTCCCCAAGCGGAAGGATCACGGCTTCAACCCATTTGCAGGCCTTCATAAGGGCTGGATCACGCTTTGAAGGAGCGATGATAAGGGCGTGATCAAGAGCATATTCGCACCCCAGCTGACATACGCTTCAAGGGTTGGTCCAAGCGGGGAAGCACAGCCTCAATCAGCTTGCGGGCATTGGCAATATTGGCGTGCAGGGTTTTTATGACAACAAACCCTTTGCTCCCCTCATATTTCATTGCCTATTTTACAGCACACGACCAGCTATGGTTTGCAGTTTTTCCAAAAGGGCTGGATCACGCTTTGAAGGGGCGGTCATAAGGGCGTGGTCAAGGGCATGTTCGCACCCCAGCTGACATACGCTTCGAGGTTGACCCAAGCGAGGGATCACCGCTTCAATCAGCTTGCGGGCATTGGCAATATTGGCGTGCAGGGTTTTTATGACAGCATCAACTGTAACATGCTCATGCTCTGGGTGCCAGCAATCATAGTCTGTCACCATGGCTATGGTCGCATAACACATTTCGGCCTCACGGGCGAGTTTGGCCTCGGGCAGGTTGGTCATCCCTATAACCGAGCACCCCCAAGACCGGTAGAGGTGACTTTCCGCCTTCGTGGAAAATTGAGGGCCTTCCATCATCAAATAGGTTCCCCCCCGCGTAAACGGAATAGCCACGTCCTGGGCTGCTTCCGCCACCTTATCACCCATACGCTGACAAACCGGATCTGCCATGGAGATGTGAGCGACACAACCCGTATCAAAAAAGCTGCTCTGACGGGCTACTGAGCGATCAATAAACTGATCAACTATCACAAAATGCCCTGGCGCCAGCTCCTCCTTGAGGGAACCTACTGCCGAGAGAGACAAAATATCCGTAACGCCCAGAGACTTAAGGGCATGGATATTAGCCCGGTAGTTTAACCCAGAGGGAGAAACATAATGCCCCCGCCCATGGCGTGGTAAAAAAACACAGTCTACCCCTTTTAATGTGCCTAGCAGCACCTCATCAGAGGGCTCACCCCACGGGGTGCTCACCTTGCGCCAAACCTTGTTTTCCAGCCCTTCAATATCATAAAGGCCAGAGCCTCCAATAAGGCCAATAACCGGTTTTGTAGACATCGTGCTTACCTTTCCTGTTTTTCTCTCTGTTTACTTCTACTCTTCTTTACTTCTACTCTTCTGGGCTAGGAGCCATAGTCTTCTTTTAAGAAGGAAAATACATACGCCCACAAAAATCAAATATAAGGTTGCGCTTATCCCCCATTGCCTGCGCTCTATGAGATGGGGATGAGCCACCCACTCTAAAAAGCTGCTCACATCATGGGCTTGCTGGGCCAGGGAAAGGGCATGACCATCCCTATCGTGTATCGCCCCTACCTGCAATGGGGGGGGCATATCGGTAGAGTGGTTTTTAGCGTAAATATTGTAATAAGACCCTATGGGAACTTTCTCACCCTCAGGTGCTGGCCTATACCCCTGCAAAAAGGCCTCTATACGAGAAGCCCCACCCGGCCAGTAAGCCGCAAAGCTGGAAAAATCCGGAGGGAGTGCCCCGTTATTAGCACGTTTTGCCTCTTCCTCACTCCTGAAGGGAGAGGGAAAATAATCCCATCGCCCAGCTGGGCGGCTCTTTGGCCCTGCCTCACCTAATGGATTAAGAGAAGATAGGCTCCCCGCAGGATGTTCTGTAGGATGTTCTATGGAATGCCTGCCAGCAATTTGTTTAACCTGATCGTCGGTTAAACCTAGGGCCTTAAGGTCATCAAAGCGCATATATTTAACGCTGTGGCACCGCGCGCACACCGTATCGAATACGACAAAACCCCGCTGAATACTGGCAATATCCGGCCCAGAAAGCCCATCTTTCCGAAGAGGATAAGGCGAAATAGCAGGAGCAGCCCAGAGGCTTTTCACCCCAAGGCCAATCCCCAAAATGGCCAACCCTACTCCTCGGTTAATCCGCCTTCTCCCGCCATTTCTTATCCCCATGGCCCCTTTATCCTATCCGCCTTATTGACTGCCTACCCATCCTTTGTCCTCCCACCAACCCAGCTGCTTTGTAAAGCTACCACCTTACCCACAACATTCTTAGCCCTTTCCTGTTATCCCTGGATTTTCTTCTTCCCCAATTTTCTTTTTCCCTGAAGAGAAAAAATTTCCCGAAGAGAAAAAACCGGAAAGAAGAGGAACAGCCAACAGAAAAAATACGTAATACCATACCAAAGCCAAACGGGCTGTCCAAAGCCACGCCCCTGCCATATGCGCCTTGCCTGCCAAACCTAGCACGATAAAGGCTATAACCGTTAAGGTCAGCCCCACGCGATATAGCCACCCCTCTTTTAACAGGTGCTTTTTGCCACAATCCAGCCATGGTAGAAAAAAAAGAAGGCCAATAGACCCCCCAGCCAGAATAACCCCCCACATTTTGGAAGGAACAGCTTGCAGCATGCCGTAAAAGGGCTGAAAATACCAGACAGTTTCAACCTGAGCCGGGGTTTTAAAGGGATTGGCCGGCCGCCAGTTATCGGCTTCCACCAACCAGGAGGAGAAAAAACACCCCAGCACAACCATCGCCAGAAAAGCAGCGATCATCACCAAGGCATCCCTCATTAAAAAATAGGGCGCAAAAGGAAGAAGCACTTTTTTTACCGCCCCGCTATTGGCAACCTTTATTCTAGCCTGTTCCCCCCCTTCAGGAGGGACTGCGGATGAAGGTGAGCCTCCTTCCTTTTTGCGTTCTTTTTTCCGATGAAAGAGAAACCCGTAAACACACCTGACCATAATGATATGGGCAAAAATAACGCCTACGGCTACAAAACCCAATACAAAATGCAGCACAAATAACCGGTGAAGGTAAACCTCCGTGGGGCGTTCTGCCCCTTGTATCCACACCACCAGACTGTGACCAACCAAGGGAATGGCCCCCATGGCCTGACCTACCACATCGGCTGCCCAATACGAGATTTGTCCCCAGGGCAGCACATACCCCGCAAAGGCTACGCCCATAAACATCCCCAGCAGAAGTAGGCCGCTCCACCAGGCCAATTCCCTCGGAGCGCGATAGGAAAGGTAATAAAGCCCACGAAGAAGATGCCCGTACAAAAACACCATGAATATGCTGGCTCCGCTCACATGAATAGCCCTTATCAACCACCCGCCAGGAATGTGGCGTTCAATCTCCTGGATCGAAGAAAACGCCCCTTCTGCGGTAGGAACGTAAAAAAGGGCTAGGAAAACGCCACTCAGGACCATCAGCAAAAACAGAATACATAACACATCGCCCAGTGCCCATAACCAGCTTATGGCTGCGGGCATGGTGTAGTCTTGAAAATGCCTTTTAAAAAAGGCCTTGACTGGCAACCTTTGTTCCAGCCAACCTAAGGAAGAAAGATCCTTTGACGAAGGAGTATTCTTATCCATATCTGTTTGATCCCTACCGATGTGGCCAATCCTCTCTTATGCATCCCACCATATTTTCCCCTTCTTATTAGGGCGCTCCTTATCGGATTCCTCCTGATTGGAACCCTCTTTGTTGGACTCCTCTTTATTGAACCAAGACCTGTTATATGGCCTTGCTGTTCAGGGACAAAACCACTTTCTATTCTACAATGACCCTATAATTAATGGCCCTATAATTTATCTCTCAAAATTTTGCCTATCAAATAGGCTCCACCATCCATGCGGAAGATTTGGCAGCTTTCATGGGGCATGCAGGGGCGCTTTGCGCAAGCCAGTATTGTGCAAAAAACCAGCATTATGCAAAACCAGCATTGCGTAAGCCAGTATTATGTAAAACAACATTGTGTAAAACTAGAAAAACACAGCATGTCTTTCTTAAAAATTCATTCCTCCATCATTTGTTCCAGCTGCTGTTGTGCCGAACATAACAACCCTCTGCATTGATTTATCGTTTTAGGTTCGCCTAATCTTGATAGGCCTATCTTGATAGAATGAATATTGATATAACTAATAGGATTATTCAAAATATTTCTATACACCCTAATCTACGACTTTCTATTTTAATTGTATTTTATTCAACATATTTATTCATTTTAAAGGATCTGACAGACATGTCTTCCATACCGCACAACGCCTATCGTGAAAAGGCCCAGCACTGGTTTGAAACCTTACGGGACATGATCTGTGGCGAATACGAAAAAATCGAGCAAGAGGCAAAGGACAGCAACGCCCCCACATTGCCGGGCCACGATGCCCCAGAAAAACCAGGAAAACTAGGAAAATTTGAACGCAAAGCCTGGACACATCCCCAAAAAGGCGGTGGGGTTATGAGCGTCATGCGAGGGCGCGTGTTTGAAAAAGTCGGCGTCAATGTCTCGACCGTCGAAGGGGAGTTTTCAGAAGAGTTCCGAAAAACAATCCCTGGGGCCGAAGAAGACCCACGCTTTTTTGCCACAGGCATCAGCCTTGTTTCCCATCAGTGCAACCCTTTTGTACCAGCAGCCCACTTCAATACCCGCATGATTATTACCAGCAAGGGTTGGTTTGGGGGGGGCGGGGATTTAACCCCCATGTTTTTGGAAACACCAGAAACCAAGGAAGACACCCTCTCCTTTCACGAACGATACAAACAGGCCTGCGACCTGCACGACCCAACCTATTATCCCAAATTCAAGAAATGGTGTGATGAATATTTCTATCTCCCTCATCGCAAGGAACCCCGTGGAGTGGGAGGCATTTTTTACGATTGGCTCAATACGGGCGATGTGGAAAAAGATTTCGCCTTTACCCAAGATGTTGGGCGTGCCTTCCACGAGGCATATCCTGCCATTATCCGCAAGAGACTCCATACCCCCTGGACCCAGGAAGACCGCGAAAAACAACTGGTCAGACGTGGACGATATGTAGAGTTTAACCTTCTTTACGACCGTGGCACGCTTTTTGGCCTGAAAACAGGGGGCTTTACCGAAGCCATCCTTATGAGCATGCCGCCAGAAGCCAAGTGGCCGTAGCCCCTTATTGTAAATATTTGATTTTTTTCTTTATAGCCCTTATCTCAAGGGCTATATTACGTTATTTTAATCCAACAACCTTGCCTGCAAAGGCTTTGCTGCTTTATTATAAAAGGAAAATACCCCTATAAAGTTGGCTATAGGGTTTGCAATTAGGAAAAGTGGTCCCTAGCCAAAGGGAACAGGGCAAAACAAACAAGGCACAATAAACGCTGTGGTTAAAATTTTTGAAAAAAGCCAGATTCCATTACCCTCTACCCTTTCTCGGCGTCAATTGCTCACGGCACTCCTCCCCTCGGCAATAGGGCTTTCCCTTGGAAGTATCCCCTTCCAAGCTTCTTCACAGCCCCTGCGAGCAACCTTATCCTCAGCTACACAAGGCATACCTGATCCCACTGCCTATACTCTTCTTGTGGCAGCCCCTGGCCTTCCCTCACAGGAACGCTGGAAGCAGATCCTCCTTTCCGCCCTGAAAGAGACCCTGCCCGGCGGGGACATTCAGGCTTCTGCCGTTCCTGGGCAAGATGGGGTCAGTGGGGCTAACCAATTTGACACTCGCCCAGAAAACAGTAGCCATACAGCCTTGCTTGTACCGGGGTCTGCGATTATTGCAGCCCTTGCCGGTGACCCACGGGTACATTTTGATTTCGGGCGATGGATTCCCATCTTTAAAAGCCTGACAAACTGTGTGGTCGTAGGCCCACAGGCCCTTCAGCATCCCCTGCAGGCCCGTTTTCGCAAACATAGCTTCAAGGTGGCAGTTTCAACCTATATTGGTGCAGAGCTCCCCACCTTGCTGGCCTTGCATCTTCTGAACTTTACCCCCTTGCCCATAGTGGGAATGGGAAATGTTGACGAGGCTGTCAAGGCCCTGCTGAACAGGGAAGTCGATATTATCCAGATGGATAGCAAACACTATGCTGACCACCAGGATGAAATAAGCAAAGCAGGGTTTGGAGCCCTTTTTTCCTTTAATGCCACCGCCGATACCAGAGCTATTCCCACTTTTTCCCAAAAATACATAGTGGAGCGTAATCATCCCCCCCAAGGCCTTCTTTATGAAGGCTGGCAAAGTCTGGCCAGTGCAACAACCCTTGAAACAGCCTGTGTCATGCCCATGCTTACCCCACCTCAGGAAATTGCTCAATGGCGCCACGCCATAAACCGGTTATTACAATCCCAAGAAGTCGTAACGATGGCAAAAGAGAATTTTTTAACCCTGCAAAGCCTCAAAGAGTCAAATGATGCTTCTTTCAACATCATGCAACCCTCCCTTTCTGCCCAGCTCGCCATTAAGCGATGGCTCACCCCATTGCTTTCTGAATGGAAGTAGGCAGTGCGTTAACCATTCATAAAAAATGCTTTTACCTTTGCCGGCTAAGTCTTGTGCGAGCGAGGTATTGTTTTGGGCTAGATATTATTCTGACCTAGGTCTTGTTCTCGTTTTCAGGAAAGTTCTTCTGAAACACCATCAACCATCACATGCAAAAGACCTTTAGAGCAAGGCTCGATACGCGCCTGAACATGGTAGACATCAGAGAGTGCAGCGGGCGTGATCACCTCTCTCGGTTGTCCGTAGGCATAAATACGCCCCTTTTGCAGCATAACAACCCGATCAGTTTTCTGCATGGCAATGTTCAAATCATGCAAAACCATAACCGTAATCATATTACGCCGGATGGTTTCTTCACCAATAACATCCATTACCGAAAACTGCCTATTCATATCCAGAGCGCTCAACGGCTCATCCAGTAATAAGAGATGCGGCCGGCATGCCAAAGCCTGGGCTAACCCAACAAGTTGCCGCTGCCCTCCTGAAAGCTCGTCCAGATAGCTCAAAGCCAAATCATCAATCTTTAAGCGGGCCAATATTTCCAAAACCTCATCGACCTCATCCAGATAGGAGGCCGCATTGGGGGAAGAGGCTGCTATTTTACGGGCTGTGACCACCGTTTCCAAAACCTGCATGTGGATTCTAGGAGGGAGGGACTGAGGGAGATAAACGCAGATTTTAGAGCGCTCAAGAACAGATATACGGGAAATATCCTGCTCTCCCACAAACACTTTTCCCTGCTTGCCAATTTTTTCAAGCCCTGCTATAGCCCTCAATAATGTTGACTTGCCACTGCCATTTGGCCCTAAAAGAGAGGTCACCTCCCCTTGCGGTAACGGCTCAAGCGAAAGGTTATGAATAACCCGTACATGATGATACCCGACATCCAGATTTTCTGCCCGTAGAAAGCGCATCGGCTAAGCCCTTTGCCTCCGAAGAATAATCACCATAAAAAACGGTATCCCCACCAAGGCGGTTACAATACCTACGGGTAAAATAACACCGGGGAGAATATTTTTTGCCGCCACCGATGAAAATGATAAAATAACCCCACCCACCAAAGCACAACCTGGCAGATAAAAGCGGTGGTCTTCCCCAAGAAGCCTACGCGCTATGTGAGGAGCTACCAGCCCCACAAACCCAATGGTTCCGACAAAGGAGACAGCCAAGGCGGAGAGGATGCTAATACGAAACAGAGCCGCAATACGGGTTTTGCGAATATCGACCCCAAAGCTTGCAGCCCGTTCTTCACCCAAGCGTAAAATGGTCAGTTTCCAAGCCGCTTTCAAAGACAGGGGAAGAATCAGGAAAAAAGCTGCCACCAACAGCCCAAGCTTAGGCCAATTGGCGCGGGTGAGGCTCCCCATTGTCCAAAATACCAAATCTTGCAAGGCATCTTCATTCGCTACAAACTGCACCATGGACACAAGGGCATGGAAGGTAAAAACCAAAGCAATACCAAACAGCACAACAATACTGGTCGAAGAGCGGCTAACCCTGGCCACCAAATCCAACAAAAAGGCCGAACCTATCGCAAAGACAAAAGCATTGCCCGATACAATCCATTCTGGTGGAATACCTGGAAGACCCCAATGCAGGATAATAGCTAGCGAGGCCCCAAAAGAGGCCGCCGCCGAAACCCCCAGCGTATAGGGGCTGGCGAGTGGGTTATCCAATATTGTCTGCATTTCTCCACCGGAAAGCCCTAAAGCCATACCCACAAATACGGCCATAAGGGCGTAAGGCAACCTAATTTGCCAGACAATAACCGATTGAGAAACATTGACCAAATCGGGATGAAAAAGCGTATGCCATAACTGGCCGGGCGTAAGGCCAGAAGGGCCAAGCATGAAATCTGTTAACAAACCGGCCCCAATCACCAACAGCAACCCCATTAGCACAGCAATTCTGCGCTTGAGCACCTTTTTATAGGCTCCTGCAATTTGGGTGCGCCGCTCATGAGGAACTGAGACCTCCCTCATAAGATTGAGCCTTGCCCTTTCCTCTGACCCAATCTTGGCTTTTTTACTTTCCAACTTGACATTAAAAGACATAGTCACGGCTTTGCTGCAACCCAATAGGTCCCTGTAAAGGGAATGGATAAAAAGCGATTATACAATTCCTCTGCAGTTTTTTGGGGGTTTACATCTTTAAAAATGTCTGGATGGAACCAATGGGCCATAACCTCTATGGCGATAATATTATAAGGGGAATCGTAAAAAGAATGCCAAAGGGCATAGGCTTTGCCATCCTTTACAGCCCGCAAGGTGGAAATACCGGGCCGTTTAAGCACCTCCAAAAAGGAAGACCGAGCCAGTGCCTGGGAAACCTCTGCCCCCATGCGGATTCCTCCCCCCGTATAAGCAGGGCTTTTTGTGCCATCGGCTAGGTAAATATCGGGGTTAGCGGCGATAACTGCCTCAAGAGAGAGCTCACCTATCACGCCAGGGAGCTTGTCCTTGGCGATGTTTCTCCCCCCCGCAGCTTCAATAAATGCCCCCATATTGCCATTTCCCGCAGTATGACAGCACCCTTCACGCGCACCTGCCAGCATTTCAATAAAAACAGTGGGTTTTTGGGCCGCAGAAAGCTTGGCTACACCTTCCCGAATATGATTTAAATGCGCCTGGTAAAAATCAACATAGGCTTGGGCCTCTTTTTCCCGATGAAGGGCTTTTCCCAAAATCAGCATGGAAGGAACGGTTTCTGCAACGGGCTGAGTTCGAAAATTCACAAAAACATAGGGAATATGGGCAGCATCAAGCTGGCTAACCAACTGGCTGGAAGGGCCTGGACCATGGCCCACAAGACTGAGAATGACCAAATCTGGCTTAAGCTCCAAAACCTTTTCGGAACTTACAGAATCTGCTGTATTTTTACCAATAAGGGGAATATGAGCCACCTGGGGAAAACGTTTGACATATTGGTCATAATTCTGCTGGTCAGCCTTACGGAACTCTCCTTGCCAGCCAACAATTCTCTGAAAAGGATTTTTGCCTTCCAGCAAGGCCATGGCGTAAATAAGGCGCCCCTCACCCAGCACAATACGATTCACATGATCAGGAATCACCACTTCACGCCCGCTGATATCTTTCACTGTTTCAGCAGCCAAAGCCCCCCCAGAAGAAAGGACTGAAGAAAGAACGGCCACAGAGGCCATCACCATAGCAGCACTCTTGGCCACACCCTTGGCTACCTGCTCAAAACATACCCTCATGAATCCCCCCTGTGCTGGTCTAATCTATCATTACACTGAGCTGTGTGATTTAATTTTACTAAGAAGCATTCTTAATACAGCATCTTTTACTCTTTAGAGCAACCCCGCTTTTTTTAGAATTCAGCCTCTATAACGATAAAGACTCCATAAAATCACGATAAATAAGGATTTTTCATCATTTATTATTTATTAACTCTTTCATCACCGTTAAGGACCACCCAAGCCTTTAAAGCCCTACCGACATGCTCATAGCCACTGAAAATCTAGAAATAGAGACTTAAAAAATAGAAACTTAAAAATAGGGGCTTAGAAATAGGAATTTCGTCCCTTCTTTTTCCGTAACAAAATCTTTAACGCACCATAATTCCGAGGGGAAGAATAACATACTGCATGAATAAAATCGGCAATATCGGGCCTTTCCAACCATAGAGGAAGCTCCCTTTTAATAAGCCCCCCTGTGGTGCTCCCTGTAGTGTTCCCTGCGGTGCTGTTACCCATACCAGTGATGACTTCGATACAACCAATGTCATCCCTATAAGCGTTTATAACGAAATCGTAAAAAATAACAAAGGCCTTATGAACGGTTAAACCATGCAAATCCAGCTTTCGCAAAGGCCTTATAGTCTTTTCCCCTTTTTTCTTTTCCCCTTTTTTCTTTTCCCCTTTTTTCTGGGCCCTTACCCCTTTACCCCTGCCCTTAAACTCCGTGAGTTCTGATACTCGCCACTCCCATGCCGCAAAATCATGCTCGTGCCTGAAAACATGGGCCTGCAGAGGCCTGAGCCGTGTTTGAGCAGAGATTTCTGATCTTTGGGGGGTACCGCCGCTAGCCTGTTCTTCCAAATTTTTTATATCGTCCCACCGTCTTCCCTTCTTTTTAACCTGTCCCTGGTTAGCCTGGTCCTGATTAGCCTGCCCTTGGGAAAAGGCTATATTCGGCTTCTCTTTTTTTTCCTTCAAAAGAGCATTCTCGATAGGTCTTTTTTTTCCCTCTTTAAAGAACCCCTCTGAAGATCCATCAAAGGCAGAAGCCTGAAAATATCCATTCCTGACATAGTAGGGTTTTCGTTGAACAGGGGTTACATAACGGGAGAAATGATGCCAAACGCTATAATCCTCTGTTGCCAAGCTGTGAGCCGGACGTGGTGGCTTTTGCATTTTTTTTGTTTTTTTCATCATAACTATAAACAGCCACACTCAAAATAGGCCTGATAACCACTCTTGACCCCGTCATTCCGATAGGGAGCATCATAGGCAATAACATAATGTTTTTTCAATATTTTTTAAGAGGAATAGCAGTTTTTTCCACAAAGGAAGATAAACCCTCAAAGACCTATTTGGTAAAAAACTGTAAAAAAATTTTCTAAAAACAAAATAAAAAGGCCAGGATATCTCCTGGCCTTTGGTAGGGTATCAAATCAACTCCACCTTGAGCAATTATTGGACTTTCTCAGGATAGGTTTTCTGAACGGCTGGCTTCTCAGCTTCTGGAGCAGTCGAAGCACGAGAAGGAACAGCTTTCTCCATCTGATCCAAATATTTCCCCTGATATTTCCCTGTCAAAGTTTTCAGGAAGGCTACAATGTCCTTAATATCAGACTCCGGTAATGTCCCAAAGGAGGTTTGATATTTCACCATGGATTTTACAGCACCTTCAAGGTTATCAACACTTCCATCATGGAAATAAGGAGCTGTCAGCTCGATATTACGCAGATTAGGAATTTTAAAGCGATGTAAATCTTCTTCAGCCTTGGTTAAGACAAACATTCCCTTATCTGCATCTGACTGCTCATTCCCACGAGCTGCAAAATAATTATCTTCAAGCCCCATAACCTCAAAGCCGTCACCCCCCAGAGCAACCCCACTGTGGCAGCCTGAACAGCCCACAGATTTGAAAAGCTGATACCCATGACGTTCCTGGGCTGTAATAGCCTTGTCATCTCCTTTAAGATATTGGTCAAAACGGCTATCAGGGGTAATTAAGGTTTTCTCAAACTCGGCAATGGCATCCGTTGTTGTTCTTTTGGTAACCCCTTCACTGCCATATACCTTGGCAAAAAGTGGGATATATTCTGGGTCTTTCCGTACCTTGGCAACTACACTATCCCAATCATGGGCTCCCATTTCAAGGGGGTTCGTGACAGGGCCTGCAGCCTGGTCTGCCAGGTCTACTGCACGACCATTCCAAAACTGTTTAATATTGAAAACAGCGTTAAAAACGGTTGGGGCATTAATGGGACCCTTTTGGCCATGAATACCAGTTGAAGTCTTAAGCCGGTCTACCCCCCCTGTTTCCAACGCGTGGCAGGAAGCACAATTTAAAGTGCCATCACCTGAAAGCTGTTTGTCAAAAAACAATTTTCGACCCAGTGCCACTTTCTCAGCATTCACCGGCAGGGATTCAGGAATAGGTTGCACAGGCTCAGATACAAATTGCGGGGCCACCCCTGGCGTGCTGTAATATTTCCGGCGGACTTCATTCACCCACGCCAAAATAGCTTCTCTCTGAGCAGCAGAAAGAGCCGCATGCCAGTGCATAAGCAGATACTGAACCGGGGGCATACGATTTTGCTTGATCACGGCTTCAATACGAGAAATCTGCTCTACGGAAGAAGGTTTACCCTCTTGGAAATTTTTGATAATTGACTCAAAACGATAATGCAGCAACCCCCGGCGCCTATCACTTTCCATCAATTGCTGTGCACCTGGAACCTTAAAATAAAAAGGCAGGTTCACATTCTTGGTATGGCAATAATCACATCGTGCTTCAGAGATAGCGTTATACGCTGCCAAGGCTACGGGGTCTTTAAGGGTAGGGGAATTCTCCGGCAATTTAGGAGCCGTTGAATGATCGAAATGGGTAAGATAGGCAACAGTGCCCCCATAAGCCACCCCTCCCAAAATAACGAGTGAAATCATTGCTTTTTTGATAGACATTCTTTGATAAATTCTCAATCAATTGGAAAATTAAATGACAGAAATCGCTTGAACTTTCTTTGCCATGATAATATCCATCTGTCAAAACCTCCAAAACCAAAACACGCTCTTTCCTGAAATATTTTCAAACTGTTTTTATTTGGCAACTCTATCAAAACTCCTACTGAGAACCCTCCTACTAACCCCCCTACTGGGCAAAACTCCTGCTGAATAAAATCCCTGCTGAGAAACCTTCTTTGGATACCCCCTTCTCTTGGTCAACCAACTACTGGGCCAGCTAATAATGGGTCAGTAGCTGGGAAAGTCCTACCTTACGGGGAGCTTTCTTCTTGTAAGAGATACTCTAACCTTTGGCGTGCTATGGTCACATAGGCAGAGTCTATCTCAATGCCAATGCCTTCTCCCCCTTCATAATGCGTAGCAATAAGGGTGGTGCCCGTGCCCGCAAAAGGGTCTAACACCACTGGGTTTTTAACCCCGTGCAACCTTATACAGGTTTGGGGTAGCTCCAGGGGGAAAGTACCGGGATGGTTATATTTCTGGCTTTTGCTGCGTACTGTTTTATAGGGAATAAACCACACATCCCCCCGGCATCTTCTATCGACATCATGGTGACGTCGACGAATATTGGATTTATCCTTATAAGGAACGCCAACTCCAAGCCTATCGAGTGATTTTTGACCATCGAGCGTAAAATGAAAAAGATGCTCATGATTATGATGTAAAAACCGTGCACTATTAATAGGTTTAAAATGGCCAAACGTATCCTCTCCGATGGAGATGGATTTGACCCAGGAAATATGATTTTGCAGACAAAACAGGCCTCTCAACCTTACAGCCAATTCAAATGGCAGCCACGGGCTTGAAGATGAGCCAGACACATTCAGAAAAAAAGACCCATCAGGGCGGAGCACACGCTTGATTTGGGCGCAGACCTCCTGCATCCATGCCAAATAGGCCCCTTCTTCTTTCCTGTCATCATAAGTAAAATAAGACAGCCCGATATTATAAGGCGGAGAAGTGACCACAACATCGACACTTTCACTGGTCAAGCGTTTAAGAGCGGGCACACAATCACCCCGCACCAACCTATGCGGGCCAATGCAAAAAGTGCGGGCCCGTTTATATCCTCCCATCCTGAGAGGAGCTTCTATCTTATCCACTATCTGCCTCTCATTCAGGCTATTTCTCCTTCAGGCGGATCTCCTATAATCCCCTAAGAATAACGAAGGCTGATTTTTGAAAAATTCATTCTCAAAGGATTTCCATAGGAGAGGGTCCACAGAGGGGTTTCCTCAAGGGGAGTCTTTAGGGGGTTTTTGGTTGGCGCGGCACCAAAACATAAACGGCCCCTTCACTTTGAAGGTAGCCTGCTTTCCATGCTGCCTTTTCCCCCCACCCCATATATAGGTCTATTCTCTCCGGCCCTTTAATATTTTCCCCTGTATCTTGGGCGAGCACAAGATGACTCCAGCTTTTTTGTTGCCCTGTTTTTAACGAGGGCACATGAGTAGAAACCCATAATAACGACCCTAACGGCAAATAGCGTGGATCAACAGCCGCCGACCGACCAGGAATTAACCCAACGCCTAAAGTGCCCGGAGCCCCTTGCCAGGCGGTGGCACTGCCCTCAACCACACGAAAAAACACATAGCTGGGGTTTTGCTCCATAATCTGGCGGGCTTGCTTGGAGTGCTGTTTTAGCCAGCGAGCCACAGTTTGCATGCTGACCTCCTCACTCTTCAATGCGCCTTGTTGAACCAGCACACGCCCAATGGGAACATAAGGTTGGCCATTTTTACCCGCATAAGCCAGCCTGACTGTACGACCATCTTCCAGCAACACCCGACCAGAGCCTTGAATTTGCAGGAAAAAAAGATCAACCGGGTCTGCAACCCAGAGTAATTCCAGTTGGCGACCAGACAAAACCCCTGAATTAATCTGCGCCCGACTCCAATAGGGAACAAAAGTGCCATTCTGCCATGATCCACTCACCTTGCTACCATCGGTTGCCACGACGGTTTTAAGATCGGGCGGACGGGCATAGACAGGTATTTGATAAAGCCCCTGACGATAAAGAGAACCCCGAATTTCTGGCTCAAAATATCCTGTTACCAGCGCTTGCCCCTCGCCAGAAACACGGTATGGCTTAAACCACCGCTCTACGAATTCTCGGGCCGCCTTTTCATCACCAGCGTGCACAAACTTTAAAGCAGCACAGGCACCGTTCCAGTAAGCCGTAGACCCACTGCGCGCGGCCAGAAAAGGGGCCCCACCAAGCGGATTACCCAAAGGGGAATTCGAAGGCTTGGCAAGAAAATATTGGCACTGTGTTGAAAGGGCAACCAAAAACCGGCCTACCTTTTCCTTTTCCCAACCTGGTAAATCCTGATAACTCGCAGGGGTAAAGGTCACACTATCTTCTTCAATAGCAGGACCAGAAGCCACTCCGGAGGTGGACGGGATTTGACCAAACCCAGAAAGGGGCCATACGCCCACAACTCCCACCATCAAAAACCCACAAACCTGCCTAAAAACCCAGCTTTTTCTCTGCCTCTTCATGAAATGCCTACTCTATACCCATCAAAATGCCCAAGACCCAACCTGCCAAGAACTACCCCAAAAACTCACTAAGACCTAAAGACCTAAAGACCTAAAGACCTAAAGACCTAAAGACCTAAAGACCTAAAGACCTAAAGACCTAAAGACCTAAAGACCTAAAGACCTAAAGACCTAAAGACCTAAAGACCTAAAGACCTAAAGACCTAAAGACCTAAAGACCTAAAGACCTAAAGACCTAAAGACCTAAAGAAATCATAGAAGGGTAAAACAAACAACCCCCTTGCGGTGATAACCAGAATAAAAGGCTAAAACCTTTCCTGTTTTTTCTCTTATGATTTAACCAGACCTTACGCTATTTTAAAAAATTAACATGTGGAAAATCACCAAGGAGACTAACAGCCTTCAAAACTTTACCAAAAAATGGAGTCCTATCAAAACGGTTCAAAACGGTGTCACAGATCAAAATGGCGGCACAGATCAAAACAGGATCACAGACACAATTTGATGCGGAATTCCTTGGAATGACGAGAGCCTTTTCTAAGACCCTGTATCTTAGGGAGCCTTTGTCTTAAGCGTTTGTTTATCTGAGGTTTGTTTTATCTGGGGCAGAAACTGAACCCCTTGCGTAACTCAAACTCTTGAGAAAGGCTGACAACCCTCTCCCTCAACACCACACCAAACACCCCCTTACAAAGGGCCTATCCGAGGGTTAGAACCCCACCGATGGGTTTAACCGTTGCTGGTTTCCTCCAACAGCCAAGAGGCAGAACCAGGGGCTGTCTGACTCCCCAGCACACGCACGAAAGTCCATAAATCCATAATTTCCGTTACCGCATCTATCCCAGCTATAACCTTTTGCTCCTTATCATGCTGCATATTAATTTGGTCACTCACAATGGCAACGGTAATAAGGGCCTTCTTGCCTACACCCCCCCTATCTGGCCCCCTATCTGGCCCCATTTCTGGAGCAGGTTCTAAACGGGCATCAGTAATGGTAAGGCTTTGAATGGCCTTTAATTCTGTTTTTTGGGTTTCCTGGGCCTCATTACGGGCAATAACAGCATACGAGAAAACCTCGTAAGCTGCGGGGACAAGGCTATTTTTCAACACAGGCAAATCACCAGCGGCGAACGCATTGACAATCCGACGAAAAGAAATTTCAACCCCATCCAGAAAGGATGCGGGCGTAAAGCCCTTTTCGAGCTGTGCAATTTCAAGCAAAATCTGGCCTGGCGGGCTTTCCATGGCAGGAATATGCTTTTCAACCTTAACAGGTAATGCCGCTGGGGCTGGCCTTAACAAGGCAGAAGGGGCCGCTTTACCCGGTGAAGGGGCTGAAGACAGCGAACCAAACCCAATATTACGCCCAATGACCGAGCGTAACCTCCAGATCAGAAAGACTGCAATAGCGGCCAATATTACAATATCTATAGGAAAATGATCCCAGGAAAAATTCATTACATATCCAGTCTTCAAATCTGCTCTCTACTGAGGGAAAACCCTTGTGGGAGAACCCATGTCTTGCTCTTCATTCAGGACTCCTAAACAGAGCTGCCAGCTAGAGTAAATATATAAAAACTCTATAAAAGTTTCAACATTTGTGTTATTTGTATCAAATTAAAGTCTTTAAGGCTAGGGCACCCCCGACTGTGAGGATGACAAACAGCCATTTTAGGTCTACCATAGTAGGGTTAATGGAGAAATAAGGGTGTATTCTCTTCTTGCCCTAACTCCCAGTCAAACCCAGACCCATGAAAAACGTTAACATGAGACTTGTTTTGCTTGTTCACATCAGTGGTTAGGTAACACTTCCATAAAGATGTGCTTTTTCTGGTAACTTTTTCTGGCAATTTGGTCAGCTATTATGGATAAAGACCCCTTGTTTTACTGAATAGAGCTTTGTTCAGATATTTATAGTTTAAGAAAGAATCTTTTATGCCAAACTCTGAAAAAAATAATACAAAACCCGATCATACCAAAGCTGAGAGCGTTGAAGATAAAAAAACAAAAACCAATGCCCAAAAAGGCACCAAAGACACCCCCCAGGCAGAAGACCAGCCACAAGGCGCCCCGGCTCTTCCTCTTTCTATCAATCTTCAATATGTAAAAGACCTTTCTTTTGAAGTCCCTGCTGGGGCGGAGATTTTTGCCTCCCTTAAAACCAACCCCACCATTGCCATTAACATTGATGTGCAGGTTAGTCGCTTGCAGGAAACCCCCATGGTGTTTGAAGTTTCCCTGCTTTTAAAAACCGAAGCCAACGAGGCCCCTGAAAAAGAAGGCGGCCAACCAGGGCGCACAGTCTTCCTTTTAGAACTGACCTATTGCGCGATAGTAACCCTCAATAATGTGGCCAATGACATGATAGAACCCATCTTGCTGGTAGAAGTCCCAAGGCTTATTTTCCCCTATGCTCGGAATATTCTCAGTGACCTTACCCGTGATGGCGGCTTCCCCCCTGTTGTTCTGCAGCCGGTAGATTTTGTAAGCCTGTGGCAAAACAAGCGTAACCAGCTTCAGCAGCAGCCTGCAGCAGGCCAAGCCTAATCCCCCTCTTCCTATGAGACTTAGTTAGCCACTTTGGTTCCTGTCATTTTCCTAAGGGGCTAAAAGGGGTAACAAATATAAAACCCCAAAAACACTCAAGCTCTAAAAGGGTTAAAAAGGGTGCCCTGTTTAAAGGCACCCTTTCCATACAACAGAACCAACTCAAAAGCGCCTTAAAGCTAAAGCCCCAACAAAGTTCAGCGCCGTACCCCCAAAATCAGGGCCCAAGCTCAGAATCCAAGATCAGAGCCATGGAAATTATAGATGAGGTAGAGCGCACGAAACGTGTAACCAGAATACTGGGCATCACTGAAGACTAGACATCAATAGAATCACTGGGGACTTGTGCGCAGTTCCTCATCATCGTATGGGCAAAGCCATTCGTTTTACGCTTTGCGCCTTGTCTAGGCAGCAGCAGGTGGTACAGGTCTAGCAACCCTTTTAGCTGTAAGCCTTGGGCAAGTTCACTCTGGGTATATCTCAATGATTGATATGCTTTATAAGCTTACAGTAGGGCCAGCCCGCATATTAGGAATAGAAGCCGGCACACTCCGCCCTGGCCAAAATGCAGATTTATGCCTGTTTCACCCTAATCGAATTTGGCAGGTTACTGCTGGTATCTTGCCAGGAAAAGCACAAAATACCCCTTTTGATGGCCGCGGCATGGAGGGACGTGTTCTTGGTACATGGAAAAAGGGACAAAGAGTTTACGACCTAGCCAGCCATTCAACCACAAAGCCTGTTCCTGTTATCAATGGCAGGACATAGAAAGGAAGGATATAGAAATCCCGTGCCAAGCTATGACAGAAATCATTTCTGAGCTTCAGGATGAAGAGGGGGAGCAGATGGAAACTGCAAAGCCTGTTCTCGCCTTTGCTCTGGGTAGGAGCTATCAGTCTGATCTATGGTCAACTGTAAAAACGGTCAGCTGTCAAAACCTATCTTGTTATCAGCCGCATCAATCCTTGAGCCACTCCAAAACACGGCCCTGAAACGCGGCCCTGGGCTGCCAATATAAAAATTATTGTCGCCCATACCTCAAAAAATAGCTCTAGCTGACAAAACAAGAAGAGAAAACAGCATAATAAACACCAAGGCCTAGCTCTGGCCTATTTTCAGTTTTGGTGTAAGGGTGAATGTTCTCCTAATGCCTTAAGCATTTCTTGCGCTGTGGAAGGGCTTGCCACGGTGATATGGTGCCATGGATATTGCTGCACAATTTTTCTTATTCTTTCACTCATGACTATGGCTTTAATTTGGTGGATCTCCTCTTCCCCTCTCACGGAAAAATCCGTTTGTATGCCTTGAACCTTCTTTCTTCCCACGGTATCAGGGGACCAGGAAGGGGGAATTCTTTTCCTTTCCTCCTCTATCCCCTTCCTTAGAAACATATTAAAAATCTGGGCGGCTTTTCCGGAAAAAAACAAGATGGCTGCAATTTCTCCATGCCAAAAACTGGGAAAAAAGTCTTCTGGCAGGTTTTCTACTTCCCTACTCTCATATAACGGGCAATGAATACACAAAAACCCGTTTTTATGTAAGTTACAGGCTAAATCAACAGCTTCCCCCTTCCCGGAGGCCAAGAAGAGTGGCCCCTGATCAGTTTTCAACAAGGCTGTACATAACAAGGCCAAATCCTTTGCCGTGCCTGCAGCACTTTTGACCACTAAAAAGCCCAAAGCCAAGGCCTCTTGGGCGGTTTGCTCTCCCACAGCAAAAAGGGGAATATTTTTCTCGACCGCCGCAGGCCAAAGACGATGAAGGGAACGTACTGTTTGCCGGCTGGTTACCAGAATAACCTGAACGCCTGTCAGAAGGGCCTGTAATCCCTCTCCCTTTAAAAGGAAAGCTTCTTGAGAGGGAGGCTCTCCCATTTGTAGGTTAGGCTTCATTCTGGACATTTCACCAGATGAAGGCCGTAGTAAATCTTGGTTGGCGGGTAAAAGAGTATCAGGGGCAAACAACTCGGCAAAAACCTGCATGGGAGCCAAAAGGGGTTTCCAACCTAGGGCCTTAACCTGCAGGGCCGTTTCCTCTAGGCCGGGCCTGGGGCGTGTAATAACAACTTTATTGCGCATACCCATACTTTCTTTTCTGGCCATCTCTTTAGCCATCTCTCTGGCCGTCCTCTTTGGCTTTTCCGCCTGCTTCTCTGAGATACTAACCCCATCGAACAACCCTGACCTTCAGAGAGAATCATACCATACTATCCTCTCTTTTCAGGAAAGGGGATTCATAACTCTTTTATTTCAAACTACCCTACATTTTAATTTTTTGGAGGACTCTTTAATTTTTCGTAGGGATCGGCTCTCTGATTTCGTATTTTATTCCTAATGAGCACGAAATTTTCTCCCTGGCCCAATATCATACCCAAACACCAGAAGAGATCATTCTCTCTTGCCCTGCACGTATGATTATGACGTACGGAGAGAAAGGCGTTCTTTACAGTCTAGACCAAAAACAGGTAAAATAACTGCCCGCTCCGAAGGTTAATACTATCGACACTACTGGCGACACTACTGGGGCCGGGGATTGTTTTTGCGGAGCCTTTAGTGTTTTCCAGAAAACCTATCCCCTAAACCAAGCCATTGAACGAGCGATAAAGGCTTCTGCCCTGGCAGTGACCAAACCTGGTGCGCAATCAGCCATGCCGTATCTAGATGAGCTCTCCTTCGATTAAAAAATCTCCAATGCGCAAGAACCATATGGTACAAGCAACCCCATAAAGGCCCTTACTGTTTTTTCAGCCTAAGGTTGTGAATTGATCTTCTATGAATGATGCAACCTATGCGGCTATCTCTCACTCAGACAACAAGCAGGAACGGATATTTCAGAGGCGGCTATAGCCCTGGCTACGAAGAATGCTCAAATCAATCATCTTTACGCTTGTAGCCATTTTATGGTGACAGTAGAGGACATAGAGAATCTTTTCGCTTCCCTGCCTGACCCGCCAAGTAAATCTTCCTCCTCATAACCCAGAGCTGCATAACCTAGGACTGCATAACCAAGAGCTGCAAGAAATCCACATCCAAAACCTGCCCTCAATACTCGCATTCGCTCTGGATCACTCTAGACCACTCTGGCCCACTCTGGCAGCCCACTTCTGGAGCACTCTGGGGTGCGTGGTTTTGAGGTGGTCTTCAGCCAATCTTTGAGAAGTGATGCTCACTTGATCGGCTGTCCTCTGGTTAGCTTTCTTTTGGGTAGCTACTTTCAAAGAGAAGATTTTCGAATAATATAAAAAAAACTCTATTTACTAAGCTGTCAGGGCTAAAAAACAAAAATACTTTATGCTTTTTGGGTGGATGACAGTTAGACCACAACAGAAAACCTCAAAAGCACAAGCAAAAATAGATTGATCAATGTAAGGGCACTGCTTGTATGGCTGGTAAAGAAACAAACCATAACATCAGGGAAATAACAGAGAAGTTTGACGTGATATTCTCAAATCCCCCTTATATCCCCACAAACGATATTGCTCACCTTATGCCAAACGCGTGCCTTTATGAACCGATAACGGCCCTAGATGGTGGAAGAAATAATACAGGCTTTATCATTGCATCTGGAGTAATAAAGTGCTGGCGGTACAGGGCGACAAGCAGAAAACAAGAAAACAAGCCCCCCAAGGTGATAACACCCATAACAGCGACACCTAATATAGTCAAATCGTTCAAGATGGAGGACAATTAACAAGGAGAATAAAACCTTGCCTTGGCCTGTTGATAATGAGCAACCACCTTTACCATAATAAAAGAGGCAGAGGTCTATTATACCCTGCCTCTATTTAAAGCTTAAGCTGCGCAAGGAGAGAGCCTCTGTATAATGGAGCAGGGTACCTACAATGAAAATAACAGAACCATACTCCTCCACCCCACGGGCACTAGCTGTTGCAGAAATTTGGTTTTCTTTGGCTAACGGCAAACACCACGAAGGCAATTAATGAAAGGCCCCCGAAAAAATGCCTTACTCCCCAACCGACCATGGCGCAAATAGGAAGCCGCCTGACCGTGTAAGGCCTTATAAGTATAACCAGGCCTGGGCATTGCCTGGGGCACTATTCCTATGGGTACAAGAAAGACATTGAACACCCCATAATTTCTAATGTTTTTACCGTAATCCCCCACCTCACGAGCCAAGGCCAAGCCAAATACGATAAAGGACGGTATAAGATTTGAGGATTACATGGCGAATAATCTGGCTATGAAAGGTCCCTAAAGATGATAGTTATTTCTTCAATTTCAATATTTCTTCAATTTCAACAGGCAGGCTTTTGAGGGCCGCTTTCATGGTTCTCACCATATTCTCACCATATAAGGAGAGGAGAGGCTATTTTTTACCAATAAATTCCTGCTGAAACACAAGCCCAAACTTTGCCAATCTTGATCATAAGCCCACTTTAAGGCAGAATATCTCGAATTCTTTCTCCCAACAACGCCTACTCTAAACTACAACTCAACATACTGCTCGCAAAAACCCAAAAAAGCACACTCTAGAGTGACAAGCCCTTTTTATCTAAACTATGATGTTTATCTAAACTATATTCCCCTAAACGATCATGTTTCACCTAAACGATCATAAATGTAACACCCCCCTTATTCTGTAAAAATATCCGCAGGGCTATCTGCCCGCAAACTGGCCCCGAGCTGTCGGCCCATTTTTTCTGCATCCTCAATAGCCCCACTGATGGAACGTTTGAGAAGGAAGCTGCCATCCTCGCGGGCCACAAGGCCAGTCAGGTGGAGATGTGGCTCCCCACCAGAAACCAGCGGCATTAACTGGGCATATCCCCCAATTGGAGTGCGGCATGACCCATCCAATTCGGCCAATAAAGCCCGTTCTGCTGTCATCACCGCACGGGATTCGTAATCTTCAATCGCTGCCAGAAGCTCCCTCAGCTCAATATCATCGGCCCTGACGGTAATGCCAACAATGCCCTGGCCTGCCGCAGGGACCATAAGAGTGGGATCAAGTGGAAAATCTGCCCGACTTTCCAGCCCAAGCCGTTTCAACCCGGCCATCGCCAATAGCGAGGCCTGGCATTCTCGCCCGGCCAACTTATCGAGCCTGGTTTGCACATTCCCCCTGATCAGGGTGAATTTTAGATCCGGGCGGGCATGAAGAAGCTGGGCTTGCCGCCGAACAGAAGACGAACCCACCACAGCCCCCTGCGGGAGAGCGGCAAAAGGGTTTTCAAAATCCATATTATACAGGTCTGGCCCCAGAATAAGAGCATCCCTGACATCTTCACGCTTCATGGTGCAAGCGAGCACTAACCCATCGGGCAACTCAGTTTCTAAATCCTTAAGGCTATGGACGGCAAAATCCACCTCTCCACGCAGCAACGCTTCGTGAATCTCCTTAGCAAAAAGCCCTTTTCCCCCAATTTCTGCCAAACGGCGGTTAAGCACAGTATCGCCTGTGGTTTTAATCTGGTGCTCTTCAAAAGCCCCCATATTGCGTAAAACCGGGCAAAATCGTGTAAGAATCGTTAAAAAATTACGGGTCTGCACCAACGCTAAAGGCGAGGCACGCGTGCCTACCTTTAAGGGTAAAATCTTCTTATTATGGCCTTGAACAACCTCTCGCTCTTTCCTAAGCTGGCGTTCCATAGCGGCAGCGGCCACCTTTTGAAGCGCTTCGCTTTCAGGAAAACGATCCTGTGAAGAGATTTTTTTTGCAGACATTGGTGATGAGGACATGATTATGCTATAATAGAAAGAAAATTCAAAAGGATTTATATACAGTACCTATTGGGTAAACAAAACCCAAAAAACAAACGCTGTTCTTCCTAAAAGGCCTTAATTTATAAATTTTATATAAAAAATACATCTTATATAAAATATGGATCCCAAAAAAGCCATGCCAAATGCCACTCCCCTTTCCCCCTCATCCTCCTCCTCTGCACAATCTACCTCTCCCCCTATGGCTGTAGCCCCTATTATTCTGGCCATTGAAACATCCTGCGATGAGACAGCCTGCGCTATTGTGGATTCTGCTGGATCCATCCTGGCAGAACAGGTCTTTTCCCAAATGGAGCATGCCCCCTTTGGAGGGGTTATTCCAGAAATAGCAGCTCGTAATCATCTCTCCCTTTTGCCGAGCATGTTAGAACAGACCCTTGCGGCATCAGCCCTTAAGGTAGAATCGCTCACTGCTATTGCTGCCAGCACGGGCCCTGGGTTAATCGGTGGCCTCATTGTCGGCAGCACCCTGGGCAAGGGCCTGGCCATGGCATGGCAAAAACCCTTTATCGCCATTAATCATATAGAAGCCCACGCTCTTACCCCGCGCCTGCCTTTGCCCCATACCCTCAGGCATACCCCCAGGGTTGATTTTCCTTACTTGCTGTTTCTGGCATCTGGTGGGCATTGCCAGTGCATTGCCGTGAAAGGAATAGGGGACTATCGAAAACTGGGCGGCACGGTTGACGATGCCGCAGGTGAGGCTTTCGATAAAGTTGCCAAAATGCTGGGATTAGGTTGGCCAGGTGGTGCAGCTCTTGAAGCCTTGGCCAAAGAGGGAAACCCCAAAGCCTATCCTCTCCCCCACCCCATGGTGGGACGAGCTGGGTGTGATTTTTCCTTTTCAGGTTTAAAAACCAGTGTAAGCCATCTTCTCATGCCATATGGTCATGACCCCCTCCCCCGCCAAATGGCTGCTGATATTGCAGCCTCTTTCCAATATGCCGTAACCCACACCATTGAGGACAGACTAACCCATGCCCTAGCCTTGTTCCCCCAGGCCACCGCCCTAGTTACCGCTGGTGGGGTGGCTGCGAACATGGCCATACGCGCCACACTGGCAGATCTGGCAGCACGCCACAACAAGGCCTTTATGGCCCCCCCGTTACGGTTGTGCACAGACAATGCCGTCATGGTTGCATGGTGTGCCCAGGAGATATGGCAAGCAGCCCAAAAAAAAGGCATAAAGCTAGCCGATCGGGATGGAATGGCCGCTCGCCCCCGCCCCCGATGGCCGCTAGAAGAACTCCGCCAGCGTTTTTCAGCCTAGCTTTTATTCTCTACACTTCTATTCTCTATGCTTCCTTCCGCACTTTTCTGCAGAAACCCTTCATCTCTTTATTCTCTACCCTCTTTCTCCAAGGCCAAAGCTGGGGTCAAAACTGGTAATGGCTCTTTGTTTTCATCACTTGCTTTCACACTTAACATCCTTAATTACTCTCATACTGAACATTCTTTCAGTCTCACACTTAACATCCTTTCAGAAAAACAGTCAGATGCTTTTGCACAAAGACTGCTTGATACTTATTCTACTACAGATGCTACCAAAACTGCCCACAATTTGGTTAGCCAAGCCAGGTGGAAACATGATGCAAACCATTTGTAAAATCCTTCTCCTCTTCCCTTCCCTGTCTCCCCTTTTCTGTCTTCCCTTGTCCTGGCAGGATTCCTCTTGTTCGCATTTCTCCCCTTAAAGCCCAATTCCTCCTATAAACAGGGGGTTTTGTAAAACCCTTTTCCTTTTCTCCCTCCCCCCCTTTCCCTAACCCAAGGAATATTCCCATGGCCCCTCATTCTTCCACCTTTGGTACTGTTGCCGTCATTGGTGCCGGCTCATGGGGAGTCTCCCTAGCCCTTCAGGCCTTGCGGGCAGGCAATAGAGTCCAGCTCTGGTCACGCACTCCGCCCCCCTTCATGAAGGCCGCCAACAATAATAGCGTTAAAGTCGAGCGACGTATGCCACGCTTGCCCGAATTTATCCTTCCAGAAGCCATAACTGTCACCAGCGATTTTGCTGAGGTTCAAGAAGCAGAGCTTTACCTTCTCACTATGCCCTTACAGGCTTTACGCAGTATCCTCCCCCATCTCCCACACGAGAAACCCTATGTTATCTGCTGTAAGGGAATAGAAAATCCCTCTATGGATCTTCCTTCCAAAATTGTCAGTAGCATTCACCCTAAAGCCCTTGCTGCCGTGCTTTCTGGCCCTAACTTTGCCCGCGAAATCGCCCAAGGCTTACCAGCCGCCAGCGTTATTGCCCACCACAATAGTGCTTTTGCCGCCCAAATCGCCTATACGCTGTCTTCTGAGTTTTTTCGTCTCTACACCAGTACAGATCCCAACGGCGTGCAACTTTGCGGGGCGGCCAAAAATGTGTTTGCCATTGCTGCAGGCATCCTGGATGGAGCCAAGCTGGGCGATAACGCACGGGCTGCCATGATTAGCCGCGCTATTAATGAGCTTAAAGCCCTCACCATCGCCATGGAAGGGCGTGTAGAGACCCTCTATGGCCTGGCTGGGATTGGCGACCTGGTATTAACCTGTACAGGGCCATCATCTCGCAATTATTCCTTAGGCATTGCCCTTGGCCAAGGAATTACCCCCCAAGATTACCTCGCCCAGCATACAACTGTTGCCGAAGGGGCCTATACTGCCCCAGCCCTCCAACTTATGGCTTTGCAATATGGTGTAGATATGCCTATTACCCAAACCATTTGTGCAGTGCTCAACGGGGGTATTAGCGTTGAGGATAGTATTAAAGCCCTTTTTGCTCGTCCCCTAAAGGCAGAATAGGAAGAATAGACAAAGAGCGCCCTACTCTTAACATTTGCATATTTCCTGACTGACACGTGCATTCATACAGACTGACTGACACGCACACTCATACAAACTTATACACTCATACAGACTGACTTATTACACTCACTCATAGAAGTGATTCAGCACATGAATAATCTGGGTATTATGGTGGATGTTTCGCATGCTTCAAATAACTCTATAACGAGCCGCCATGCCCTTATGGCCAACACTCCCAGTCGTGTCTTCTTCTTTAATGTTTTCTTCTTTTTGACAAGCCGTTAAAAATTGACAAGTCTTTAAAAAAATCTTTTGTCCCTTCTTAAAATTTTGTATATCAAAAAGAGCTTTTGAGCCAATGCGAGAAAAAACAACCATGAAGCCCTCTACCATCTTGATGTTATAAAATTCCGCGCACTTCGTTATATTGGCTCTACCAGGACTACCCTTTGACCGCACGGCTTTTCATCCCTGAAGCCTGGCTGGCCAATGGACCATTTGCTTTCATCTCTTCTTTTTTACGAACAACCTCATTAAGAACATTTTCATTAAAAAGACCATGCAAACCAAAACAGCCTATGATTTTTCTCTTCCCTCACTAGATGGCAGCTCCCTGACTCTGGGTGATTATAAAAATCATCCTCTTTTGCTGGTCAATACGGCCTCTAAATGTGGCTTTACCCCCCAATATGAAGGGCTACAAGCTGTATGGAGCCGCTATAAAAAACAAGGCCTGATTGTTATTGGAATTCCATCAAACGAATTTGGCCATCAAGAACCCGCTGATAATAAAGAGATTGCAGCCTTCTGCCATAAAAATTACGGGGTAAGCTTTCCCATGGCTGCCAAATCTCCTATCAAGGGGAATGGGCGCATCCCCCTTTTTCAATGGCTGGCAGAACAAGGGGGCCTACTTTCTCTTCCACGGTGGAATTTCTATAAATACATCATCAACCGCCAAGGCCAGCTTGCCACTTGGTTTACAAGCCTCACCCCGCCAGTTTCAAAAAGATGCGTTATGGCCCTGGAAAAAACCATCTACGATTTTTAGCCCCTGATTTTAACCCCTGACCAGTTTTGTCTACAAATTTAGCGTGCTACCCTCCCCTTAAAGCCGCTATAGGTTTATGCTGCCCTTTTTGGCAGGGTTCACCTGCCATATCCTTCTAAGGCCAACCATTATGCTCAAAGGCTTTTTTTCCGTCAGCAGCTGGATTATGCTTAGCAGGCTACTTGGGCTTGTTCGTGATCAACTTCTGGCAGCCTTCTTAGGGGTGGGGCCCTTGCAGGATGCCTTCCAGGTCGCTTTTCGCTTGCCTAATATGTTCCGCAGGCTTTTTGGAGAGGGCGCCTTTAACGCTGCCTTTGTGCCTTTATTCTCGACCATCCTCAAAAAGGAGGGAAAAGAAAGTGCTCATCTCTTTGCACGGCAATCCTTAACCATGCTGCTCCTTTGCCTAGGCATATTCTGCTGCCTGGGCGAAATTTTTATGCCAGGGGTTATCCAGATCATCGCCCCAGGATTTGGAAGCGATAACGGCCGGTTTGGCTATGCCGTACAACTCAGCCGCATAACATTTCCCTACCTTGTTCTCATCTGTGCCGCAGCGCTGGTCTCTGGCGTGTTAAACAGCCTGCACTATTTCAGCATCGCGGCAGCAGCCTATGTTTCCTTCAATGTGGTGGGCATATTCGCCCTTGTCTCTCTCTCGCCCTATGTCGGCGGAGTAGCTATGGCCGCAGCCTGGGGGGTGACGTTTTCTGGTGTTATCCAGCTGGGCATTCTTCTCTTTGCTGTTCAACGAGCCGCCATGCCCTTATGGCCAACACTCCCAGTTCTGAATGAAAAGCTGAAAACGCTGTTTCGTAAAATGATGCCAGGCCTTATTGGCAGCGGCATTACCCAGCTTAACCTTACAGTCGATACCATTATTGCCACCCTTTTGCCCACAGGCAGTGTGTCCTATATGTATTTTGCCGATCGGATTAACCAACTCCCTTTAGGAGTATTGGGAGCAGCAGCGGGCACAACCTTATTGCCCCTCTTAACGCAGGAACTGGCCCAAAATAACACCAAACAGGCCTTACAGACCCAGAATACGGCCATGCTCTATGCCATGGGCCTGACATTACCCGCCTGCACAGGGCTAATCTTTCTGGCCTTCCCCATCATGGCCGTTCTTTTCCAGCATGGGGCTTTCAGCGTCAATGCTGCCTTGCTAGCCTCGCATTCCTTACAGGCTTATGCCCTAGGCCTCCCTGCTTTCGTCATGATTAAAGTACTTTCTCCGGCATTTTTTGCCCGGGGAGATACCGCAACCCCTGTTAAGGTAGGAATGGCCACATTGGCCCTTAACCTTATCCTCAACCTTTTATTCATGCGCCCTCTGGCCCATGTTGGCCCCCCTTTGGCCAGCAGCCTTGCCGCCTGGGGCAATAGCTTTATCCTGGCAGGTATTCTGCTCAGGAAAAACCATCTCACACCCGATAAACCCTTTCTTCGCAAGCTCGGGCTCATGGCAGCTGCCAGCTTGGCCATGGGAATTGTGCTCTTCATTCTTTCTTACGAAACAGCCACCCTCTTTAAAACCGGCCACTCCCTTTTACGGGCTACCCTTTTAGGCGGCATGATCGCTATAGGAGCCCTCCTATATGGTATTATCTTACAATGGGCAGGAGTTATCAAAATTCAAACCTTTTATAAAAAAGTCGTTAATAAGGTTAAAAAGAGGTGAAAAAAAACAAAAACGCGGTATGATCTCTCACAAAGCAAATTTTTACTATGGATCTGTTCCAAACACCCATGCTTGATCAAAACCCAGAAACCGAAAACGCCCCTTCCTCTTCCTCCCCTCAGCTGGAAGTTCCCGTAATTCCTACACCGGATGGGGCCTCGCCAGCTATGGCCCAATGGTTTGAGATTAAGGCCCAATACCCCGATACCGTGTTATTTTTTAGAATGGGTGATTTTTTCGAGCTTTTTTTTGCAGATGCCGAGTTGGCCGCCCCCATTATGGAAATTAACCTTACACACCGAGGCCAACACCAAGGTGTGCCTATTCCCATGTGTGGCTTTCCCGCCGAACAGGCCGCCTCTTATTTGCCTAAACTGGTGAAAAAAAAATTCCACGTTGCGATTGTAGAACAAGTTGAAACGGCCCTCTCACGGGTTAAAACAAAAGCCAAGGGTCCGCTTAAGCGCGATGTGGTACGCATAGTCACCCCCGGCACCCTTATTGAAGATGAACTGCTTAACCCCACCCAAACCAACCTGCTCTTAGCACTTTACCCTATTTTCTCCACGCGCCCCACAAGCCGCAAAACACCCCCAACCCTTAGGCAAGATACCCCCATTGGAGCCGCATGGACGGATATTTCCACCGGCAGTTTCGAGACCACCTCTCTCCCCTATAAAAACCTTAACGATCTGCTCGGCCGCCTCACACCGGCAGAGATTTTAGCCCCTCCTACCCTTACCTTGTCAGACTCCCTTTCTGTTTCACCCTTTGAGCCTTCCTCCTATTCCTTTGAACAGGCTCGGCAGAAACTTTCTGAGCATTTCAATGTCCTGGCACTGGAATCCTTTGGGGATTTTACCCATGAGGAGATTATGGCCGCTGGCTGCGTGGTGGATTATATTAAACGCACCCAGGCAGGGAAAATACCGCGGCTGTTTACCCCTCTGTCTCAAAAAGACAAAACGATTATGGGCATAGACCCTGCCACACGGGCCAGCCTGGATATTCTTCAAACCCGTGAGGGCGAAACGCGCTTTACCCTTTTTGCCTGTGTCAATGCCACCCGTACGGCAGCTGGTGCACGCTTGCTTGCCAACTGGCTTTCTTCTCCTATAACGGATATTGAGGCCATCCGGGCCCGTCAGGCAGGGTGGGGGGCTCTGACAACGCCTCTGGCAGCGCAGCAAGACCTCCTACCACAGCTCATGGGCAAGCTTAAAACACTGCCCGATATGGCCCGGGCCCTGAGCCGCCTTTCACTCAGACGTGGACAACCCCGTGATCTGGGCGCCATACGCGATGGGCTTATGGTGAGCCGCTCGCTCGCCCTTCTTCTTCAGGTGCATTTTCAAACCACCCCGCCACCGCCCATCCTGGCCGATATCGCCCTAAGCCTGACCCAGGCCGAAGACCTAAGCAGCCTACTGGAAAAAAGCCTGGCCCGCAACCTGCCTGCCCGCCTTGATGAAGGGGGAATTATTGCCGAGGGCTACGACAAAACCTTGGACGATTACCGACAACTACGTGACAATAACCGCCAGATTTTAGGCCAGCTCCAAGCTGAATATGCCGAGCATTATAACCTTTCTTCCCTAAAAATACGCTATCATGCCCAGTTGGGGTACGTGCTTGAGGCCCCTGCCACTGCTGCCCGCCACCTTAAAGAGCGCCCCGAACTTATCCTTAGGCAAGGCACGGCCTCTTTAGCGCGCTTCTCAACAGAGCGGCTTATTGCCCTTGGCCAGCAGATTGCTGAAGCCACCGAACAAGCCCAAGCCTATGAAAGTGCCCTATTCGAAAAATTGGTAGAAGAAAGTATCTATCACCAAAACCTGCCCGATACGATTGAAAAACTTGCCTTACTGGATGTACTTTATTCCTGTGCAAGCCTTTCGCTTAAACCGGGCTGGACATGCCCACAAATGTATAACGACACACGCTTTGTGCTCGAAAAGGCCCGGCACCCTATTGTAGAGCAAGCCTTACAAAAGGCAGAACGTTTCGCCCCGAATGACTGCAACCTCAATGCCGCCCAACATGTTATGCTTCTCACCGGGCCCAATATGGCGGGCAAATCTACCTTTTTACGACAAACCGCCTTGGCCGTTATTCTAGCTCAGGCTGGCCTGCCTGTTCCGGCCCAAAAGGTGGAATTGGGTATAGTAGACCGCATTTTTTCTCGAGTCGGGGCTTCAGACGATCTGGCGCGGGGACGTTCTACCTTTATGATGGAAATGGCCGAAACCGCCACCATTCTTAACCAAGCCACTGAACGTTCGTTTGTAGTGATTGATGAAATTGGCCGAGGCACCGCCACCCTTGATGGCCTAGCCATTGCCTATGCTGTGCTGGAAACCATCCATAATATTGTAGGTTGTCGCACCATTTTTGCGACCCATTTCCACGAATTACCTGAACTTGCCGCCAGCCTTAAACAGGTGAAACCCTTTACCATGAAAGTACAAGAATGGAAGAATACTGTGGTTTTCCTCCATGAAGTAGTAGAGGGGCGGGCCGAAAAAAGCTGGGGGATCCATGTGGCCCGCCTAGCTGGTGTACCACAACCTGTAGTAGTACGCGCGCAAAAACTCCTTGCAAAACTAGAAAAGGAGTACCAAATATACAGTGATGATTTACCCCTTCTTAAGATTATTCTTCCGCAAGCCCCAAACAACACCCCCGAAGGGCCAGAAGAAAGGACAGAAGAAGGGACAAAAGATGTCCTCAGGCAACAGGTTGCCGCCCTTGATCCCGATTCTTTAACACCTCGAGAAGCCCTTGAAGAACTTTACCATCTTAAAACGTTACTTAATGAGCTATGATAGTGTGTTGGCAGGCCCCAATGATACCATCGCCCCGCAGCCCCCTTTGGTAGGGGGAGAAGGTTTTGCCCTGTATTCAAAACCCCTTTTCACTAAAATCCTTACTAAAATAAATCCTTACAAAATCCTGTCCGTGTTTTCCATTTACTCAATATAATTCATCATGCACCAGTCCACTATTCAACTCAATGACCAGAAACAAACACTCGTCACCCTGAAAGAGGAACTGGATTCTCTTGATCTGACTGATAGCCAGACCAACAGAGAAGAGACCTTGCAGGTTTTTCGTAGGCATATGGCGCGGATTCATAACACCATTCGGGTGAATTTCGAATCCCACAAGCTCTCTGGCATAGAAGCAGCCAAGCTGCATGCCTGCCTGGTGGATGATTTTTTACAGACCTTGTTTGATTATTCTGTAAAAAACACATCCTTTCATCACGATAGCGCAGCCCTTGAGGCCCTCAGCATCCACGCCATAGGGGGATATGGCCGCGGCATGCTGGCCCCTTTTAGTGATATTGACCTGCTCTTCCTAACAGAAGAATCTCCCAGTACCCAAACCAAAGAGCTGATTGAGAACACCCTTTACATCTTATGGGATCTGGGCATTAAAATTGGCTATTCCACTCGCTCTATCCAAGAATGTCTCGAAGAAGCCGCCCGAGATACCACAGTGAGGACATCGCTGCTCGATTTGCGATTCTTATATGGCAATAAAAACCTTTATGAAAAATTCCGCAAAGACTATTACACCTCTTCCAACCCTACTGAAATCGACTTTATCCGCGATAAACAACTTGAACGCTACCAGCGTCATATACGCTATGGCGATAACCCCTACCTGGTAGAACCCAACGTCAAGGAAGGGCGTGGTGGCTTGCGCGATATGCAAACCCTTTATTGGTTATGCCGCAACCTGTATGATACAGACCCCCCAGAAAACTCCTTGGGAACAAAGGTGGTGACCGAAGGGTTACTAACAGCCCAGGAAGCCAAGCGCGCACGCCGCTCCTGGGATTTTTTATGGACAGTGCGCTTCCACCTTCATTATGTTGCCGGTACGGCCGAAGAGCGCCTAACATTTGATATGCAGCCCGTTGTTGGCAGCCGTATGGGGTATACCCGCCATGGACGCCAGGTTGGGGTAGAACGTTTCATGCGCCATTACTTCCTAACTGCCCGAGAGGTTATGCGCCTGACCCATGTTATTGAGCCGGCCATTATCCGTAAGGTTTATACCCCCACAACCCAGCCTGGCCTTTCTGACCCAGCCCTAGAAGATGCTGGCTTCATGATGGTTGACGGCATGATTATGCAAAAAAACGGTATTTCTTTTGATACTAACCCCATTATGATGCTCAGGCTGCTCAACTGTGCCCAAAAACGTAAAAGAGAGATCCACCCTATGGCCCTGCAGGAAATTATCCGCTGGGAGAGAAGGGCCATGACCTTACGGGGTAATGAAGAGGCTTCTGAGATCTTTATTAACCTTTTATGTGGGCCTGCGCCAGAACAGGCGCGTAGCGGACACCCCTCCTATAAACGCCCTCATACCAGCCCCCCTTTGAAGATGCCGGCCATTGCCAAAAATTCCTCCCACGACTTCCCTCCCCAGCCGAATCATCCTCAAAATGGGGCTTCCCCTTTCAATGATAACGCCCATAAAGAAAAAGTGACAGAAAATGCCTACTGGCTGCATGTTCTGAATGAAACGGGTGTCCTCGGCAGGCTTATTCCCGGGTGGAGCCATATCGTAGGGCAAATGCAGTTTGACACCTACCATGTCTATACGGTGGATGAACATATTATCAAGGCTCTTCATATTCTTAACCAGCTTGAAAACGGCAAGCTGGCAGAAGAAACCCCCCTTGCCCATGAACTTGCTAAAAACTCACAATCCCGACGAGCCTTATATGTAGCCGTTCTTTTGCACGATATTGCGAAAGGCCATAAACAAGATCATTCTGTGTTGGGCTCAGAAATGGCCCTGGAGATTTGCCCCCTGCTGGGCCTTAGCACCGAGGAGACAGAGACCGTCTCATGGTTGGTTCTCCACCATCTGCTTCTAAGCCATACGGCTTTTCAGCGCGATATTGACGACCCCAAAACCCTGCTCGACCTGGTTGATACCATTCAATCGCCAGAACGATTACGGTTATTATTCATTCTCACCGTAGTGGATATTAAGGCTGTTAACCTCCGAGTTTGGAATGCGTGGAAGGCCACCTTGCTGAAAGAACTCTACAACCGGGTGGCAGAGATTCTGGCAGGCGGTATGGCCACGACCGAGCGAGATACACGCGTAACCCAGGCTAAACAATCCACCGCAGAGCTCCTTGCTGAAAAAGGCTTTTCTGAGAGCGATATCTCTACTTTCCTCAATTTAGGCTATGCGGGTTATTGGCTCTCCTTCGATCAGGAAACCCATCTGCGTCACGCCTCTATTATTATTGAGGCCGAACATAACAAGCAGCCCCTTACCATTCAGGCCCAGCATCTTCCTGCACGAGGGGTAACGGAAATTACCATTTATACGGTTGACCATTCCGGGCTCTTCTCCCGCATTTCAGGGGCCTTGGCCCTGGTGGGGGCCAGTATTGTCGATGCCCGTATCCACACCATGACAAATGGCATGGCCCTTGATACATTTTGGGTACAAAATATTGAACATTCCCCTTTAGAGGATGGCTACCGGCTGGAAAAACTCCATACCCTTATTGAACAGGCCTTAAGCCAGAAAATTGACATTCGCAGTGAAATTGCAAAATCAGGTGTTGGGCATATGGGCAAACGTATGCGGGCCATTCTCGTTCCCCCCCGTGTCGTCTTCGACAATTCCGCCTCTAACACCTATACGATTATAGAAGTGAATGGGCGCGATCGGCCTGGTTTATTATTTGATGTTACAGAGGCCATCAGCCGGCAGGGCATTCAAATCGCTTCAGCGCATATCACAACCTATGGGGTGCGCGCCGTAGACGTGTTTTACGTCAAAGACCTTTTTGGGCTTAAAATTACAGATAGCCAAAAGCTTGAGCATATCCGCTCCTGTATTTTAGAGATTCTAGACCGTGCCGAGAAAAAGACAACCGAAGGAAACAGTAAGGAGTGGTTTGAAGCAACCCTGCCAACACCTCCGGCAGAAACTACCCCCCCTCACAACGTACCCTCCTAAAAATCTTTCCTATAAAATTTTTCCTATTAGGCCTGATATCGCCCCGCCCTAAATTTGCAAGATGTTTTCCCCATGGAGGGTGGGCAGGCTGAAACTCTTCTCGAGAAAGTCGATAATTCGAATAAAGAGGATATTCAGGTCGAGTCAAGTTTGTTGAACTATTGTAGTTGAATACTGTTGTAGTTGAATACTGTTGTAGAAAATATTTCAGATCATCTGATCTCTTTTCTTTTTTTACAAGCGTCAATTTTTAACAGGCGTAAAAGACACCTAAAAATTGCCAACCCTTTCTGTTAAAGAATTTGAAAGAGTTTTTAAAAGCTCAGTCCACGCCTTTTCTGGAGGCTGGTAAGTCATCTGGGTAAAGTGCCTCAGAGAAGAATACCATACGCTACTACCATCTGCATTCCAGAATGGAGCCGACCACCGCCAATCTCCCCCAAAGCGATTAAGCAACCATGTTGGCAGGCCCATAGCCCCTGCCAGATGTACAAGGGCTGTATCAACAGAAATAATCAGATCCAGCCCGGTCATGATTTCTGCTGTTTGGGCCATGGTCCGAGACTGGAGGGGTTTGATGGCCACATCAGGAGCATGCTGAGCAAAAAAATCTGCGCCCACTCCATATTGTAAAGACCACCACTCCACAGCATTTTGCTCTTTCAGCAATGGAATAAACTGCTCAAAAGCAATGGAACGTCGCCGATCAAATCGATACGTGCTACTACCTGCCCATACAATACCGACCCGCAAGCGCTGCCTTAACCGCATGGAGCGGCGGCTTACCCTACTGGCAGAATAGCCCCCCATGCCCGAGTCCCATTCCTGCCCCAAGGCCTTAGCATTGCCAAGATAGGGGAAAAAATCGGGAACGGAAAACCGTTTGAGCACATAAGGCAAGCTCAATAAGTTTACCCGCGCTGTAGCCCCATAGCGGTAACTTCCCTGCTCAATAAACTGACACGATTTCCATAACTGGGCCTTAAGGGCCGTAGAAGAGCGAACCAGGCCCAGTAATGCCGATGGCACTTCTACAATCAGCCTTACCCGTTTACTGGCATAGGGAATATACCGTAAAAACTGAATAAAATCGCCAAGTCCCTGCTCAGGGATAATCAATATGGTTGCGGTCTCATCAGCACTGCCATCCCATTCGGGCAGGGGCACACTCTGGGGGGCACTCCCTAGAAGGAAGCGGCGCGCATCAAAACCAGACCAGCCTTGCGCCATTTTCCCTTCAGAAAGAGTAATGGTGGAAAGATTAAATTGGGCCTGATGGGCAATGGGGTTTTCTGTCTCCTTAAACCGCTCCAGAATATGGGTATAAATCTGGGTGGCCTTTGGCTTTTGCCCCATATCGGTCAGCAGGGTTGCATAATTCAGCAGGATCTTTTCATCACCCGGTGCCAGCTTAGCCGCTCTCTCAAACATCATTCCTGCTTCAGGCAGATACCCTTGGGCCATAAAAACCAAACCCAGATTGGAAAGAGCTTCTGGTGAATTGGGTTTAATCTGCAATGACCGTTCCAGAACATTGCGCGCTTCCTCGTGCAAATTGGCTGCAAAAAGGCCTGCCCCAAGGTTGGAAAGGGCTGCGGCATCCTCTGGCAGCAATTTGACCACCCTGTGTAACCCTTCCAGAGCTTCCTGAGTGCGCCCTAAAGCCCCCAACAAGGTGGCATATTCCTGCTGGAGGGAAACATCTTCCGGAAAACGTTTTACGGCATGCTCCCAAATCTCCAACGCGGGGGCAACCTGATGGGTATCAAGGTAAAAACGGGCCAAACCCTGGCAGTAGCGCTTTTCCTGTGGGGCAAGGTTAACCGCATGGCGTAACATTTTTTCTGCCTCACTCACACGGCCCTGAGCAAAGAGAAATAAACCATAAGAAAAAAAAGCCTCGGCATTCTGGGGGTCATCGGTTGTTGCCAGAACAAAAGCGGCCTCCGCTTCCTGAACATGGCCCACGCGTTCCAGAGCCTGGCCCAGCACAATATAATAGGCAGATTGTGGGTCACGCTCTACTGCGCGAGAGGCCAGGGCTACGGCCATTTCGTTTTGGCCTGCTTGTAAGGCAAGCCAGGCAAGACCGCACCAGCCTTCTCCCTTTTGCGGAAAAAAGCGGGCAAATTCCTTAAAACACTCTTCAGCCAGCTCGGCATTCCCATCATAAAGGGCTTGTTCAGCCTGCTCTAACAAAGAATGTCGGGAAACGTTATTATGTTGCATCAACATACCTCACCCTCTCTCTTCCTGTTCTGTCTTGAGGAGATGAACCCTCTAAAACAAAACAAGCATTCAAGGCTTTTAACTAAGATAAGAAAAATATAAAATAAGGGCAATATTGTCCCATTACATTTCTGCGTGTAGTCTTATATAATATTTTTTCCGATACCCTTAAGATTTCCCATGCCCTTCAGACCAATGCCCTTGAGAAAAGATAAACCCCAAAATGTTTCGACGTCATCCTTACCTGGTTCCCGTAAAAGATAAATTCAGAAAGATAAGCCCAGGAAAGATAAATTCAGAACGATAAATCGATGCAAAAACCTTGCCAGCCCCTGTCGGGTTACTTATGATTGCCAAAACCATAGGGAGAAACACTCAACAAGAACATCTTGGCATCGCCAGGTTTGTTCGTGCTTTTTTTGTTCATGCTTTTTCCTACCATTCGTAAACGTTGCAAATGTTGCCATAAATATATGAATTGTCTGAAGAATCTTCCAAAAACTTCTCTCCCTGGCCAAAGCCTTGTCAAAACCTTAGGACTTGTCAAAACCTTAAACCTTACCAAAGCCCTTAGTCTTGTAAAAATTCTGAATCTTGCCGAAACCTTGAGTCTTTCAAAAATTCTGGGTCTTACCAAAGTCCTCAATCTTACAAAACCCTTGGGTCTTGCTAAAACCCTTACCGGTACGGTTGTGCTGCTCACGTCCTTTTTTCTGCCTTGGGAAGCTGCCTCTTCTGCCCCTGTTGATAAGACCGCTACACCAAACGCACAGCCCTCCTCTCCCTTGACTTTACTCACCCAGAAAAAAGCCATCGCATGGGATAGCGTTATTCCATTTAAGAATAACAGTTTTTTCCTTCAGGTTTCCCATCTGTTTCGGAAGGACTCTCCCTTCCTTATTCTGCTTTCCCAAAATGGAGATATCAAGCCTTACCCCAATGAAAACTGGAACCAGCCCTTAAAACCCAATGAGGAAAATACCCCTCAGGTTTATCAGCACTTCCTAAACCTAAACGGATTATACACCAAAGCGGGAACATCATCCTTATGGGTGCTCGATGCGGGCCTACCTGCCCCTGCTATAGAAAAGGAACGAGCCGAGAAACCGTCCGACTCCCCTTCTGATCCCCCCCCGGAAGGGCCCTCTCCCGAGGAAAAAGAAGCAAATGGGAAAAGCTCTGAGGAAAAAGGGGCCGAAAGAAAAATTCCAGAAGAGAAGGCACCAAAAAATATCAACAGCAATAACGCCGGAAAATCCGAGGGGAAACCCAAAGGGGCCAAGCTGATTGAAATTAACACGCTGACCGACCAGGTAACACGTGTTATCCCTATCCCTGTAAAGGCCCTTCATAAAGGCAGCCTCTTAAGCCAGATTCGGATTGCCGACAACAAAGCCTATATTGCCGATGCCGGCTGCCCAGCCCTGCTTGTTGTCAACCTGCAAGATGGAGAAACGCGCCGCCTGCTGGAGCGTCATCCAAGCTTAACTGGCATGCGGGCTCTGATTGTTAACAACAAGGCTGTCCAGCCTTTGCCACCTTATCGGTTCTTAAAAAACACCAATGCCCTAGAGCTTAGCCCAGATGAAACCATCCTCTATTATCTACCCGGTACAGGCCCTCTCTTCTTAATTCGTCGCGCCATGATTGATGACCCCAAGGTTACCCCCATAGAACTGAGCGAAAGCATGATGTTGTGGTACAATGTGCCCTCAAATGGGGGGATGACAATTGCCCCTGATGGAACTCTCTATTTTTCCGACATTGCCAATAAAAGCATTATTCGCCTGACACCAGACAGAAAGTTGACCACCATTGCCACCAATGCCCAACTCCAATGGCCTGGCCATCTTTTTGTTTCCGGCAAGATTATTTATATTCCTGCCACCACTCTTGATGGCTATACCCTGACCCATCCCGCTCATGAAGCCAAACCCTTTACCAGCAGCCTGTATGCCCTAACCGTTCCACTCACCAACGCCGCCACCCCCATATTACCTTAGGCTGCCCTTTCTTACCTTTATGGGAGCGCTTGACGGCCTGCCTCCATGCCCCTAAATTTTGAACCCATAACCCCGCAATTTTAAAAACAAAGTAGCCTATCATGAAATACCTTTCCACCCGCGGAGAAGCCCCAACCCTCTCGTTTTCCTCTGTCTTGTTGACGGGGCTTGCAGATGATGGTGGCCTTTACATGCCAGAAACCTGGCCAAAACTTAAACTGCGCGACTGGGAAGAGCTTCGGAGCTTGAGCTATCCGGACTTAACGGCCCTTATCCTTTCCTTATTTGCAGGCGACGATATTGATATTAAAACCCTGAAAAAGCTCTGTTCAACCGCTTACAAGCGCTTTAACCACAAGGCCATTGTCCCTTTTCAGGAGCTCACCCATGGCCTGTTTGTTCAAGAGCTTTTTCATGGCCCCACCCTGGCTTTTAAAGACCTGGCCATGCAGATATTGGGACAACTTTTTGAGTATGTCCTTGAAAAAGAAGACCGCACCATTACCATTGTGGGCGCAACATCGGGTGATACGGGCTCAGCAGCCATAGAGGCCTTACGGGGAAGCAAACGGATTACAGTTGTTATCCTCCACCCTTCTGGGCGTGTTTCAGAGGTTCAGCGTCGGCAGATGACCACCGTCACTGACCAAAATATTACCAATATCGCCGTTGAGGGCACATTTGATGACTGCCAGGATCTTGTCAAAGCCATGTTTGCTGACCAGACCTTTCGCAACGAGGTGCATCTTTCAGCTGTAAATTCCATTAACTGGGCCAGAATTGCAGCCCAAATCCCCTATTATATCTATTCCGCCCTATGGCTGGGGGCTCCCCACAGGGCGGTCTCTTTTGCCGTACCAACGGGTAATTTTGGCAATATTCTCGCCGGTTGGGCAGCCGGGAAAATGGGGCTTCCTGTGGATAAATTCTGTATCGGTTCCAATAAAAACGATATTCTCACCCGCTTTATCACTGCCAACGATATGAGCATTCAAGAGGTTCAGCCCAGCCTTTCGCCGTCCATGGATATTCAGATTTCCTCAAACTTTGAACGCCTACTTTTTGAATATCTCAATCGGGATGCCGAACAGTGCCAAACCCTGATGACAACCTTCCGCAAAAATGGCACCATGGCGGTCCCCCCACCCATTTGGCAGGCGATCGGCGAAAAATTTACTGGCCTTTCCCTTAATGATGAGGAAACCAGCCAACAGATAAGAAAAGTCTATGAGCAAAGCCATTACCTGGCTGACCCTCACAGCATTATTGGCATTGCCGCTGGGCAAAAATTTCTCCAGCCAGGTATTCCCATGATTTGCATGGCTACAGCCCACCCCGCCAAATTCCCCGATGCCATGGAAAAAGCCTGCTCTATTCGTCCAAAACTTCCCCACCATTTGGCAAGCCTTATGACAAAGCAAGAACACTCCCTGACATTGCCTAACAACCTGGCCGAAATCCAATCCGCAATCCGCAATGCTATAAACAGGAATTGGGGTTAACCATCAGGGGTGCTGCTATGGGCTTCACAGGGGTTTCAAAACAGGGTTCCAACAGGAGCTTTAACTGGGGCTTCAACTGGGGCTTCAATTGAAGCTTGCCACTCCCTATATTACCTCCAGGCTTTCCTGCTGTCTGGCAGGTGGCTTTTCTGGCTTTTAACACGCTTTATCTAACAGGAATATCATGTCAGACTCTCCCATCCAGATTACCAAACTCCCCTCCGGCCTGACTGTGGCTACAGAAAAAATGGACAGGGTAGAATCTGTCTCTTTCGGGGCTTATGTTGCGGCAGGGACCCGCCATGAAACCGAAGCAGAAAATGGAGTCTCTCACTTTTTAGAGCATATGGCCTTTAAGGGAACACAAACGCTTTCTGCAGTGGATATTGCTGAGAAAATTGAAATGGTAGGCGGCCACATTAATGCCTATACAGCCCGTGAGCAAACCGCCTATTATGTTAAACTGTTAAAAGAAGACTTGGAACTGGGCATTGATATTATTGGCGATATTTTAACCCACAGCACCTTTCTGCCTGAAGAAATGGAGCGGGAACGCGGGGTTATCCTGCAAGAGATTGGCCAGGCCAACGACACACCAGATGACATTGTGTTTGACCACTTCCAAGATACAGCCTTTCCCAACCAGCCAATGGGAAGGCCTACCTTGGGCACAACGCACCATGTAAGCACCATGTCACGCGAAACCCTTATAAATTACATGCATAACCACTATGCTGCCGATAAGGTAGTGATTACCGCTGCAGGCAATCTTTCCCATGAGAACGTGGTCAACTGGGTAGAAAAACACTTCAAAGATCTGCCTCCCCGTTCCGCCACTCAGGTTGAAAAAGCCCTTTATAAGGGGGGAGAAACCCGTATCTTCCGGGAGCTCGATCAGGTTCATATGGTTATGGGGTTTCCCTCTGTTGGCTATAAGGATAAGGATTATTATAGCCAGGTGCTGCTTTCCACCATTCTTGGTGGTGGTATGTCGTCGCGGCTCTTTCAGGAAATACGAGAAAAACGCGGGTTGGTCTATTCTGTTTATTCCTTCAATATGCCTTTTGATGAGGGCGGCCTTTTTGGCATTTATGCCGGAACTGGCCCTGAACAGACCCAGGAACTTGTGCCTGTTACAGTAGAAGAACTCAAAAAAATCCAGCGCCATATCCAACCTCATGAGCTTGAACGGGCCCGGGCTCAGTTAAAATCCTCTCTGTTAATGTCCTTGGAAAGCACAGGCAGTCGATGCGAGCAGCTTGCCCGACAACTCCATATTTTTGGCAGGCCTATCCCCACACAAGAAACTGTCGAAAAGATTAACGCGGTCAGTTCTGAAGATATTTGCCGCATGGCCCACCGCATTTTCAGCCAACCGCCAACCCTTGCCTCTATCGGCGATATCCATAACATGCCTAAGCTAGACCACGTTGCAGAAAGGTTGGCTGCATGAATACTTCTCTATCTCTTTTGGCAGACCTCTTAAAAACAGCCCAGAAAGAAGGGGCTGACCGTGCTGATATCCTCTTTATCCAGACCCAGTCTGTCTCGTATCAGATCCGAAACGGAAAAATGGAAGAGACGGAGAGCTCCGAGCAAAATGAAATTGGCTTGCGGGTGTTTCTGGGTAAAAAATCAGCTATTATCTCTACAACTGAGCTCAAACCCGATGAATTCCCACGCCTGGCCAGCCAAGCCCTAGCCATGGCTAAAGTGTTACCAGAAGATAAGTTTTCTGACCTGCTTGAAGCGTCCTCACCGCAGCGCCTTTCTAAAAATCTTGAATTATTTGATCCGACCCTGCCAACGAATGACAATATCTTGGCCTATATCACCGAAATGGAAGAACAGGCCCTGGCCCAAAAAGGGATTACCAATAGCAATGGTTCATCAGCAGCTTATGGCAAAAGCCATATTATTTTGCTGACCAGTAACGGCTTTAAAGGGGAATATCAACATTCCTCCTTTTCAGCAGGCATTAGCGTTGTCGCAGGCCAAGGCCCGACCATGCAGCGGGACTATGCCACCCATACAACCACCTTTTATCGAGACCTTGATACCGCCAAGAGCCTTGGCCTTCAGGCTGCCCAAAGGGCCTTGGCCAGGCTCAACCCTAAAAAACCGCGCACAGCCAACTTGCCGATCGTGTTTGACCCACGCATTGCCGGCAGCCTGTTGGGCCATTTTGCCTCTGCCATTAAGGGAAATGCCATCGCCAGGGGTACGTCATTTTTAAAACAGGCCTTAGGAAGAACCATTTTTCCAAAGGAAGTAACCATTATGGATGACCCCACCTGCAAAAAAGGTCTTCGTTCGCGCCCGTTTGATGCAGAAGGGGTCAAAGCTGCCCCCCTCACCTTGGTAGAAGAGGGAACTTTACAGCACTGGCTGCTTGATATACGCAGTGCCAACCAGCTTAACCTGCCCACTAATGGGCGGGCCAGCCGTTCACCGTCCTCCCCGCCAACGCCTACCCATACCAACCTTTATTTTAAAAACGGCTCTCATAGCCGCACAGATCTTATGGCCGATATTAAAGAGGGGATCTACATTACAGAAATGATGGGCTCTGCCATTAACGGCCTTACGGGCGATTATAGCCGTGGGGCTTCTGGTTTTATGATCCGCAATGGGCAGCTGGCTGAACCTGTTGCTGAATTTACCATTGCAGGAAACCTCAACGATATGTTTGCCAATATAGGGCTCGCGAACGACCTTGAATTTCGGTACGGTGTAAACAGCCCCACATTACGCGTTCATTCCATGACGGTTGCCGGAGCTTGAAAATGAAGAAGGCCTTCCTCCATTCCCCCAAAATAAAGGCTTCTCCTCTAGCCCTGGCCCTGATAACAGGGTTTGCTGCCACTGCCGTTTTGCCCTTGGATGACCTTATGGCTCGTGCTGGGCGTGGTGGCTCAGTAGGAAGCAGAGGCTCACGAACCTATATCGCCCCACCCCCTACCCGTACGGCCCCCTATACGGCCACCCCTTTTACCCACACCATTACGCCGCAAACGCCTAACCAAATGCCCAATTTCTCCAATAGGGCCGTACCTCCTTATGCGCCGCAACCTGTCACACGCCAGCCCATTTATCGTTCTCATCCCTTCGCCACTGGTTTTTTTGGTGGGCTCTTAGGGGCGGGTCTCTTTGGCCTTCTCAGTGGCCATGGCTTATTGAATTTTCACGGTGTGGGCAGTTTTCTGGGAATTATTTTCCAGCTGATCCTCTTATTTTTTGTGATCCGCTGGCTCTATAGCAAGCTCTTCCCCCCTCAAAAAAATACCATTCCCTTTTCCCCCACCCCAGAACCCAAGGCAGAGGCTATCCTTCCTGCTTATTCTTATGCCTCTTCCAACCAGAATACCCCTGTGAACCTAACCCATGATGATTATATGAGCTTCCAGAAGGCCCTTATAAATATTCAAACCGCTTGGAGCCAAAAAAATATTGCAGCCCTGCAGCGCTTCGCGACCCCGGAAATGGTAAGCTATTTTAATCAACAACTGACAGACCTCAGCAGTCGAGGCTTACAAAATACTGTGTCCGATATCCGCTTCGAGCAAGGCGATCTTTCTGAGGCATGGCAGGAAAACAGTATGCAATATGCAACCGTTTCCATGAAATACTCCATGGTCGACGTGACCACCGATATGACTGGCCGCGTTGTCGAAGGAGACCCTGATCAGAGGGTTAGCGTAACGGAAATATGGACCTTTGTACGCTCCCAGCAAAATGGCTATTGGCTACTCAGTGCAATCCAGCAAACACGTTCATAAGAAAGGGGAACTTTAGGCGATCTCACAATAACGGGCAATGGCGGGTTGCCTTCAGTTCATATAGAGGCAGCTCATATAGGGGGAGCAGTTCATAATGGCGATGATTGTCCTCGTATGGCCCATTTTTGTTTTGGCAGGTAAACAACAACAGGTTCATTCTTTAGGGGCAATTAAGGTTCTTTACCTCTCCAGAATGCTCTCACCCTTTAAAACACCACCCCATTTCATTAAAAAATTCCTGTAAGATCTGGTGCCTTGAGCGAATAATATCTTAAACGAATACCCATCACTCTCCATAGGACCCCTCCACTGATGAGGAGGTCTCTCATTCATTCCGTCATTATATTTATTGATTGCCCCTACTGCCCCCGAGAAGCCATACAAAGATACAGGAGACTAATCAGGCAAAGGGCCGTTGATGGCCTCAAGGGCAAAGTCAATCCCTATTAGCCCCTGTAAAAACCACAAGCGAAATCACACGGGGCTTGAGCAAGGCAATCCACTCCCGTAACTCAGGCCCCACCAATACGGTACCGAATACAGTACCGATACGGTAACATACTCCAGTGTTAATGCGCGCTTACGATGATTTTCGTGTGAATAATTATGGGGTGCGCGAGATTAAAAAAGTGGATACTCGTTCAAAATATTATTCACTCAAGGCACAGATCTTACAGGAATTTTTTAATGAAATGGGGTGGTGTTTTAAAGGATGAGAGCGTTCAGGAGAGGAAGACGATAAGCGTTATATTATGATTGCAGCGGCCCTTCCCTCTGATACCCAAGGGTTGATACGCAAGGGTGGATTTTGCTGTTGGTGGTGCCTAAAGATGACTTCTCCGACTTTACAGCTTCCGATAAAAAGTAGAATTTTCTGTTTTCGTTGGTCATTGTAGGTCTGGTCAGTAAGCCTGGCCATTGTCTTGGCAGGCTTACTGATCCGCCAGGGAAGACGAACAGAAAAAGCCCGTAAGGATTTTCGCACCCAACAACATATCAACCAACAGCAGGGCCAAATTACCGGAAACTTCTCAAGAGACCCAACCTTGCTTAACCCACAAGAAGAAGCCCTTAAACTCATAGAAGAATTGGCGCTATCCCCTGTTTAACCAAAACCTAAAACAGAAACAGGACAGGAACAGGGGGCATAATGTCTACAGCTGCACTATTGACTAAAGCTTAACAAGAGCCATGATAAAAAACACCGCTGCAATAAAACAATAAACAAAGGCCAACATCCAGCTGCGTCTTTTTCGCCGTATGGCATATTCTGCCTGCTCCTGAGGAGTCAGTATGAGATTTTTATCTTCCACAACATCTAGCCTTAGTTAGAAGAGCTTTGACAAGCCTAATGTCAGAAACCAGAAATGATCTCCCACCAAGCTGACAAACAACATAAAAAGATAAAATAATGAGTACCGAAAAGCCTTTCTCGCGGGTTTATCCCCCGTATGGCTGAGGCCTTCAGGCCCTTTTCCATCCCTCACCAGCCTTAGGGCATGGCCTATAAAACCAAGGCCCAGAATAAGGGCAGAGAAAAAATAAAGAGTCCCCGCCTGCCCCAAAAAGGCAGGAATAAGGGTTACACCCAATAAAAGAAAGGTATAGGCTAAAATAGACAACCGGGTATATCTTTGCCCCCTGACCACAGGCAACATGGGCACACCAGCACGGGTATAGTCTTTACAAGCATATAAAGACAGAGACCAAAAATGGGGGGGAGTCCATAAAAAGATAATGGCAAATAAAATAACAGGAAACCAACTTATCTGCCCACAAGCCGCGACCCAGCCAATCAGAGGAGGGAATGCCCCTGCTGCCCCCCCAATAACAATATTTTGTGGGGTGCTCCGTTTAAGCCAGCTTGTATAAATGACCGTATAAAAAAATATGGAAAAAGCCAGCAACCCTGCAGCCCATAGGTTAGTAGCAACCCACATGAGCAGAACAGAAAAAACCGAGAGAACACACCCATAAACCAGGGTATCTTCCACCCCTAATCGGCCTGAGGGCAAGGGACGGGTTAGAGTGCGCCGCATTTTTATATCAATATCTCGATCATACCACATATTGATCGCCCCTGCTGCCCCCGAGGCCATACAAAGACACAGAATGCTAATGAGGCAAATGGCTGTTGATGGCCGTTCAGGAGCAAGGTAAATCCCTATCACCCCTGTAAAGACCACAAGTGAAATCACCCGGGGCTTGAGCAAGGCAATCCAGTCCCGTACCTCAGACCCCACCCGCTCATAGGAAAAACGCGAACGAAATGGAAGAGAGTCTGCAACCGGCACCGAGATATTATCAGGAGGGACCATTTATTTCCTATCCCATTCCTGTAGGGACCCACGAAAAGGTGTTGAGACACACCATTCTCCAGTAGGAAGAGGACTAACCCAATAGTTTTTCTCTGTTATCCTCTTCTTTCCCCAAATACATTGCAAGACAATGAAGGCAAAGACCAGTAGCGACAAACCAAACGCGCTATCTGATATGAGCTTGCCAATACAAAAATTTGCAAAGAGCATAGGAGTTTGGGTCGCAAAAGGTGCAGAAGCGTTGGTAATACACGTGAGCTGATCTTCAAAATTCACCAAAACGCCCGTTAAGGTGAGACTGAAATGTAAAATGGCTAAAAGACCAGAAAAGTTTCTTCCCCTGATTTTTCCAATCCATAAATAAAACCCTGCAAAGGCTGCAAAAACAGAGGAGTAGGCCAAAACAGAATGAACCTGTTGTTGTTTACCCGCCAGAACAAAAATGGGCCATGCGAGGACAATCATCGCCATAACGCCAATAACCCATAGCAAGGGCACATGCAAAACAGGTTTTTTCCACAGCAAGGTTAAGGCCATGGCGTAAATGACAGCACCTGTAGCCCCTAGCATGACATAACCAGAGGCTGCAAAGAACAGGTCCTTATGCACTGTAGAAAGATAACCCGTATGAAAAACCCAGTTGACCCACCCAAAGCTTCCCAAAAAGGCCAAGACAAGAAAAGCCGCTAAAATAACGCCCCGCGCTTTCAGAACTCCGCAGAATGTCTGCACCACATGCACCGAGATGCCCAACACAGGCAAAAGCAGAAAAATCATAACTGGATAGGTATAATGGCTCATCAACACCTGAAACTTATCTATCCCCATGCTTAGGGAAGGAGTTTGCCAAAGCACAAGGCTTTGGGCGGCCACAAAGACAGGGATTGAAATGCCTAAAACGAGAGAGGCCAGCCACTGCGCCCATACAAAAACCGGAATTTCAGAAAGGGTCATCCCCAAGGGGCGCATATTCAACACTGTGATAAAAACCGACAGAGCGTAACAAAAAACCGAGGCTGACCAAAGAAACAGGCTGACCACTATGGCATCAAACGCCCAGTAGGGGAAAAAACCGAGAAAATATGCGCCACCACTTCCGAGCATAAAACCAAAAGAAAGCCGGTTTAATGCTGAAAACGCCATGCTCTGGCTGCGCACCAATACAGGCAAGAGCCATAAGCCAAACCCCTGCAATAAGGCTGGCGTCAGACCAAGATAAAGTAACCCCATGGGATGCCAAAAATGTATAAGGCTTTCTAGAGCGCCCTGGGAATGGGCACCCCCCACAGACTCATGAAAGATGAGGGGAAGACTGCCGCCCAGAAAGGCGCAGATCACGGAAAAAACCAAAAAGGCACTCCCCAGATTGGCATCAAGGTTATAAGAGCTGCCTCTTCCTAACCAGGTTGGAGCTATGGGGGCATACCCGTGTTTCATCATTATCAGGCCTTATAGTCTTCACTTAAAATTTATTGTTTTTCTGTTTTCAGATATAGCATATTTTTGTATTAAGTCATTGCTGAAATATGAAAAGACTATTTGGGGAATGAACCCCCATGTTATGTTCTTCCTCTTCTTTTAGGCGCGCAAAGTGGCCTTTTTATTTGGTCTTAACATTTTCCAAAGTTATTAAGGTAAACAGCCCTGCAGGGGGCACAGGTCTTATAACAGCCCTTTGCATATCTTCTTCCGGCAAAAGAGACTCCATGGCAAAATCGGGGTGCCACCCAAGGGAATGGGAAGCCCAGGCGATATTTTTTTCAATAAACAGCCTTATCCCTTTCTTGGCAATAAAATGATTAACAAACAAAATATGCCCACCCGGTTTAACCACCCTTTTAAGTTCAGCCAGCAACTGGCGCGGATGGGGAACAACTGAAGCCACAAACATAGCCACTGCAATATCAAACGCATTATCTTCAAAGCTGGTTTGTTCGGCATCCATTTCATGGAGGGCTGCAATATTCTCCAGTTTCTGCTCTTTTACCCGTTCACGGGCCTTATCAAGCATTTCTCCTGAAAGGTCTATGCCGGTAATGGTAAGATCTTTTCGATAAAAGGGTAACGCCAGGCCTGTTCCCACACCCACTTCAAGCACAGTCTTGCCGGGAAGGTGGTTTGTCACATGCACGGCCTGCTTCCGACCAAACATGGAGATTCCCCCAAACACGGCATCATACATATTGGCCCAGCGCTTATACGCGGTTTTAACGGCAGCAGCATCAAGCACTGCCCGTGGAGAAGGTGGAACATTTTCTTGTGTCATGCGATACATACCAAAATGTTAAGTTTTTCTACGTTTAGGCACTCTTTTCCTCTTCATTCTAGAGAAAAAGGTTTAACATCCTATTTTTAATACTCACACCCAACAGCTATCGCCAACGGGAATGCCAATATCTATAACAGCACTATCCATTACAGCGACCGCTATAACAGAAATTGTGCGTTTTTCTAACATAAATTGGAAAAATTCCCAACCCTTACCATATCTACACCATAAAAGCGGCCTAAAGGCTCTATAAGCTTTTAGTCTTTCTTTCCTCGCTGCCTCTTATTAAAGGATAACATTAATAAAAAATGTCGTGGTTTACCCTTTTTCTTATCGTCTGTACCATTTTTGCATGGGGTGCCACCATGTATCTCTATTTCCGCGGATTCCTCCATGGGAAATGGACAGAACTGAAGCTTTGGCTGGATAACAAGTTTGGTCCACCCGACAAAATCCCCCCTTCCCCCGACTCTGCCCTTCAGGAGCAGGAAGGCCAAGTGGCAGGAAAAATTTTCTCTCCCCAAGGAATTTTCTCTCCCCAGGGAGGAAAGCCTCCTTCTCATGTGATTGGCAAGATTATCCCCAAGAAAATGGTAATGGGCGATGATGGTGAGCTCAAAGAAATTGATGCCGTAAAAGACTCCGTAGAGGAACAGCTCACCCGCGAGCGCATGGAAGAAACCCTTAAAAACGAGCTGGATGAACAATTCAATCAGGAGCTTAACCAAGGCTAAAGGGTAAAAACGAGAATAAGAGCAAAAAAGCAAAAACGAAAAAAATCGTTCTCTCTTCAGGCTCTCTCCTTTATGCCTTGATATATTTCATGCCCTATCAAGGATAGCCCTCTGAAGAGAATAACTCTCGGGCAAGGCCTTCGAACATTGGCCCCCAGCGTTCAACCCCATAAAATTCATTACCCATGATGAAGGGCAGCAAGGATAAGAGGCGTTAGGGGTAGGGAAAAGCTGCTGGCGGAATGCCGTGGGGTGGTGGCCAAGGGCGGCCGTGTGTTGGTGACCACACTTACCAAAAAAATGGCTGAGGAATTAACCGATTATATGAATGAAGCGGGCATTAAGGTCAAATATCTTCATTCTGATATCGACACCCTTGAGCGTATTGAAATTATCCGTGACTTGCGCCTGGGCGTAGCTGTTACCTACACAATCCTTAAACCTAAATACCCCTTAAATTTGTGTAAACATTTGTGTAGAACAAGGCAGGGCCAAACAATACAGGACCCAAAGTGGAAGGATCCCTAAGGATAAAATAGCCTCCTTGGGCGACCTTATGGCTACGGATGTACAAAATCCCGTAACTCGTTTGAACGGTATTGGCGACTACCTTCTGTTTTCGTCCGAATATGCTATGCGTGTGTGGCTTGATCCCGACAAGATGAATAATTACCAGCTCAATGTTGGCGATGTCATGCAGCCCATCGAGGCCCAGAATGCCGATCTTCGTACGGCAAGAGATTTTCTGTGAGGTTTTCTGTCCGGCCACAGGAAGACTTATGACGGAAACTTACTTTCTATAGCCTGCCATACCAAAGCTGCTGTGTTGGTATGGTTAAACCGATCCAGCTCCTGAATCCCGGTGGGAGAGGTCACGTTAATTTCCGTCAGCCATTCGCCGATCACATCTATCCCTACAAAAATCAGCCCTTCGCGCTTTAAAAAAGGCCCAATGGCTGTACAAATTTCCTTATCACGCTCTGTTAAGCCAATGGGTTGGGCTACCCCACCCACATGCATGTTTGAGCGAATCTCACCTTCCTGAGGCATACGGTTAATGGCACCTGCCACTTCTCCATCTACAAGAATAATACGCTTATCACCCGCTTTAACGGCAGGCACAAAACGCTGGACCATTAATGGCTCGCGCGAGGTGGAAAAATAAAATTCCAATAACGAACTTAAATTTTCATCCTGGGCAGAAAGGCGAAAAATCCCCACGCCTCCATTCCCATAGAGAGGTTTAAGGATAATATCGCCATGCTCTGCCCGAAAAGCCTTAATGGCTTCACTACTCCAGGTGACCAGGGTGGGTGGCATCAGGGCTGGAAAATTCATGGCCACCAGCTTTTCCGGTGCATCACGCACGGCCCGGGGGTTGTTCACAATAAGGGTTTTGCCCTCCCCTATGCCATGAATACGTTCCAGCATATAGGTGGCCGAAATATAGCCCATATCAAAGGGAGGATCCTGGCGCATCAACACGACATCGGTCTGGCCCAAATCCAGGGTTTCATAAGGAGAAAATTGGGCATGTTGGGCACCCTCATGTTGGGCACCTTCGCGAAACACTTGCACCTGACGGGCCTGACACAACAAGGCAAAGCCCTTACTTTCGGGGTGGGTTTCGTACCGTAGGGAATTAACATGATACTCATAAAGCGTATGACCCCGCGCCTGCGCCTCTAACATCAAGGCAAAAGTGGAATCTCCCTTAGGATTCACCTGCTCAAGAGGGTCCATCTGAACGGCAATTTTTAGAGACGGCATCGCTATTTCATCCACCTTCAATAAGTCAAAACCAAAATGGTCTTCATTCCATAATCCATTTTTTCCCACACCGCTACAACACCTATACCTCCGCACACTATTTTTTGCCCTCTCTCTTCTTGAGTCACCCCTCTACGGACCCAATCAAACCATAGGCCCAACCAGGATGTAGGCATAGGCATAGGCATAGGCATAGGCATAGGCATAGGCATAGGCATAGGCATAGGCATAGGCATAGGCAAAACTAAAGCTCAACTGACACGGGGTAGGCAATAGCCAATATTTCTATTTCATCCTGCCCCTGGGGGGTATTGACCAACACTTCATCGCCTTTTCTTTTCCCCAAAAGGGCCCGTGCAACCGGTGATGCCACGCTAATTTCCCCACGGGCAACATCGGCTTCATCCATCCCTAAAATACAAACGGTGTGTTCAACATCATCTTGGGTTATATAGGTTACCCTAGCGCCAAAAAACACCCTATCTCTTTGTACCTGCTGGCTGGGATCTACCACAATGGCTTCTTCTATACGGTGAAGAAGGAAATGCACACGGTGATCGATCTCCCTAAGGCGTTTTTTGCCGTACTGGTAATCTCCATTTTCAGAACGATCCCCATTTCCTGCAGCCCAGGAGACAATCTCCACAATCCGTGGCCTTTCTTGCTGCAAAAGTGTATTGAGCTCTTCCCTGAGGGTTTTAATCCCCTGTGGGCTAATATAGCGACGAACAGAAATCATAGGTGTCATAAAAACTTTGCCCCCCTTAAACCTTTCTACACATCAGGGCTTAAAGCCCTCCCTAAAGCCCTCTTGGCTTGGCCTGTTTGGGATTAAAGAGGGCAACTTCTTCTTAAAATGTTGAAAGGGAAAACGTAATCTGGCCGCGCACTTCTCCCCCTGGGGGTAAAACAACAAGCCCTCGGCCTGCAACTTCAGGGTGGTTAATGGCATCGGGCATATGGCTAATAGGCTCGACAGTAATATAAGGACTGTTTTCGGGCGTGTAGACCATCAGATGCGTCATAGGCCCTTTAACCGAAATGGTTAAACTGCGATGAATACTTGGCCAACGCATAAAAATGCCGGTATTACGCCCATCGTAACAATGATCCAGCGCTGCATTGCCGATAGGGCGCATGGGCTCAAAAGAGAGGGGGCCTTCCACCTTTACCCTTTTATCGGGCAGACCCTGAGGTGTACGGCTCCAAACCCCTTGGGCGACAAAGCCCAAATGTAAATCCTTTCCACGGGGGAAACACGGATGAAACCCAATCCCTACCGGCTGCTCCACATTGTCGGTATTTTTTAGAACAAGAGAAATTTTCAGCTCATTATCATGGAGGGTATAAACCAGTTCGGCCCGATAAGAAAAAGGCCATTCTGTTTCCTGGCCTTCAGGGGCCTGATAGTCTAGCATCAGAGTTGCTGAGTGATCCTCAACCATAAAGAGATCCCAAGGCCGCATCCATCCATTACCATGAATGGTATGTGGTTCCTCCCCAAAATTGGGCGCCAGCTTATAAGACGTGCCCATAAAGGTAAAGCTGCCATTGGCAATACGGTTCGAAAAAGGCACAAGCGGGTAAGCTGAAACAGCCTTGCCCTTAAAGGCTTTAAGCCGTGGATCAATGGTTGGGTAAAAGACATCGTCCCCATCATATTTCCAAAACGTTATGGCCCCGCCCAACTCTGGCAAAAGCGAGAGAACACTTCCCCCTGATTTCAGCTCTAGCATATCCGATGCCTCTCAAAAACAATAATAGCCCCTGTGAGATAGTCTCTATGGGATAATCTCGTGGGATAGTCTCCGTGGAATAACCCCTATAGAATAGCCCTGTGGCTGGCTGTTCCATATCATCTAAAGAACAAAACGAAAATAACCTTTTTTGTTAAAAATGAGTTTTGTTAAAAATGAGAAAATAGTTCCGAAAGTTTTTTCGGTTATTTCTGAAAAATATGCAGGATGTAAGGCTATGCGGAGCGTTCGGGCGGGTATGCCCGTATTTTAACGGGCGGGTATCCGTTATGGCCCTGTATCCGCTATAGCTGCTCACATGGCAGTTATAAGCAACATCCCTCTGCCATGAGGCATTACGCCTTGTCCTTGGAATGGATGGAGAGTGGTCGATCGTGCCATTCCCCATACTGGCCTCCTCCATAGGCGAACTGAGAAGCTGATAGAGTAATTGTTAGTGTTACCCAGTTATAAGACCTACCAGAAGGTGCTTCCCTATTTTGATAGATTAGAGTACGTCTCTCCCATGGCTGAAGAGCATGCTTTTGTATTGGCGGTAGAGAAGTTGCTGTCTTTAGACATTCCCAAGCGGGCAAAGTGGATTCGGGTTATGTTTGCAGAAATACCCCGAATCCTCAATCATATAGTGAACGTTACGGCATTGGAGCTCGATTGTGGAGCCCTTACACCGGCTTATGAGGATATGAGGAAGTGCCGGATATGAGGCAATGCCATACCCTAAAGAGGCTGGGATTAAAGAGCTAATCTTAAAGCTGCTGGAGCCTGTTCAGCCAGCCCTTTTGCCTTTTGGGTTGGGCCGTTTTTTCCCCATTTTGGGCAAGGCTTCCTTCTTTTCTGGCTGAAAAATGTGATGCGCCAGATCCTTGCCCGCAGCCCTCTTCCCCGCGAGTTTGGCAGGTGTACGCCCTGCTGGCTTGACCCCTGCACGGGTTCGCACCGTTTCATCTGCGGGGAGATCCCCCACCTCCAGGCCCAGATCCTCAGCTTCCAGGCGTTTGATCTCATCTCGTAGCTGGGCGGCCTTTTCAAATTCCAGTTCGGCGGCAGCTGCCCGCATTTCCTTTTCCATCCCCCGAATCACAGCCTGCAGGTTCTGGCCTGTCAATTCCTCTCGCAGGGTTTTGCTAACTGGAACCGTTACATAGTCCTGCTCATAGACAGAGGCCACAATGGTGCCGATATTTTTACGCACCGTACGCGGGGTTATACCGTGTTCCTCGTTCCACTGCATTTGTTTTTTCCGTCTGCGCGCGGTCTCCTCAATCGCGTATGTCAGGCTCTCTGTCTTATGATCGGCATACAGAATAACGCGGCCATCCACATTGCGTGCAGCACGGCCAATGGTTTGCACCAAAGAGGTGCGCGACCGCAAGAACCCTTCCTTATCGGCATCAAGAATGGCCACAAGGCAACATTCGGGAATATCCAACCCTTCACGCAGCAGATTGATCCCGACCAAGACATCAAATACGCCCAGGCGCAAGTCACGGATAATTTCAATACGCTCAAGGGTGTCGATATCAGAATGAAGATATTTGACCTTAATGCCCGCTTCATTCATATAATCGGTTAATTCCTCAGCCATTTTTTTAGTAAGCGTGGTCACCAACACACGGCCGCCCTTGGCCACCACCTCACGGCATTCCGCCAGCAGGTCATCAACCTGATGTTCAACAGGGCGGATATCGGTCATAGGGTCTACCAACCCTGTTGGGCGAATAACCTGCTCAGCATACACCCCTTGTGTACGCTCCATCTCCCATGGGCCGGGGGTCGCACTCACAAAGATGCTTTGCGGGCGAAAGCGCTCCCATTCATCAAAGGTTAAGGGGCGATTATCCACACAGGAAGGCAGGCGGAAGCCAAATTCAGCGAGAACCGACTTCCGCGCAAAGTCTCCCCGTTCCATGCCCCCAATCTGGGGCACGGTCACATGGCTTTCATCAACAATCAACAAAGCATCCTCGGGCAAATACTCAAACAAGGTCGGCGGCGGCTCCCCGGCCCTACGCCCTGAAAGGTAGCGGGAATAATTTTCAATTCCCTTACAAACGCCCGTAGTTTCAATCATCTCCAGATCAAAAGCCGTGCGCTGGGACAAACGCTCCTCTTCCAGCAGCTTGCCTTCCTCCCTAAAAACCTGGAGCTGTTCTTTTAGCTCTTTTTTAATGCCAATAACCGCCTGCTGAAGGGTAGGCCTTGGAGTCACATAATGGCTATTGGCGTAAATATTAATTTCGTTCAGTTCACCCGTAACTTCCCCGGTCAGGGGATCAAATTCCTGGATGCGCTCAACTTCATCGCCAAAAAAGACTATGCGCCATGCCCGGCTTTCATTCTGGACGGGAAACAGATCGACCACCTCGCCGCGCACCCGAAAGGCTCCACGCTGAAAATCGATATCATTTCGACGATATTGCTGCTCCACCAGGGCACGGATTAGCCCATCACGATCAGCCTCCTGGCCCACCTTGAGCCCCACTACCATACGCGAGTAGGTTTCAACCGAGCCAATACCGTAAATACAGGAAACAGAAGCCACAATCACCACATCATTGCGCTCCAGCAGAGCCTGGGTAGCGGCATGGCGCATGCGATCTATCTGCTCGTTAATCTGGCTATCCTTCTCAATATAGGTATCAGAACGCGGCACATAGGCTTCTGGCTGGTAATAGTCATAGTAGCTTACAAAATATTCCACCGCATTATGGGGAAAGAACTGGCGCATTTCCTCGTAAAGCTGGGCTGCCAAGGTTTTATTGGGGGCCAGAATAAGGGTGGGCTTTTGCACCTTTTCTATCACCTTGGCCATGGTAAAGGTCTTACCAGACCCCGTAACCCCCAACAGAACCTGGTCTCTCTCTCCCCGCAAAACCCCTTCTGCCAGAAAATCTATGGCCTCTGGCTGATCGCCAGCCGGCTCATAAGGAGAGACCACCTCTAGCCGCCGGGTTTTAGGCCGTGGTGGCTGATGTTGCGGCTTAAAGGCGAGAGAAGCGGGATTGCCCGCAGCTGATGGTTTTACCTTTTTGCGCTTTTGCGTCCCTTGCCTTGTCACAGCAGCAGCTCTTTCTCCTGTTAGCATTTTTTATTCTCTCCTTTTTCAGCAAGATAACGAGCAGCACCATCTCCATTCCCCCCATGATTGCTAGAGCCACCCCCTTCCCAACTGATCCGCTGGAAAAACCCTATCCTACTCAAAGCCATTGACATCCTACCCCCCAGGGCACCTCACTGGCACTCAACAACCTGGCAAATCACAGCTTCAAAATCAACAGGCTTATCAGCGGGCCTGTCGTGGGAAAGCGCCTTAACAGCTGCCCTCATACGAGCGACATACCCACCATGGTCAGCGCCAAGCACCTCACCTGGCACCTCACTGGCACCCAACAACCTGGCATCCTACCTGACACCCACCATAAGCCCCATACGCCCTTTTCCCTGTCCATTATCATCCTTCCTTTTATAAACCTCCCCTGCATGCTTTGCGCTTTTAAAGCCTTGAGAGAAATTTAACACCCAACTTTAAGGTGCAGATTTAAGATGCAGAGGCATTTAAGGCCCAGAGTCACTAAGATCCCGAATCACTAAGGTCCAAAGTAACAAAAACAGCACGGATCGGAAAAGGGCCCTAATCTTGAAATTTATAGTACATCATCATGCCCCACTGTGCCTCAAATTTTCTGGTCATCAGTGCTGATCAACTCACAACATCTGTATATTCTACAGGCGTTGCCTTATCCAACAGCCCTCTCAGACAGATTTATTCCCAAATGGGCCCGCTACCTGAAAAGACCCATTTGAAAAAACCCTCTCTGACTCTTTGAGCTGATAAAAACACTCTCAACTCAAATCTGTCTCTACGCTTCTATTCTTCTGTAATCTGGTCTTCTGTAATCTGGCGGCTATTTTCTTCTCACCCTATCCCTTTATGCGTTTTTTATTTATCTTTATTTATACGTTCTTGATGCGTCATCGTTTTTCTAAACCGCTTTTTTTACTTCCCTATTCTCAATCTCTTTTCGCACTTCCCTATTTCTTTTTCTCACTTCTTTATTCCTTTAAGTCAGCTTGGTAAGTCAGCTTCCCACTTCATACCCCTTGCGCCTCTCTCCTTCTTCACTCCAGCCAATCTACCTTTCAATGACCATGATGTGCTCCTAATGTCCACTCACCGAAGCCCCGCCTTTGTGAGACACTAAGCCTTTTTCTTTCAAAGGCCGGGAGCTTTTCAAGAGCCTAGAGTTTTCTAGGGGCCCAAAATCTTTCAAGAATCCGAAATCTTTCAGGAATCCAGAGTCTTTCAAGAGTCCGAAGTCTTTCAGAAATATCGATGAGGAAGGAGAAGAACCATGCCGCACAAAACCAAAAAGAGCCCATTTTCCTCATTTTTCTTACTGAAAACCATTCTGGGTGGCCTGACCTGCTATAGTAACCTGACCTATATACCTGGCCTATTATAGTAAATAGTAAAGACGATGACCTCACTCCACCCCCTCATCTTTTCTTTCTGGTTTTCCTTTCTTTCTGACTTTCCTTCCCTCAATCCATGCTGATCCGTTGACTTCTTATTTAACATTTTGCAGCTTTGCCTATATTGTAAGATAAGATGACATCAACCCCTACACAAGGATCCCGTTTTATGCCTGATGGTTCTGCCCCTTCCACCCCCTTGCCCCGCTGGGACCTGACAGACCTTTACCCAGCCCAGGATAGCCCCCAGGTCACCCACGACCTGGCAACGCTAAAAGACAAGGCAGACCATTTTGCCCATCGTTTTAAAGGAACACTCGCAACACTGAGCGGGCAAGCCCTTGCTGGTGCCATTGAAGACTATCAGGCAATTGATGAATTGATGGGCAAGCTCTATTCCTTTGCCCAGCTGCAATTTTCAACAAACGCCACTGATCCTGCCATCGGCCAGTTTATGCAGACGATCAGTGAAAAAATCACCTCTATCAGTTCGGCCCTTCTATTCTTTACCCTTGAGCTTAACCAGATGGATGAAGCAATATTAGAGGAAAAACTTCAAGATCCCCACCTGCGCCATTGGTCTCCTTTCTTAAGGGACTTAAGGGTTTTTCGCCCCCATCAGCTCTCTGATGAGCTGGAGCGTTTTGCCCACGAAAAATCTGTTACAGGTGCGAGCGCCTGGAATAGGTTGTTTGATGAAACCATGACAGCCCTGCGGGTAGAGGTAGGGGGCAAAGTCTTAACGTTGGGTGAAGCCTTTAATCTACTCTCTCATAAAGAGCGTACGAAACGTGAAGAGGCCGGCAAGGCGATCGGAAAAACCCTGCAAGACAACATTAAGCTACTCAGCCTGATTACCAATACCCTTGCCAAAGACAAGCACATTACCGACCAGTGGCGCCACTACCCTACCCCTGCTTCTTCTCGCAACTGCTCGAATATGGTGGAAGATGAGGTGGTTGATGCCTTAATCTCTAGCGTAGCCAGCCATTACCCACGCCTGTCGCACCGCTATTATACGCTTAAGGCCCAATGGCTCGGCCTAAAACAGCTTGAACACTGGGACCGTAACGCCCCCCTACCTGAAGATAGCGATCGGCTTATCCCCTGGGAGGAGGCCAAAACCATTGTCCATTCGGCCTATACCCGTTTTGATCCCCGCATGGGAGAGCTGGCAGGGGAGTTCCTCTCCAAACCCTGGATTGATGTCCCCCCTATGGAAGGGAAAAACTCAGGCGCTTTTGCCCACCCCACCGTGCCTTCGGTGCACCCCTATATCTTGCTGAATTATCACGGAAAAACCCGCGATGTGATGACCCTTGCCCACGAGCTCGGCCATGGACTTCACCAGGTTTTGGCCGCAGAACAGGGGTATCTTATGGCCAACACGCCCTTAACATTGGCTGAAACAGCCAGTGTCTTTGGTGAGATGTTAACATTCCAATCCCTACTGGAAGCCGAGCAAAAGCCAGAGCGACGTAAAATCATGCTGGCTTCCAAAGTTGAAGACATGCTCAATACGGTTGTTCGCCAAACGGCCTTTTACACATTTGAAATGCGCGTTCATACCCAACGCCAAGAACGCGAACTTCTCCCCGAGGAAATTGGGCAGATCTGGCGTGAAATCCAAAAGGAAAGCCTTGGGCCCATTTTTAATTTCACCCCCGAATACGACGTATTCTGGAGCTATATCCCGCATTTCATCCATAGCCCGTTCTATGTTTACGCCTATGCCTTTGGCGATTGTCTGGTGAATGCCCTTTATAAAACCTATCAGTCTGGGCTAGAGGGTTTTGCAGATAAATATATCGAAATGCTTAAGGCCGGCGGCACCAAACGCCATAAAGACCTTTTAGCCCCCTTTGGGCTCGATACAAGCAACCCGGCCTTCTGGTCTAGAGGCCTTTCTGTTATTGATGACCTGATTACCCAGCTGGAGCAGCTTTAATGTCTAAGGAAAAAAACCTCGATAACAAAGGGTTTTTAGGAGAGATTCGCCGCTTTGCCCGAACTTCTGGGGCGGTTAGCAGTATCGCTGCGCGCCTTGCGGGTGAGAAGCTGGGCTTTCAAACCAACAAAACTGCCCATGCCGAGGAGCTGAAAACCATTCTGGGTGGCTTAAAAGGCCCCCTTATGAAGGTGGCCCAGCTTCTCTCCACCATCCCCGATGCCTTGCCAGAGGAATATGCCAAGGAACTGGCCCAGCTCCAATCCAACGCCCCTTCCATGGGGTGGAGCTTTGTGCGTCGGCGGATGAGTAATGAGCTGGGTGCGAATTGGCAAAGCCGTTTTAAAAGTTTTGACCATGAAGCCGCCGCCGCAGCCAGCCTAGGCCAGGTGCACCGAGCCATCTTGCATGATGGGACCGCTGTTGCCTGCAAGCTCCAATATCCTGACATGACCTCTACCGTAGAGGCTGACCTGCGCCAGTTAAAGCTGGCTATGGCCCTTTACCACCGGCTGGATAATGCCATAAAACAAGAAGAGGTCTATAAGGAACTGGCTGAGCGCCTACGTGAGGAGCTAGATTATCTCAGGGAGGCAGCCAATTTACGCCTCTATCAGCTGATGCTTAAAGATCGCCCCGATATTACCCTGCCCACCCCTCTTGAAGACTTGACAACCTCCCGCCTGTTAACCATGACATGGCTTAACGGCCAACTTTTACAGAATGTTATCGACAGCAATCCCCCACAGGAGGAACGCAACGCCATTGCCAAGGCGCTGTTTATGGGCTGGTATATTCCCTTTTACCGCTATGGGGTTATTCATGGTGACCCTCATATGGGCAATTTTCTCATCCGTGAAGATCAAGGCGTTAACCTTCTAGATTTTGGCTCAATCCGTATTTTCCCCCCCTCCTTTGTGCAAGGAGTGATCGACTTGCATCACGCAATCGAAACCAATAATGACGACCTGGCCTATGAGGCCTATCAATCCTGGGGGTTTGCCGATATTACCCACGAGACCATGCAGGTGCTCAACGAATGGGCTCGCTTTATTTACGAGCCCCTCTTGCAAGACCGCACCAGACGTATCCAGGAGAATGACGACCCAACCTACGGCCGCACTATTGCCGAAAAAGTCCATGCGGGCCTTCAGCGCACAGGTGGAGTAAAGCCCCCCCGCGAATTTGTGCTGATAGACCGTTCAGCCATTGGCCTGGGCAGTATCTTTACCCGCCTGAAGGCCGAACTAAACTGGTATCGGCTTTTTCAAGAAGTCCGTGCTGATTTCAGTCTCGAAAAACTGACCAAGCGCCAGGGCGAGGTTATAAAAGAAGCCAAAATGCCCGCCTCCCCCCTTTAAAGGATTTCACTTTTAAAGGATTTTGCTTAGGAACCGCCCCTTTACAGACCTGTTAAAAAACCATACCTGTTAACGTCAAACTCTATGGCTTAAGACCCGCGTTTTTTCTTCCATGATCTTCTCTCTCACTTCCATCACACTCTCTCACTATCACCGTATATCTCACTATCAACCTCTCTCTTACGATCTAATCCACTCTATCTCATAATTCACTCCATCTAAAAGGTACAACCCTACCCCCATGCAACGTCTTCTTGCCCTTTGCCTGAGCTTCCTTGGCGGTTATATTGATACGGCAGGCTTCCTTTTCCTTGAAGGCCTGTTTACCGCCCATGTAACAGGAAATTTTGTTACCCTTGGCGCATCCTTTGTTCATGGGGCATCCGGGGGAGTGGTAAAAATTCTTGCCTTGCCCGTATTTTGCCTTACCATACTTTGCCTTGGCCTATGGGCAAGAGCTTTTCTTAAAAGCCATAGAGCCCCTTTAAGGGTTCTACTCTTAGTACAAACCGCCTTTTTAGCCATGGGAGGGGGCCTAGCCATAACATACGGCCCCTTCGAAAATGGGCATAACAGCCTTGCCCTTACCCTGTGCGGCTTGTTATTGGTCATTGCCATGGCCATTCAAAATGCCGGGCATAAAGTGCACCTCGCAAGCCATCCACCTTCTACCCTTATGACAGGCACCACCACCCAGATTATGGTGGATATCGCAGATCTAATCCATAGCCATACGAACTCTCGCCAGACGATTTCTAACCAGACAACCTCTGGTCCGAAAAAGGATGAAATACGGCAAGTTCTTCGTAAACGCCTCTCTCTTTTTGTTCCCGCCTTGGTGGCTTTTGCCCTGGGCTGTGCAGCAGGAGCGTATGGTGTGGCTCTTCTTGGCCCGCTTTGCTTTACCATCCCCCCCTTGATCACCTTGCTTTGCAGCCTTCTTGTAGAAAACCAGCCCCCTGCAAAGGAATAGCCCATCATGTTGCTTTTTTATTAAAAAAATAGACTTATTCTTGACAACTTATTGCCCTATACTTCATTTACTCAATATCGGTTAAAAAACATATTCCTTATAGTAGGACTTTTTAAATGGACATTAACAGCATCATGAATTCAGCAAACCAAAAACCTGCCCCTCAAGCTGCTGCAGCACAGGCACAGCAAAAAAGCTTCTCCCGTGAAGACCTTATCCTTATGCTGGCCAACCAGATCTCTGGTGTAGAAGGGAAATCCCCCCAAGATATTAGCCGCGAATATATCCTTACGCTCATTAAGGAAGTAGCCTTAGCCGTTGATGGAAAATAATCCCTTCACCGGTTTTGCTATGGGCCTTTTAAGGAGTTTCCCCCAAAAAGCTCTCCCCTAAATAATTCTTTATGGCTTGGGCCATAGTAAATTTGAGAATTTAAAGAATACCAAAAGTATTTCTCCACCTTCGGTTTAATCGAAAGGTGGAGTTTTTGTAGGCTTTGTTTTTGTAGGCTTTATTGTACGTTTCTCTTTATCTTAGCCATAATGATTTCTTTTTCCTCTCCCGTTCCAAGGACCGTAAACAGGGAGATTTGGGGGCTATGAGGTAGGGAAAATCCCGTTTTTTCCCAAGCGGTTTTTGTGCAATCACAAATTATTTTTTTGTCTTTACCACAAAAACTTCTATCCTAGCCCTGGTTAATTAATCATATAATGGTATCCATTCATGAAAACACTTAAAGTTGCCCTTATTGGTACAGGCAAGGTCAGTACTATTCATGCTGATGCCTTTAAACATACCCCTGGTACAGAATTGGTCGCTGTTTGTGGAACATCCCGAGAAAAGGCCCAACAATTTGCGGCCCCCTATTCTCTCCAGGGGTTTGACTCCGTGCAAAAAATGATAGAAACGACCAAGGCCGATATCGTCTCTATTTGCACCCCCCATCCTCGTCATGCTGAAGTGGCAGTACCTGCTTTGGAAATGGGCTGCCATATCCTTGTGGAAAAACCCCTTGCCTCCTCCTTGGAAGATTGCGATGCCATCCTTCAGGCGGCAGAACGTTATAAACGCAAAGTGGGTGTCATTTCCCAGCGGCGCTACTACCCTTCTGCCATGCGGATGAAAAATGCCATTACGGAGGGAAAAATCGGCAATCCGATTTTAGGAGTTGTTACGTGGCTAGGCTGGCGCGGAAAGGACTATTACGAGAGTGACCCATGGCGAGGCACCTGGGATAAAGAAGGCGGCGGCGTGCTGGTTAACCAGCTCCCTCATCAGCTGGATATGCTCTTATGGTATATGGGTGATATTGAGGAACTTTACGGAACATGGGCGAACCTTAACCACCCTTATATTGAAGTAGACGATACAGCCCTAGCCATTATTAAATTCAAAAACGGTGCCTTGGGCAATATTCTCGCCAGTAATTCTCAAAATCCTGCTTTATATGGAAAAGTGCATGTTTTTGGCAAAAAAGGCGCCTCGGTTGGGGTACAAACCGATGGTGGCAATATGTTTATTGCCGGTATGAACCCCTTAAAAGAAGCCGCTTTTAACGACTTATGGACCATTCCAGGAGAGGAAACCAACCTGGCAAAATGGAAAGAGGAAGATCAGGCCCATTTTGACTCTATCGACCCTTCCTACTATTTCCATCAAAAACAAATTGCAGATTTTGTAGAGGCTATTGAGCATGACCGGCGCCCTATTGTTGATGGGCATGATGGCCGAAAAGTTGTAGAGCTTTTCACCGCCATTTATCGCTGCCAAAAAGAAAACCGCCCGCTAAAATTTCCGCTTTAATTTTCCATACCTCTCATATTCCATACCATATTTCCTCTGAAAGGGTGGTATTATGATAAAACAAACTGAACCTATGCCAACAGAAAACGGTAATGATACACCGCATCTTACAATGCAGGAAGTCTCTAGAGCCTCTTGGAGCCTCTCTTTAGGCAGTGCTTTGGAATATTATGATTTTGCTCTTTATAGTCTGGCTTCTGCCCTTGTGTTTGGTCCTCTGTTTTTCCCCAGCAGTTCTCCGGCCATGGCGATTATTAAAAGCTTTGGCACTTATTTCCTTGGGTTTGCTGTAAGGCCCATTGGTGGTATTATCTTTGGCGCATTGGGAGATCACATCGGCCGAAAGAAAGTGCTGCTCATAACCGTAACCATGATGGGTATTGCCAGCACCCTCATTGGGGCCATTCCCACTTACCAGACTATTGGCCTATGGGCCCCTGCCCTGCTGATTTTTCTGCGGCTTGTGCAAGGTTTTGGCGCTGGAGCCGAGCAGGCAGGTGCTTCCGTTATGATGACAGAAATAGCCCCCATTGGCCGAAGGGGGCTGAGTGCCTCTCTCCCTTATATGGGCATTCAGCTGGGCACGGTTCTGGCAGCTATTGTTTATTTTCTTGTGATTTACAATGGCGATATTACCCAAAATTCCTTTTTATGGCGCATCCCTTTTCTGAGCAGTATTTTTGTTGTAGGTGTTGCCTTGCTCATGCGCATAAAACTTAAAGAGTCACCGGCTTTTGAAGCCATTAAAGCAAAAGGAAAAACCGAGAGAATCTTTGTTCCTGAACTTGTTCGACGCTCTTGGAAACCCATTCTGGTCGCTATTGGGTTACGCTATGGGGATAATGGTGGATCTTCCATTTATCAGGTTCTCGCTTTAAGTTTTATGATTAACACGGTCGGAATGGGCACTTATTTTGGCCCACTGGCCTTGATGATTGCAGCTTTTGTAGGGGCCATTATTGTGCCCATAGCCGGGCTGATGAGCGATAAATGGGGTAGGGTATTCACCTACCGCTTCTTCTCCCTCGTGTTGTTTTTCTCTGCCATACCAGTATGGTATAGTTTTACCTTAGGAAATCCTATTCTCTCAGTGATTGCCCTGTCAGTGGGGTTAGGGTGTGGGGCATGGGGCTGTTTTGGGGCCCAAGGTGCCATGATGGCCGAAATGTTTGGCTCTGGGCATCGTTACCTGGGTGTCTCTTTTGCCCGCGAGCTTTCTGCTGTTGTGGCCGGGGGCATTACCCCTTTGGTGGGTTCGCTCATTATTAAATGGACAATTGACCACTCTGTTTCTCATACCATGAGCGCGGGTACAGGAGCATGGCTCTGGCTGGGGTGTTATGTTATGGTTATGGGGGCCATCTCCTACATCGCAACACTATTCTTGCCAGAATTCGCCAATAGAGATCTGCTGGACCCAAAAGATGTCATCTAACACCTCCCCCCCTTCTTACCAATCACTACCATGACTTAATAACAAAAGAATTCGTAAAATAATAAGACAATTCATAAAAAACTGGGGTTTTCTTCCCCAGATCACCGAGTAGAATATGGGCTTGTTGGTAGGCTAGAAAAATCGTCACAAAAGGAGGGGGAAAACGCCCTGATATTTTAAGGCTTTTTGGGTAGCTTACTACCCAACAGACATACAACCTCTGCCATCCCTTAATGCTCAGGGCAATGTAAGACCCCACACTATAAGCTCAGGCAGGATTAGAAAGGTGTGTATTCGGCCACTCTCCATGACCCTATGGAGTTGCCACCCTATGGAATTGCTAAAGAAAACTGAAGCCCCTTTAATACCAAACGTTATCCTCACCTTTCCACCCCAAAACCCTTAAGGAGCCATAAAAGACCGGCGAGTGGTGGTTGCCTATGATGTGTTTTATCAAGCCGCCCTCTGACAAAGATATGACAAAGACCAGCTTCACCTACACCCCTATTAAGAACAATCTTTTAAGGGCAAGGAACCTACATAACATTTCCGTAGCCAAACTATTCAGGAAGAGGGCTGTAAAAAACATATCCCCCGTAAGTATAAGATTTAACCTTTTATACTTACGGGGAGATATCTGTCTTAACCTGACTATGCCTAATATCTTAACCTTAACGATGCCTAAAAAATGAAGAAGGGCACCCCCCTATTCTTCCCCCCTGACAATATCAATCCGGTCAATCATATCAAAGGTTACAGGAAAGAAGGACACTCTAGTTTGGTCATGGAGGGCCAGAGGGGGGGCAGAGAGAGAGGCGAGGGGAAATTTCCACCTTGTAAAGCTGAACCCGTCCATTTCGGCTTTCATAAAGCCCCCGCATCCTTACGGGAGGTTACCCATACGGGAGGCTATACAGGCTTTTCTAAAACAGCCTTTATGTTCCCACTCGAGATTTTGGGTTTTCTTCTCTGTAGGGAGGGCAGATCCTCAATTTCGGTCATCTCCACCCAGCATCCTTCTTCAGAAGAGCGTGCAATCGCTTCAGAAACACGGGTAACCTGTAGGGCGTCTCTAAAACTTAAATCGGTTTGCCGGCCAGTGGCAATACAATCCAGAAGCTTTTTAACCTCCAAAATCTTAAGGTCATTAAAGCCGAGTTGGTGGCCAGAGGCGAGACAAAACGCCCCATAATCACCATGCTCGGGGCCAAGCTCAATCCGGGTAAACCCTTTACGCCCCCCTCTTTGATCTGCCTTATAAAGCTGTAACTCATTAAAACGGGATTGGTCAAAAACCATGGAGCCCTTGCTGCCACTAAGCTCAAAACCATGGTGCATAGCCCTACCCGTAGCAAGCCAAGAAGCGGTAAGGGTTCCAGTAAAGCCATATTTTTTGAATTTAACCAGGCAATTCATCTGGTCATCAATATTAACTTCCCTTTGCGAGCCATCTGCCGCAGGACGCGTGTGATAAATGGTATCCATCTGGCCGCAAACCTCATCGATATCCCCCAAAAGATAGCGTGCTGTTGCCAAAACATGCGAGCCTATCTCGCTTGTAGCACCCCCGGCGTTCTTTTTTTCACACCGCCATGTATAGGGCTGGTTTTTATCAGCCATAAACCCCTCGGAGTGAACCCCACGATAGCCTGTCGGCTCCCCTATCTCGCCACTTTCGATAATATCACGTGCAAGACGGATCATGGGGTTACGCAGGTAATTAAACCCTACAATGGTAATGACCCCTTCTTCCTCTGCCAAGCGGGTCATCTCCAGGGCATCTCGTAATGTGGTGGCCATGGGCTTTTCACAATAAACATACTTCCCCGCCTTTATGGCCTCTAATGCCATGGGGGCATGGTAGATATTAGGAGTAGCTATGGAGACAATATCAACATCAGGGCTATGGACGAGCTCTCTCCAATCTCCTGTAGAGCGTTCAAAACTGAGTTGGTTGGCAGCCCTGGCCGCCGCTGCGGCAGAAATATCTGCCATCATACTCAGAACTGGTTTTTGTTGCAGCGCAAAAATACGCCCAACACTTCCAAATGCCCAAGCATGAATTTTCCCCATAAAACCACTACCTATAACGCCAACGCCTAACGTGATCTTTTTCATGCTCACATCCTTTCTGAAAGAGAGAAGTTTTAACGGAGAAAACTTTCAGAGTATTTCGTTAAAAAACGGATTATTTAACAGCCTGAAAGTTAACAGCCTGGTAGTAACAACCTGGGAGGGATATTTTTTCGCAGTCCGTACCCCCTTTTCTACTGATACTGTCTTGGCATTTTGCTGCTGTCCTGGGGGGTCTGGCATTTTCTGTATAAGAAACACTCCATACCCTACTTTGTAAAAAAGACACCCTCTAGGCCAAGCCAGTTTATAAAAATACCCAACTTCCTATAAGAGATATAGGATTACAAAGTTATATGTGCTTTCCAATAAAGTATCACTCGATTCTCCCGTAAAAAGAGCCAAGAAGAAGGCAGATAAAGGCTTTGTTATCTTTTGATACTAAATTGATCTTCTGTCCATTTTATACTGAAATGCCAGCGCAATGGTAAAAAATAATGGATCTCCTATATAAATTATTTTTATTTAATAAATAGGCTTTCCCTTAATAGAACATTTTGAATTGCCATTACAGGCACAAACACAGGCATAAAAATGCCAAAATTTTGGCTATGGTCAATTCTGTTATATCTTAAAAATTAATTTTTCGTCGATACAGATTATGTCGATACAGATTATGTCGATACAGATTATAAAGTCGATACAGGTTATAAAATGGTTAAAGCATTTGTTATCATACTCATTTGCGGCATTGTTTTTACGGAACTTTATCTCTGCAATATGATGGGTAGTTTTCATCTCCCCCAATATAATAGTACGGGGTTTACCTCGCACTTTTCCCATTCCCTCTTTCTGGGGCGCTAATATTCTTCTGGGGCTAATATTCTAAAGCATTGAAGGGTTAGAGGGTGGAGTTCTCCTCTATCTCTCCTTAAGTCTCTTTGTGAAATGTTTGAAGAGTCAACAACCCAAATGCGCGGTATCATAAAGGCGGTATCAAATGCCGATTACGGATGCCGAGTATGGGCACCATTTATCATTATATTTCAATGGCTTATAATAGAGTTTGGTGTAATCACAATTACGTTACCAAGCTATTTAAATAAATCTGTTTTCTTTTTCCCTTAAAAAAACAAATAAAAAATCAGGCTGTTGTGGTCTGTGGAGTTGTGGAGGCTGTGGAGTTTTACTCTGTAAAAATCCATCAAATCCATAGAAGCTTTGTTGTGGGGTTCTCATTTGAGAAATCCACATTCTTTAACAATTGATTATATGTATTACATGTAATATATTAAGATATTCTTCTCTGAAAGAAAGCATCATGACAACCACAGTTCGCCTTAACCAAAATATTGAAGAGCGGCTTGACTTTCTGGCAAAACAGACAGGCCGAACCAAAACCTATTATATTGCCCAACTAATTGAAAACGGTTTGGATGAGCTGGAAGATTATTATCTCGCTGCCGATGTTCTGGAAAAAATCCGAAAAGGAAAAGAAAAAACCATTTCCTCTTCAGACCTTAAAAAGACTCTTGATCTATAAGTGTCATTATGTGGGAAATAAGATTTTCTGAAACAGCTAGTAAAGAATTCAGTAAGCTGGATAAACCAGTGGCCAAAAGGCTTATGAACTTTTTGGAAGAACGCGTTGTCACTTTAGAAGACCCTCGTAACCTTGGTAAAGCTCTTCGCGGCCATTTAGGTGAACTTTGGTCTTACAGAGTGGGAGACTTTCGTATCATTGCTGATATTCAGGACAAAAAGCTCTGCATCCTTATTCTGAAGACGGGACACAGAAGATAAAGTCTACACGTAACACACAAGAAAGGCCGCATGGTATGCGGCCTTTCCCTGCTTGTAGGTTTAAGTTGGAGAATTAGGCAACAGCAAAGATATTCTGATCGACTGTGGCATTGTTGAGGAAGGTAACTGTGTTCCCAGTTGAAAGACTGAACACACTATTGCCATTGGCATGAGTAACTCCTGTTACACTCTGCCCTTCTGCCAGATGCAGACTCTGTAAACTGCTGCTTCCGATAAAGTCACTGATAACAGCATTGCCTGTCCCAAGGGTAATATCAAAAGCGTTCTTCAGATCAATACTGGCCTGCTCTATCCCCTGCACATAACTGACCTTGCCTGTTCCAGCATCTGAAGCTGTAAAGATCGAAACCGTCCCATCAGAAGCCCCATTACCAGTCAGGCTGATGGCTCCCGATCCACTCACAGCAATGGTGTTATTCTTACCAGATAAAAGTGCTGACACAATTCCTGATCCAGACCAAAGCGTATCATCACCCAAAAGATTTAACTGTGAAGATGCACCCTGCTGAACAGAGTTGTCATTGAGCACCAGATCCGTATTCCTGCCAGTAAAAGAGAACTGACCAGTAGATGCAAACAGGGTAGCCCCTGCACTGTTGTTGACATTGACCGTGTAATTGTCACTTTCAGATTTGACAGCATTCAGGATCACATCGACTGGTGCCTGTCCACTACCAGAAAGGTTAAACGTGCCTGTTTCTTTCCCTGCAAATAGCTGTGAACCTGTGGCTGTGCTTTGTAATGTGTGGTTGATGGTGCCACTCCCAGCCCAAATCTGGCTATTTCCCCGATCATAGACAGTAGCATTGGCACGCCCACCCTCCCCATTCATGACCAGTAAAGCATCCTGAAGAGTGAAGATAGCATTCTGAACAGAATTATCAACAAAGACTGGTATGCGATTATCAATGGAAAGACCTGTTACATTGTAGTTGCCGTTATTGGCAGCCATGATAAATGAGTCAGAACCCAGTCCTGACACAGTAACATTCGGTGCAGATGAAACCCTGAAATCCAGAGAAACCCTGTTGCCGGCTGTCCCATCATATTCTTCAAAGGAAGTTCCCCCTGAACGGATAACCAGCTCACCAGAATTGCCATCAAGGTAACGAATATCTGTCATAATCATATCCTCATATAAATTTCTATAAATGAAAGTTTTTTGTCATGCATATAACCTTTATATACATGATATGTATTTATGCTTATTTGTTTTAATAAACAATATTTGTTATATAATTTATTTTTCTGAATAAATAAATATATTTTTTAATTAATCGTAATCATAGCCAAACTTCTCGATAATTTCGTCCAGAATGGCCTGATTAATTCCCACCCCATGACAGGATAAAAGATACCGCCTTCTGGCCTCCGCCGTGAGATGATGATTAAAGCCAGATGCCGTATATATCCTTATATTATAAAAGCTTTCTTCTGGCATCTGGCACCCGCCTGATGGGCTGCCCTGTGCTTTACCAGCCATACAGAGAAAGGCCGCACAGGGGTCTTCAGAATGGGCCTGAGAGGTAAAGATAAACATCACCCCAACAAGGAAGACTGAAAGAGCGACTGTATAGAGATGGATATATAAGTTTCTCATTTTTTGTATTTTCCATGATTAATAAATTCATTTTATTTTTGACAAAATAAAATTTATTATTATAGAATTAATCCTGAAAAAACAATTTTCTTTTATCACTCAGGATAACTCCCATGACAAAAATACCTATAAACGGCATGAGGCTTCCGACACTGACCCTGTCGATGCTGGCCATTATCGGGCTTTTATTCCCTGCATCAGGAAGCAAAGCCCATTCCCGCGAGATCATCTCTTTAAATGTCTTACAAAAAGCCAGGAACTGTAGTGTGGGTGTGCATCCCTTGACTACGGCCTATCTGATCAAGGCTGAGTCCGGGGATAACCAGTATGCCGTGCACGTCAATGGCCGTTATAAACTGCCACGCCAGCCCCAGAACATGCAGGAAGCCCAGTCCACCTTTGACTGGCTTTCCACTCACAGGCTGAATTTTGATGCGGGCTATATGCAGGTTAATTCAGCAAACTTTCGCAGCCTTGGATTAGACCGGACTTCTGTCTTTAAATCCTGCGAGAATATCCGTGGGGGGACAAAAATTCTGGCCCAATGTTACAACCGCGCGGTTTCAGAGACTGGCTCTGTGGGTCAAAAGGCGCTTCGCAAGGCCCTCTCCTGTTATAATACAGGCAATACCAGCAAGGGCTTTACCAATGGCTATGTGGGCAAACTGGTGCAACTGGCTGCTGCCAATGTCTCCAGTTCAACCCTTATGGTTCCTGCCTTACTCGCCTCACCCCGCCATGATACAGACGGTGTTCCCGAGCGTGACGGTGATACAGTCTCTGTTACGACAGATCATCAGGACAGGTCAGCCCAAAAGGGGGGACATGATGTTTTTGCCAGTAGCGATGATAATGACGCGTTTACCTCAAAGGTCGTTACACCGCCTGCATCAGTCAAGCAGATAGCCTCCCCTTCAGCCAAAGAAGAGGGAAAAGATCATGACTGATTTACTGTCTTCTCCTCTTCTGCCTTCTGAACCTATCCATGCTGTTCTTGTCGATGAAGTTCGTCTGCTACGGGATTTTCACACCAGAAATATCAGACTGGTTTCCCTATTGAAAACCCATGGCGTGTTTGTCCCTGTCTTTCTGGACAATAACAGCACGGACAGTACCCGCTATCTCGTCATCTGTCGCAGGCAGAATATCAGCAAACCCAAGTCTTGGCGATCAGCCCACAGGGCCCTTCATTGGCTTGCTGAACATCTCTCCCTTTCCTCCTTCTCCATCTCTCTTAAAGGAACTCTTCTTTATGAAACCCTTCCCTAAATCCTTGTTCTTTTTTTGTTCTTCCTCTCTTTTTATGCAGTTCTTCTTTGCTGCCTTTCTGGTGATCGGCCTGCTACACCTGCCAGACCTGTGCTTTGCAGCTGGCGGCCTAAGCAATGGTACCTCGGCTTTAACCTCTATCCAGTCATGGTTGCTCACTATCGCTCCGATTGCTGCGGTGATTGGTATTATCTGCCTTGGTGTAGGAGTTCTGTTCAGCTTTCTGTCTTACTCTTCCATCGTCAAGCCTGCTGTAGGCCTCATCATTATCGGAGCAGCGTCTTATATTGCGGGCCTCTTTGGCCTTGGTGCATAAGGAGAATCTCCATGCCCCATTCCCATATGCTGCTTAAAGGCATTACACGGCTCCCCACTTTCTTCGGAGTGCCAAGGGATATAGCCATCGGCATTCTGATGGTATCAGCCTGCCTGTTCATGCTGATCCATATATGGGCTCTGGTGATTTTTGCTGTGCTTTTTGGCACCGCCTATGCCCTGTCCAAACATGATGACCGGATATTCAGGGTTCTGTTTTTATTCCTTAAAACAAAGCTCTTTAATAGCTGGAAAAACCCGTTCCACAGACTATGGCGTGGAACAAGCTATGCCCCTGCCCCTTATGGCAGCCCTTATCTTCCCTACAGAAAAACAAAAACAGGAGAGTCATCCTCATGACACTGTCCTTTTACAGAACAAAAAGGGAGACAGCAGCAGACAGGCTCTTTACCAAAGAGCCTGTTGTCTCTTCCTATATTCCCTATCTCCATCATGTCACAGATACCATTATCAGCACCGATCAGGGCCGCTTCCTGACCATTTTCAAACTCACTGGCAGGTCACCTGAATGCCAGTCTGATGCCACTTTGGGCGGCTGGACAGAAGACCTTAACCAGCTCCTGAAAAGCATCGGCTCTGATCATCTGGAGTTTTATACCCATCACCACCATTACGAGATTGATTATACGCCTGAAGAAAGGCTGGAGGGCTTCTTTCCCCGCCATTTTGACCATAACTACCAGAAAGGTTTTCTCAACCGTAAATTATGGGGTAACAGTTTCTACCTGACCCTGATTTACGATCCGATTGCTGACCGGGTGCAAAAACGCCTTGGCCTGTTTGAGAAGAAAACACAGGAAGAAATCGCCCATCTTCAGGAAGAGGCGATCAAGGCTTTGGAAGATATTTCAAGCCAGATCATGGGCCATATGAAACCCTATGGGATTGAACAGCTCGGTATCTACTATCGGGACAGGGCAGGCAAGCATATCAATCTTTCCAACCATGATCTTGTAGAAGAAGATGAGACCGATACTCTTGATGAAGAGCAAAAGGATGTTATGGATAACGACCTTTTGGATAATCATATCATTGAGCATCCTATCACCCCTGAAGAAACAGGATTGGCTTTCTCTTCTGGTCTTGAGTTCCTCTCCTTTCTTGTCAATCATGACTGGGCTCCGGTTCCTGTTGTGCAAGGGGCAATCCGTGATTATCTCTGCCATACACGGCCTGTCTTCAGCCTGTGGGGCGATGCGTTCCAGATCAGGCTCGAAAATGAGAGCATTTTCTCTTCCGGTCTTGAGATCAGGGAATATGAGGAACACACAGAAGCAGGCCAGTTTAACCTGCTACTGGAAGCCGATTTTGAGTTTCTGACAACGCAAAGCTTTTCCACCCTTTCCCTGCCATCTGCGAAATGGCTGTTAAGCCTGCAACGACGCAAACTGGAAGACACGAACGATCCTGCACTCTCCCAGATCAATGGGATCAGGGAGGGAGAAGATGCGGTGGCTTCTCGGCGTATCCTGCTTGGCCAACATCATTTTACGCTGCATGTGTTTGCCAAAACCCAGAAACAGGCACAGGATTTAGCCCGCACCGCCCGTGTGCTTCTTAACAGCTGCGGGGTCATTGCCCAGCCTGTGGCCCAGGCCAGTGAGGCGGCCTTCTTTGCCACCCTGCCCGGCAATTCCACTTACCGCCCACGCCCGGCTCCCATCAACTCCCTGAACTTCCTTGATTTTAACAGCTTCCATTCTTATGCGAGAGGCAAGGCTTCCGGGAACCCGTGGGGTGATGCGGTGATGATGTTCAGAACACGGATTGGCAGTCCGTATTATTTCAACTTCCACCCCACCCCCGAAGAAGAGAACGCCAAAGGCAAGAGGCCGGCAGGCCATACCCTGATACTGGGCGAGACGGGCACAGGCAAATCCACCCTTCTATCAGCCCTGCTCGCCAATGCCACCAAGTTTTCTCCCCGCATGTTCATTTATGACAAGGATCAGGGACTTGCCCCTCTTATCCTTGCCCTTGGAGGCCATTATCTGGAACTGAAAGATGGCGTGCCGACAGGCTGGCAACCTTTACAGATGGACGGCACGACCGCCAATAAGGCCTTTGTCAAACGCCTGATCAGACTACTGGCTGAAATATCATTAAAAAATGAGATCAGCCATAGACAGGAAGAGGTGATTGGTCAGGCCGTAGAGGCCATGATGGGTAAAGAGAGCATCTTCCCCCAAGAGGGGCGCACCCTGACCCATTTTGTCCAGCTTCTGGCCGTTGAAGAGGGAAGCAGCAGCCTGCATGAGCTGTTGGCCCCATGGTGCAGGGAGGGGCAGCATGGCTGGCTGTTTGACAATGATACAGACAGTATCGACCTCTCCCGGAATGATATTTACGGCTTTGACCTCTCCGACTTCATTACGCCCAAAGACGTTGAAGCCCCAACAGCCAGAACACCCCTGCTCTTCTATCTGCTTTACCGTATACGCTCCAGCATAGATGGCAAGAGGCATGCGATGATCGTGCTCGACGAGTTCGCCCAGTATCTGGATGACCCCACCATCGACTATGAGATCAAGCGGGGATTAAAAACAGACCGCAAGAAGGACTGCCTCTATGTTTTTGCTACACAAGAGCCGAACGATGCGCTTGAAAGCCGGATTGGCAAGACCATTGTCCAGTCAGTGGCCACCAAAATCCTGCTTTCCAACCGGGGTGCTGCGCCAGAAGACTATATTGACGGCCTGAAACTGACCCCTTCAGAATATGAAGAGCTGGTGCAGATCAGCCCACAGTCCCGCCAGTTCCTGATCAAGCAGGGTGATGAGACGGCCATGGCCTCCATGCGTCTTGAGGATATGGACGATGACATCGCCATTCTGTCTGGCACACCAGACAATGCCGAGATCATCCGCACCCTGATTGAACAGTGTGGGAGTGCAGACCCCAAAGTCTGGCTGCCCCTCTTCTGGAAAAGGCTTGAGGAAAAACGCCCATGAAAGCCTCTGAGCGCAAACCACCAAAACCTCTTGTCCCTGAAGAAATAAGGAGTCGAACAAGCCTGAAAATACTAATCCGCACCCTTCTTTATGCCTTCCTGCCTGAACTGATTTTGTTAAGCGGTATCGCCCTTATTGTTCAGGAGTTTCTCCAATGACCCATCTTCTTTCCATTCTTACAGGACACGCCATGCGTAAAAACCTTCTCGCTCTCTCTCTGACGACCATTTCCGTACTCGGCTATGGGGCTGTAACCTCTCCTGCAACTGCACAGGTGGTGGTCAAAGACCCCTCATCCATTGAGCAGCTTCTCCAGCAGGTCTCTACCGCCAAAAGCCAGCTTACCAACATGCAGCAGCAGCTGGAAACCACAATGAACATGTATAAATCACTGAATGGCAATACGGTCTTCTCAACCCTGCTGCCTCAGGCTGCCGAAAAGATCGAGGCGAACCTGCCAGAAGACTGGCGCAAGGTTTACCTTGATGCCTTCAATGGCAGTTCGGACTATTCCGGCACGGTCAATGACATGATGCAGACCATGCAGGAGCGGATTAACAGCCTCTCTCCCATGCAGGCTCTTGATACCATCCAGAAGGAACTTGACGAAAAAGGGGCCTATGACCGGGCAGTCGCCCTCAAGGCGTATAACAACCACATGGCCGAACTGAATAATATACAGGATCTGGCAGAACAGTTGCAGTTTGCCTCTACTCCCAAAGAGGTTCTTGATCTTCAGACACGCATTAACGCCATGCAGGGCACGATACAGGGTGAGACCGCCAAGATACAGCTCATGGCAATGTTACAGAAAGCCCAACTTGATGTTTTGGAAATGGAGCGAAACCGGGCAGTATTGAGAATGGCGATTGGCAATAAGGACGATCCCATCACCTCACCCGATATTACACAAGGATTCTGATCATGAAGAAAATCACCAGAACATGCGCCCTCTCCCTCTTCACAATCCCCCTCCTCCTCTCCGCCTGCGAGAAAAAGGCGCAGACCAGGGAATGGTATATTGCCCACACCGAGGAACGGGTAAAACGGATCGTTGAGTGCAAGAAGGATGCCAATCTTGAGGTTTCACTTGATTGCCAGAACGCCATGAGCGCCCAAACACAGGTTTGGGCCATTGGCAAGAAAGACGAGCCCGTTAACTCCCCTGATATTACAAAAGGTTTTGATCCAAAACATCCCTGGGCATGGACTGAAAAGAAAAATGACAGCACAGAAAATAAGGAACCTGATAAATGACTTTTCAGATTACAACACAGTTCTTCAACACTATGGATAACGTTATCCTGAATTACGTTTCTACCCAAGTTGCCTTAGTAGCACAAATGGCAACTCCTGTTGTTGGTATAGCCATGACCATGATGTTTCTCATGGAAGGAATGCAACTTCTTTATGCCGATGGTGGGGGCTCTTTAGGTCAATTCTTCCAACGTTATATCAGAACAGCCCTGATTGTGGGGATTGCCGGTGTGGGTGGGTTTTATCAGACAACCCTTGCCCATTTAGCCGTTACCCTTCCTGATCAGGTTTCACAGGCTCTGGTTACAGGAAGTGCTTCTTCTTCCGGTAGTGTAGCCAATACCATAGACCAGTGTCTTGAACTGGCAATCAAGTCCTCTTTTGGTATGTGGGATCATAGCAGCTTCTTTTCTGGAGGAGGAATTGTCCTGATGATCTGTGCCTTTAACGTGTTAGTGCTCTCCGTTCTTCTCTGCGCCATGATGGCGGGTATTTTAGCCATGTCCAAATTTCTGCTTGGCATTGCAATCTGTTTTGGGCCCGCTTTTATTTTCTGTCTGTTGTTCAAACCCACCAAAGGCCTTTTTGAAAAATGGATGGGAACTGTCGTTAATCACGCTATCGTCGTCGTGATCTGTGCCATGTCTTACGGTATGATCATGCAATTTTTTAAGAACGGCTTAAACGGAGTTAAGTCAGTTACTGAAGGGAATTTTCCTGCCTTGAACGCTACAGCCTCTCTGGGGCTTCTGGCTGCGATGTCATTCTTTATCATTATGAAAATACCTTCCATTGCAGCCCATTGGGGTAGCGGCGTAGCAGGACATATTCCAGACATTACCCGTGCTCTGAATAGTGGTGGCGGAGGAAGTGGTAAAGCCCTTTCGGCTCCTTCTTCTGACGCAGGTGCTGGGCTTGGCAGTAAGGTCGCTGATGCCGCAACAGCGGCTGCCAGTGGTGGTGCAGGGGCTGCCAAAGCCGCTACAAACGCCATTAAAGGCTATGCAAGAGGGTCTGCAAAATGATGAACAGGCAGAAAGCAACATCAGAAGATGGGTTAAAAGCCTATCTTCTCTTTCTTGAAAAGCCCTTATCTAAAAACCTGTCAATAAAATATCAAGAGCATGAATAATTTCATCTCTCTTATTTTCCAAGGAGCATACTTTCTGCTTGAGCTCTTTTTGTGAAATACTCGCCATAGCTTGAGTCATCATCATATACTCCTTGCCCTCAATAGTAAAAACAGGATTGAGGTCACGAATAGGCTTAAGAGAGTTTTTAGAAAGTAAAGGCACAACCATTCTGGTGTTAAGCTGTTCTAAAAGATCAGACTGGACATTAAGAACGTAATCGACACTCTTGGGCTGCAAAAGAACATAAACATCAAAACGAGCCATTAAAACTGCCTATACTCGTCTAGTGGAAGTCCTTCTTTGTCAACCTTTTCGTTCCAGTCCTTAATGGCGGGTGCGTTATGCTGCAACCATTGCTGACGACGCAACCTGGAAACCTCCTGTGCCAAACCATTTTCACAAGCACGAGATAAATTAATCCCCAATTGCTTTGCTTCTTTTAAAAGCCGGACAGGTAAAGTTACATTTGCAGCCTGCCTTGAACCAGAAGTTATACGTGGCATTTTTATACTCCATAAATTTTCTCTATAAAAAATATGTATATAACATGCGCATACAAAAGCATAGCTCAATGCCTATAATATTTTTATTAAAGGCCTTTTATTTCTTCACAGGGCAACACGATTTTCTCCATTTTGCTGCCTAAATGCCATTAAAGGCTATACCAGAAGCTCTGCAAAATGATGAACAGGCAGAAAGCAACATCAGAAGATGGATTAAAAGCCCATCTTCTCTTTCTTGAAAAGTGTAAGGAAACCTATTTTTCTCTCGGAAAAAAGAACAAGGTTCTTGAAGCACAGAGCGAGATCAAAGCCACACAGAAGCTTCTCAAACGACTACAAGAAGGGAGACCACCCAATGGATACTATCGTTAACTTTCTAAATTCACAACCGATCGTGGCTTTAGATCACGCTATTATCATTACCTATTTTTCAATGAAAACTATAAAAACCGTCATATGGTTCATTAAAGGAGAACCACGCAAGCAGGCAACTTTCAACACCATCGTTATAGATGAGAGAAACACATCTAAAAACTATCAGGTTTGACGTTTTTGCTTTAATGAAAAGACCAAACGGTAGGGATCGCCTATTGTATCAATAAAACCATATTTCTTATAAAAACTTTTTGCCCGATCTGAAACAGCGTGTACCAGTATTCCACGAATACCCACTATCTCTGCTGCTTCAGTGAGACGTAACACGACATCCTTTAAAAGGGATGCCCCTAATCCTTGCCCCTGTAAACTGCTATCAACAGCCAGTCGAGCCAAAACTGCCACAGGAATAGGGTCTGGCATATTTCTTCTAATTGAACCCGGAGCTCCTGCCTGATCAAGAGCTCCTGATGCCAGAGCATAATAGCCCTTAACCCTATTACTCTCCAAATAAACAAACGTTCGTAAAGCCCCTGTTACCTGATTTTTTAAAGCTTTTCTCCTGAGCCATTCATCAAGAGATAAATCCCCAGAGTTGAAGTCTTCCAGGTCATGATGAGGACTGAGCGGAACAGGCCTCATTCCTCCCACGGTGTTTTAACTTTCATAAGTCTTTCATACCCCTCTCCTGAAGGAGGTTCATCAAGAACAGACAGGAAATGCGCATAAGATTCTGGACTAACTCTTATATATGTCTGCTCCAGTAACGTATCTTCAGCAGACCGCCTTGATGATTCTGTTATAAACTCCGTTCTGGTTTTTCCTGTAATTTGTGCTGCCGCATCAATTAATTGACGCGTTTCTTCAAGCATCTTTATATTGATCGCTGATCTGTTCGCAGACACTATAAATCTCCTTATTTTTACCTTTCTTATTTATTAGATACACAATGTGTATTCAAATACAAGGATATTATTTTTATATTTTTTGTTTTATTTTATAATTTGTTTGTTAAATAGTTTTTGTTTTTTATCATTTTTTATATTAATAATGGTTCATTGTTATTGTTGCGGAGATAACCATGAACCCCTTTTTCTGCCCTAAATATTTCTATACCTTCCCCTGGGCCCTTCCCTTACTGATTACTCTTGCGGCCTGTGGCAAAACACTGCCTCCAGAGCCAGACTTTGACGGTGATGTAGCTGTCAACAGGACTGTTCCCGATGAGATCAGCCCTTATATGCCACAAATCCATGCTGGCAATCCCATTGTTTTAGCTCCCCCTGTTGAACACAGGAAAATTGAGCGTAAACATAAGAAAATATCTGCTGTTTCCAATAGAAATAATTTTAATAATAACAGGAATAATAATCCTGAAATAAATACTGTTATTTCTACTCCCCTTCCTGCCCCTGACCAAACAGCACAGGCTTTAATCCCAAAACCTGTTCAGCCCTCTGAACAGCCCTCGGTTGTTGTCAGACAGGAGACTTCCCCTTCCAACACTGAAGTTCTGATCAAGCAGGCAGTAGAGAACAAAATACCAGCACCCGCAGTGTCAGCATCCCTTACACCCCCTCTCACCCTGAATTTTTCTGGAGAAGACATTCATGAAATTCTTAACTAAAACGGCTCTTGCAGCCCATCAGAGTAAAGCCCTTGGACTGGAACGTGACCTCTTGGCCGAACTGATCTCCAGCCGCAATTTCTCACGCAGGGTCTCCACCCTCTCACTCTGTCTTGGCCTGTTCTGTGTGGCAGGACTGGGCTATACCATTCACCGCTACGCCCAGCCCATCCCTGAACATATCCTGACCATTAACATGGATACAGGAGAGATCAACACTGTCTCCCTGCTGACCGAGCAGAAAACCTATGGCGAGGTCATTGATCAATATTGGGTGGGCCAATATGTGCTCCATCATGAAGGCTACGACTATTATACCCTTCAACAGGATTATGACGCTGTCTCTGTCATGTCTTCGCCTGTTGTGGCTGGTGACTATGCCAAACTCTTTTCCGGTAATGAGGCCATGGACAGGAAATTACAGGACAGCATGATCCGCACGGTTCATCTGGTCTCTGTCATTCTGGATCGTGAGAACCAGATCGCTACTGTCCGCTATACCACACAGGACAAATACGCCAACCGTTCTATCCCTGAAGAGAAAAAGCACTGGATCGCCACAGTAGCCTATTCCTACCAGAAGACGGTGCTTACAGCCTCACAGCGTTTCCTGAACCCTCTTGGCTTTCAGGTGACCTCCTTTAAAGCGCAGCCAGAAGCTGCCAATGCAGGAGAATGATCATGAAACCCTTTTCCCATTCTTCAAGGAACAAAATTGGTAAAGGCAGAGAGGGCCGTAGCGGAGAAAACCAGTATCTCCTCTTATGGACTGCTGCCCTGACCTCTTCCTTCCTGTTCTCTCTTTATTCCATCCCCAGCCATGGGCTGGAACGCAAACAGGTTTCCCCTTACGATTACCGGATCAAGTCAGCCCTGTATAACCCGCAGGATACGGTGGTGATTGATAGTGTGGTGGGAGTGACCACCCATATTACCGTCTCTCCACAGGAAACCTATCTGGCCCATGCCTTTGGGGATTCAAAAGCCTGGGATTTTGCCCATGTCAAAAACCACTTTTTTGTCAAACCCGTTGCTGAAAATGCCGATACCAATCTCACCATTATTACCGATAAACACACCTACCACATCATGCTGCACTACATCGGGGAACTTTCCTCAAAGAGTGAAGGTAAAGATGGTAAAAAAGGCTTTATCAGAAGCCCATGGCAACTCAGGCAGGCCACATTAGAGCTGACCTACAAATATCCTGATGATGACGAGAAGCAGGAAGCCAGAGAAGTACAGGAACACTCCATCCAGAGTGCCTTTGCCAACCCTTATATCTCTGGGCGCAAAAACCTGAATTACACCATGGCGATAGGCGATGATGCAGACAGTATCAAGCCAGTCAATGTATGGGATAATGGAGAATTGACCTACTTCAAATTCCCTGAAAAAATAGACCTGCCCACCCTGTTTGTCATGGGACAGGACGGTAAGGAAAGTGTGGTCAACAGCTCTGTAAGTGGAGAAAACCACAACATCATAGTGGCCCAGATGGTGGCTGAAAAATGGGTGATCCGCTCCGGGGATAAGGTTATAGGCATCAGGAATACCGCCTACAACCCAAGGGCTATTTTTGCTGGCCGTCCCACAGGTACAACCAGCCCCTATGTCCGGCGTATCGCCAACCCTGCACAGGAGGATAAGTAAATGCCTAAAACCATTGACACCGATACATTCTACCAGTCCCCCTCTTCCAGCCCCTCTCCTGAAGGCAGCACCAGACAGAATGACGAGCCCATTGACTCAAGACTGCCTCTTACACCAGATCGCAAGAAAAGGGCCGTAGGACTAAAAGCCCTGTTCTTTTTATCTGGCGTGAGCTGCCTTGGGTTTTTCGGCTATCTGGGCTATGAGAACTGGATCTCCTCCCATGAGAACAGTCAAAAGAACAGGCCTGTTCCTGCTCCTGTCCCCAAACACCAGTTTACGTTAGCCACAACTCCCAGACCAGAGCCCAAAAAACAGGCTCTCACGGTGCTTCCACCTCCTGACGCAACCCATGGGATAACATCAAATGCCTCTCCTCTGGCTGCACAGTCAGGCCCTAAAAAGCATAGTCCCACTCCTGAAGAGCTGGCCTTGCAGCGCAGGCTGGAAAGTGGGTTTGGAGGTTCCATAGGTTCTGGTAGTGATACAGGAAGTGCCGAGAAAAAACCGATGCCTGAACGCAGGTCTGAAGAAAGTTCTGCCTTGAGCAGAAGACTTTCAGGCGATCATCGTGCCCCAGCTCTGGCTTCTGTTATGGCCCATCCACGCTTTATGGTGCCCAAGGGAACAATGATCACCTGTGGGACATTAACAGAGCTCGATACCACTGTAGCAGGGCTGGTCTCGTGCCGGGTCAGCCGGGATGTGTTTTCAGCTGATGGCACAGTCCGTCTGATTGACAAAGGGGCTGTGGTGGATGGGGAGGTCTCTTCTGGTCTTGCTCACGGACAGGAGCGTATCTTTGTCTTGTGGACACGTCTGCGCAATCCTGATGGTGTGGTGGTCAATCTTGATAGCCCCGGCACCAACCGATTGGGCAGTGCTGGCATCGAGGGACAGGTCGATACCCATTTCTTCGACCGCTTTGGCGATGCAATGATGATCAGCCTGTTCTCTGACCTAAGCCAGTCTACTATTGGCACGCTGTCAAATCTCACGCAAAAACACAACACGGCCAATATCTCCACCTCCAATACCCAGCAACAGACCAGCCAGATGGGCAATACTGTGTTGCAGAACACGGTCAATATTCCCCCCACCCTTTATGACCAGCAAGGTGATGTGGTTTCCATCTATGTGGCTCGTGACCTCGACTTCTCATCGGTTTACTCACTGGCTTATGGAAGTGCCCCATGAGCCAGAACCTAAGTCCGAGTCAGGATCACAGTCAAGAGCTACGTCAGGGCCAATCCCCTACTCCTAGCCCAAACCCAACACCACGGCGCGATTATGCTGCAAGACAGGTGCTCTCCCCTCTGGATCGCTATCTTGGTGATCCAGACATCTTTGAGATCAGGATCAACCGTTTTGGCGAAGTGGTCTGTGACACCACCACAGGCAAGACATTCTTTCCTGATCCTGCCATAACAGAACCCATGCTGCACACTTTGACCAACGCCCTGCTCGCCTTTAATGGCAAGGGCAGAAAGCCCATTAATGATGTGCTGTTGCCTGACGGCACCCGAGGGATCATCTGCTGGCCTCCGGCAACGCTACCGGGCACTGTGCTTCTCTCCTTTCGCAAGCATTTGCCCGTGACCAAAACTCTGGCCCAGCTTGAACAGGAAAAGCGCTTTGCAGGCTTCAGCCACAAAAGGCAAAACCAGAAAGGCGAGCTTTTCCCCTTTGAAATGGAGATGCTTAAACTGCTTGATAAAGGGGATTTGCCAACCTTCTTTACCCTAGCCGTTCAAAACCACCAGAATATTGCAGTCGCCGGGTCCACCGGCTCTGGCAAGTCCACCCTCACCCGTTCCCTGCTTTTGGAAGTCCCTTCCCATGAGCGTCTTATCATCCTCGAAGATATTCATGAGATCACCGCCCCCAATGCGGGAGAAGCAGGCTTCCTGATGTATGAGCAAAAGGGTGACGTGGGTCGGATTACCGTTAGTGAAGCCCTGCGTGCCTGCACAAGACTGACACCCGATCGGATCATCATGGCCGAGCTGCGCGATGAAGCGGCATGGGATTATCTGGCCGGGGCTAATACGGGTCATCCAGGGGGTATCTTCTCCACCCATGCCGACAGTGCGCTCACAACCTCCTCCCGTATTGCTGATCTCGTCAAGCAGAGTGCGGTGGGCCAGGGTATGGAATTTGAGACCATTCGCAGGAAGATAGAGCAGACCCTTGATGTGGTTGTCTTCATGAAAAACTGGGAAGTCAAAAAAATTCTCTATGACCCCAAAGGCAAGAGGGGCATAACGTCATGAACTGGAACAGGAATACAGTTTATGGAGTATTGTCAGCTTTTATCATTATTTTAAGCCTTTACCCTTATTGGCCAAGACTCAAACAGGCTTTTGAAACCACTCCTGCCCCCATTACCCTTGTGCAGGATCAGGCTGCCTCCCCCTCTCCTCATCCCCCTTCATCTGCAAACTCCCCTGTCCTTCCTGCGCCTACCCTACAGGCGGGCTTCTCACCCGAAGGCAGCGCTGAAGCACTCGTACTTTCTGTCATCAACAATGCCCAGTCCTCGTTGCGGATTATGGCCTATTCCTTTACCGCACCCAACATCACCACGGCCCTGATCAATGCCAAAGCGTGCGGAGTGGATGTCAGGATGGTGGTTGACGAAAAGGGCAACAGGGATCGCTACAGTACCAAAGCCCTTACCGCACTCAAAGAAGCAGGCATTCTCATCCGCACGGATAGCGATTTTGCCATCCAGCACGACAAGGTCATCATCGCTGATGAAGAAACCGTAGAAACTACCCCTTCAACTACACACAGTCTGCCGAAAGGCGTAACAGCGAGAACGCCCTCGTCATCTCCCATTCCCCACAACTCGCAAAAAACTACCTCACTCACTGGCAAAATAGATGGAATAGGGGGAAAATTATTGATGAGAATATTACACCAACAAATTATCTAGATACCCGGTTTTTTACTTTACGATAGGCAATATACGACTACATTGTTACATTAATATTATCACTTCTGAACAACAATAATGTTATTTTATAGGACGTAAATATATGGAACAAATTTTTACGGATATTAGTAAAACAGGCCCTAAAATTCAGTTCAATACTGGCAATATAGTTAACGGTTCCGAAGAATTTAACAAGGTTCTTCCAGATGTTGACGGCACACTAGATACAGACTGGAATCTAACAATGTGGGGTACCCCACCTAGTGGAATATTTGATCCAGCAGTCCCAACTATCAATGACATCGATTATAGATCTCCTATGCTGGGTATCCCCAGATACACATGGGCAACAAATGTTTATGACCAAAATAACTATCCCGTAACTTCTCGTTTTTCAGTTTATGGTCAAAAAGGAGATTACACTTACGAAATCAGTAATACCGGAGGCCATCTTCATGATATCCAATTACAAACCTTTGATGCAAGCTGGAAAAATAAAATATATACTTTTGATAAACCTATAATTTTTAATGTATCTGAGCGTTTAACAGCAAAAGGAACAAACTTCGGTATTTCATACCAAGTTTCAAATAGCATTACTGCCAACTTTAACTCTCCTAAAAGCCCTTACTATAATTCACAACTACCTTCCTTTGGCATATTTATACAAATACCATTATTTGATTCCAGAGGAGAACAGAGTATTTACACAACAGTCTATCCAAATCACAATGGAGGAATTTATAATCCTTCATCCTTAAGTTATCGCTCTATAAAAGGCTCATCCAAGTTATTACAAGATTCTGATATATCTGTACCGCCTTTATATCTTTCAGAAGAGACTGAGCAGCTACATAATATTCAAATCAACTTTAATGCTGCTTTATGGAGAGCTATCCAACAAATTGTGCGAGGAATTGATACTAATACAACTCAGAACTATTTAAATTTAAAAAATTGGTCTTTAGGAATGTACTATGGAGAAATAGAAGCTTCAACCAGTGGAACTGCAAATCTTTCAGAAGACATTTCTCACCCAACTTTTTATATGACTCATCTCAAAACTTTAATCCAAAGATCACTACCCCAATCCAAATTATTGATGATGGAAATTATATCTACAAAAATTATTCTGATACAGTAAATACAATAACAAACTCAAAGAACTCCATTAAATTCATGAAGAATGATCAAATAATAAATAGCAATGGTAATGATATAATTTATGGAAGTGATAGTCCGTTCAAAAATAGTATATCTAACATAGCAGGTAATATTTCAGTCATAGGAACAAAAGGTATTCTATCTATAAGCTTAGGTAATAACACTACAGATACAGCAGATATTTTTGCCGGTGAAGATACCCAAACAATTTTTAATAATGGGAATATTTTACACGCCTATGCAAATAATAATTTATCAAATGGAAAACAAATTATTATAGGAGGAAAAAATAATTTTTCGGCGACTGTTTTTGGCGGCAAAACCAACCAAGAAATATGGACTGGTTCAGGAACATTTGACATCATATCAAGTAAAGATCCTAATTATAATAACTCTACTCAAACCTTAAATATACAAGGTGGAACCAGCACCTATTGGGGAGGGTCAGAAAAAGCTATCGTAAACATTTTTTCAGGTGACAGTCATATTTTTCTTGGTAATTCTTCTAATACTATTACTATCGATTTAACAAATTACTCAAATTCTATATTGGATAATTTTAATGCTTCTTCCACTTCTCTTACCATAACTCACTTTAAAAATTTATCTCAGTTGGAATTTATAAAAGAAGACACAAGCTTAACCATTCACTTTCTTACCAACAATACTTCCATTAAAATCAACAACACTGCAACTGGACATTTTGTTTCGTCAGATGATCAGACTGCCTCTTTTGTTCTATAAATGATGTATAAAAGATAAATAGTAATGCAACTATCGTTCCCTGAAATACTTACCCAAGAACCTGACAGAATTTCAATTCAGGAGGTTTTCAGGGACTTTCCATCCTCTGCCTTACTACCCCTAAAATTTGGTGAACTTAGTCTTCGTGCTTTTTCACTAACTGATACAGGACTCTTAGCTGAAACTACAAGAGATGATCCTCATATCCTTCATCTCAAATCAGCAAATGTCTCTTCAGAGTCTGGGATTGTTTCTCTTAATGGCAATATTATAAAAGACACCCTAATTCATACATCCCCAGAAAAGGATGGATACCAAATAGATGACAATGGCAAGGTTTTACTCCCTGCGCCAACAGCGCAGCTCTCTGAAACATGGCTCTCTCTACTACTTGGCAATAATGACAACTATTTTCACTTTCTGATTATGAATATTGCTAGACTATGCCTTTTATCAGCAGAAAAAGCCAAGAAAATAAACGGCATCTTACTACCACAGACTATAACACCAGCACAATGTGAAATAACAGAGCTGGCTTTATCTAAAGCTTTTAGCAGTAAATTACCAAAAAATTACACCATAGAAAATAGTAAAAGCATTACCGTTGAAAAACTGCTTCTGCCGTGGAATATTTTATCTCATCTTATGCCGTATAAAGGTGCGCTACTATTTTTACGTAGCTTATATACTTTTCAAAACACATTAAAAAACTCAGCTTCTCGAAAAATCTATATCGACAGAAGCCACTCTCCTGTTCGTCCGCTTGTTAATGAAACCGAGCTAATTTCTGAGCTCTTATTAAGAGACTTTGAAATTATCCAGATGGAAAAACTTTCTTTTATAGAACAAATAACGTATTTTTTTCAGGCAAGCCTTATTGTGGCCCCGCATGGAGCAGGGCTAACCAATATAATTTATTGCTCACCTAACACCCAGATTATTGAAATATAGCCCCATAAGTTATTAAACTGGTGTTACAGAAAAATAGCCAATCAACTAGAACTACCATACGATTGTATTATAAGCCGTAGTGCTGACTTAGAAAATATACCCCCAACCTTTTTACCGCACATGGTTTCTATCCCTCAAATAGTAAGCGTTGTTGATTTTTATATGAATAATAATTGAATTCTTTATACTTAGAAAACAAACCTACCTCGCTTACTGGCAAGATAGATGGAATAGAGGAAGAAAGTATTAACCGACTACAGTTGCTATTCTAAATCTACTTTATAATGCCCCTTACATTGAACTATCTGACAGCGACCATCATAAATTCTATAAACAAACCTGTTTTACTATCAATACGGCGGCTCCAAAATCCTGCCAGATTTCCTTTCAAAGGCTCTGGTTTGCCTATTCCTTCAAAAGGGTTTCGGGAAATATCTTTTAATAGCTCGTTGATCTTCTTTAGGGTTTTTCGATCCTGATTTTGCCAAAATAGATATTCATTCCAGCTTTGAGGAATAAAATCAAAGTTCATTCTTTTTATCCACCAGCTCATTAATTGTTTTACTGATCACCTGCCCTTTACCGAGCTGGTCTATAGATTCCTTTAAGATTTTCTGATTTTCTGGACTATAAAAAGGGTCTACATCCGGTCTAAAAGGAAAGGCCCTTTCGTGAACCAACTGCTTTAAAAACACCCTCACAGCAGTGGTTAAATCCATTCCCATAGCGCTTGCTATTTGCTGGGCTTTATTTTTTAACTCATCATCTATTCTAATTTGTAAATTGGCCATATTATATATCCATTATAATGCCATATCATTGCTAATGTAATTATTGTTTAATGCTTTACAAGATATCTTTACATATTCACAACCTCACCCCTTCTCTTTTTCTCTCTGCTCTCCTCTTTGGCTTTTCCTTGGTTCGGTCTTCTTTCTTCAACTCCATGGCTGCGGTTTTATAGGTGGGACGGTCTATGGCTTCGGGGAGATTCTGGCGGTCATTGGTATAGATACTGGCTTTCTGCTTTGCCCGTGAAATGCCAACGTAGGTGACCTCCTTGACGGTGGTGCATTCGATTCTTTCGCAAATAGTATAACCAGACCATGCCTAGGATCTCGCCTTATCTACAGAGAGTAGGTGTCACAGAAATAGCAAATATGAATGTTTCCAATAGAAATTTAATAGGTTTTATAGGAAATAATTCTTATTATATCTCAGTAAATATGAGCCTATCAAACAATACTACTCTTTCAAATTTTTCATCTGGCAACTCTACCCTACAACTAACTGGTATTTCTACTCAAAGCCAACTACAAATTAGCCACGTCAATAATGATACACTTATCAAGACAGCGACCAGTATCCTTACGCTTAAAGATAGATCAAATATTAATATTATTAACCAAAACTTCACTTAGTCTTCAGTTATATATCAAGTGCTATAATGCTAAATTTTATTAAAAATAAAATGGAGGAAGTTGTAGAAAAGCTTTTTTTAAAGCATCTGACCATAGATCCGAAATATTGGTATAATAAGGGTCATTTTTTTCAATCCTTTTCTGAATTCCTTTTACGTAAGTATCTTCCTTATAAATTAAAAGATCAAAGGGTAACCCAACAGAGAGATTAGAACGCAAAGTAGAATCAAAAGAGACGAGAAGAAGCTTTGTTGCTTCTTCAAAACTCATTGCTGGATTGTAAGCCCTTACAATGATAGGTTTCCCGTATTTATGTTCTCCAATCTGAAAAAATGGAGTATCTTTAGTAGCCTCAATAAAATTGCCTTCTGGATAGATAAAAAAAAGTCTCGGCACATCACCTTTAATTTGACCACCTAATATAAAAGAAGCAGAAAAAGCATCGGCATTCTGTTGGCCTGGAGCAATGTTACGAATGGTATCTTTAACTATTTGGCCTATGAGTGTAGCAATTTGAAATAAAGTTTCTGCTGTGAACAGAGTTGTTCTATTTTCATGTAAACTTTGGCTGTATGTATGGTTTAACTCTTCGAGTATCCCAACAACTGCTTGAGTTGTTGCCAAATTTCCGGCAGACAGTAAGGTAATAACCCTATCGCCCTGCTTTTCCCACGTTTTCATTTTACAAAATGTAGAGATGTTATCCAGACCTGCATTTGTTCGTGTATCAGACATATAAATAAGACCAAGATCCAATTTCATGGCAACACAATATGTCATTGTTTATATCCATCAGTTAGACAAACACATTATTACTTAGCGGTAATTTGAATTGTTACATCAAGATGTTCTTTCCCATTCCCCAAATGGATACCTCTTATAGGCGAAGTATCAAAATAATCAAGCCCACAGGCTACTCTGATATACTTCTCATCCGGACAAATACAATTTGTAGCATCAAACCCAACCCACCCTAAACCATTTACATAAGCCTCTATCCAAGCATGGCTTGCTGTTTGTTCACGATGGCCATCCATAAAAAGATATCCAGAAATATAACGTGCAGGTATGCTCAAGGTACGGCATATGGTAAGAAAGATATGGGAATAGTCTTGGCATACACCCTTTTTATAAAGAAAAGCTTCTTCTGCATTAGTATTAACAGTAGTAAATCCAGGAATATATTCTACAGTCTCATAAATAGACTGCATAATTTTATGCAGTAGGGAAAGTGTATTTTCGGAAGAAATGCTTCGAAAGGTATCAATAAAGCTATTTAGCTGTTTTCCTGGTTCTGTAAATGGCGTTTTCCTAAGAAAAAAATAGGGTGAAATCATTTCATGAAAATCTTTTAAGATTCCAGACGTATCAAAAGTTTCAACCTCTCCTTTTGCTGTAATAGTAATTGTATCCTGAGCAGTATTTACAGCTATAAAATGATTGTAATTGCCGTATCCATCTCTATAAGAGAACAATTTTTTTTCATCATTTACTAAAACTTCCCATGTCCTTACTTTCTGATTTGGGGCAGAATAAGGCATTAACCTTATTCTTTGTATGGCATAAGAGAAAGGTTGGCTATAGTCATAACAGGTCGTATGTTTTACATTTAAGAGCATGGCTAAGATCAGACAAAATTATAGGCTTGTGCGATTTCATTGTTAAGCTGGTTATTTTTTGCAATAAAACTGTTAAGGAACTCATGTAATCCAAAATCAAAGACGTTATTGATTGTAATATCAGAAAAACATTTTAGTTGCGTTTCTGCCGTTATATGACACTGATGTTCCTGATGATATTCCTTACCAAGGTAGCGAAGATTCTGCACAATATGATGATAGCAAAAGTTAAGAGAGCGAGGCATACGCTGATTAAGAATAAGAAAATCTGCAATATGGCTTGGTTTGTAATCTCCTTCATACACCCATCGGTAAGATCTGTGAGCAGAAACAGAACGTAAAATAGACTCCCACTGATAATTATCTAGGTTTGTGCCAACATTGGCAATAGTCGGCAGTAAAACGTAATATTTTACATCCAGAATACGAGCAGTGTTATCAGCGCGTTCAATATAAGTGCTGGTTTTTATAAAATTATAAATTTCGTTTCTCATCATTGTTCCGCTGATTATCCCTCGGACAAGTGAGGTTTCTTTCTTAATGGTTGCAAGAAGATCAGGAAGATCATTTTCCGGTATAGAAGAGTGACCTAAATAAGATTTAAAATTTATCCATGTTTCATTAATACTTTCCCATGCCTCTCGTGTTAGGGCCGTACGGACCATACGAGCATTAGTACGCGCAGATTCTAGGCAACTTAAGACACTAGAAGGATTAAGAGGGTTTTTTAATATGTAATCAGAGACAGTGATCGCGTTATAATTATCATAAATTTTCCTAAAATCTGCATTTGCACCAGAGCTCGTAACGACAGAAGACCATTCCTCCGGAGCATTAGATGTTTTAGTAAGAGCCATACGTAATCCGGCGTCAATAAGGCGGGCCATATTTTCAGCACGTTCAATATAACGGCTCATCCAATAGAGACCATTGGCTGTTCTACCTAATAACATAGAAGAATCCTCCAAAATCTAGTCGTTTAATACCCATGTATCTTTTGTTCCACCACCCTGGCTAGAATTAACAACCAGAGATCCTTCTTTAAGAGCAACACGAGTGAGACCACCGGGTGTAATGCGAACTTGGTCTGAAACAAGCACAAAAGGTCTTAAATCAACATGTCGAGGCGCAAGCCCATTATCGGTCAAGATAGGACAGGTTGATATGGCAAGTGTTGGCTGGGCAATATAATTGTTGGGTTTATGTTTGAGCTTAGCAATAAATTCTTCTCGCTGTTTTTTAGTCGATGCGGGGCCAATAAGCATACCATACCCACCAGAGCCATGCACTTCTTTCACTACCAGCTCATGGATATGATCAATAACATAGGCAAGGCTTTCTGATTCGGCACACCTCCACGTCGGAACATTCCGTAATATGGCCTTACGTCCGGTATAGAATTCTATGATATCTGGCATATAGGAATAAATAGCCTTATCATCAGCTATGCCTGTACCCGGAGCATTAGCGATGGTAACCTTACCAGCTTTATAGACATCCATAAGCCCAGCAATGCCTAATACGGAATGCGGATTAAAAGTCAGTGGATCCAAGTAAGCATCATCAACACGTCTATAAATAATATCAACAACCTTATAGCCTTCTGTTGTGCGCATTGTCACATGGCCATCAATAACACGCATATCAGTTCCTTCCACAAGCTCAGCCCCCATCTGCTCTGCAAGAAAAGCGTGCTCATAATAAGCAGAGTTATAAACACCTGGGGTAAGAACAGCTATAGTTGGAGAAGATAAGCAACTTGGAGGAGCTGTCTTGATGAGGGACTGACGTAAAAGCTGCGGATAATTTTCTACTGACCTAACACGTATCCTATGAAAGAGTTCAGGGAAGAGTTGTAACATGGTTTCACGGTTTTCCAGCATGTAAGAAACGCCAGAAGGTGTTCTGGCATTATCTTCAAGCACAAAAAACTCGTTTTCAGAAGTTCTGACAATATCTATCCCGATGATATGAGTATAGATATTTCCAGGAGGTCTAAATCCCATCATTTCAGGCAAAAATACGGAATTATGAATGATAATTTCCTTAGGAATACGTCCAGCTCGTATAATTTCTTGACGATGGTAGATATCATCAAGAAAAGCATTCAGTGCAATAACACGCTGCTCAATACCCTGTTCGAGCAATCTCCATTCTTGCCCTGAAATAATACGAGGAACAATATCAAAAGGTATAAGCCTCTCTGAGGCCTGTTCATTACCATAAACAGCAAACGTTATGCCTGTCTTGCGAAAAACATTTTCCGCATCTAAGGATTTTTTCTGCAATAATTCTGGCACCTGGTTGTTAAACCAATCCTGAAAATACTGGTAAGGTAACCTGACTTGGGAATCTTGAAAGAACATTTCATCAAATATCTTCATTTTCATTTCTCCCCTAATCATTATTTACAATTTATTGAAACAATGATTGTAAAAAAACGCAAGCTCATCAGAGAGAATTTTTTTCATTTATTACTTTTTTTATATTTTTTAAGAAAAAAAATTACATATATAATTTTTATATAACTACTTTAGACATTCCCTCACCGATAACTGCAGACCATAAAAAACCTTATATCCTTTTTCTTTTCTTTTCTTTTCTTTTCTTTTCTTTTCTTTTCTTTTCTTTTCTTTTCTTTTCTTTAAAATCATAAGATAGATCTTTTACTTACTTTGAAAACTCCCGAAAGAGCTTCTATGTTGAGTTTTACTCACAAAAGTTCTTATAATTTCAGGCTTAAATATCTATGGGAAGCAAATTATCATTGCTGAATAGAAACATGCGTTCCCAATGGCTTTGAAAATAATCTCAAAATTAATATTACTGATATTTCATTATTATGGTGTTCAATAAACCGTAATAATTAATCATATTTAAGGTAAGACTTGTTAAATGATGAAACTATTTAAATCCCAGCTTCCACTCTCCTCTTTGGCTTTTCCTTGGTTCGGTCTTCTTTCTTCAACTCCATGGCTGCGGTTTTATAGGTGGGACGGTCTATGGCTTCGGGGAGATTCTGGCGGTCATTGGTATAGATACTGGCTTTCTGCTTTGCCCGTGAAATGCCAACGTAGGTGACCTCCTTGACGGTGGTGCATTCGATTCTTTCGCAAATAGTATAACCAGACCATGCCTAGGATCTCGCCTTATCTACAGAGAGTAGGTGTCACAGAAATAGCAAATATGAATGTTTCCAATAGAAATTTAACTGCTTTTTTAGGAAATAACTCTAACTCTATCTTAATAAATATGAGCCTATCAAACAATACTACTCTTTCAAATTTTTCATCTGGCAACTCTACCCTACAACTAACTGGTATTTCTACTCAAAGCCAACTACAAATTAGCCACGTCAATAATGATACACTTATCAAGACAGCGACCAGTATCCTTACGCTTAAAGATAGATCAAATATTAATATTATTAACCAAAATAATGTTTTTTTACTAATGGACTCATGATTTCTATGCTTACTATCCGATGTATTATGATGGAAAAGAATGAACTGACCTTACTCGAGCCTTGGATACTTTACCATAGCTCCTTATTTGGGTTTGAAAATCTAACTATTATTGACAACGGATCAACATGTCCAGAAATTCACACCTTACTAGACTACTATGAAAAAAAAGGTTGCTGCATTCTACGAACCTTCACAACAAAACAAGATTTTATCGATAAAGGAAAGATTGTTAAAAACATCATTCAGGAATGGGATAAAAATAATGATCATTATGATTTTGCCATTCCTTTAGACTGTGACGAATTTCTTGCATTCTTTGGAAATAATATCCTCCTTGAAAAGGAGGATATTATTAACCAATTCCAATATCTACTCAATTATGATGGAACGTTTTTATTACACCGTATTCTTCTAAACGATCCTACCCATACTGGTTTTTTAAACCATAAATTATTAGAAAATCTTTTTTCAGGCCAAATACAATTGTTAATTTAGATAATGGCTATCATGAGCCCCAAACCATCTATGATAGGAAACTCATATTTACTAATTTTATGTATATACACCTACATAATCGACCAAATTTTTCTGATCTAAAAAAATTTTCTTCTGAAAAACTTGCTCCTTTTGTTAATATAAGTGACTTAGAAAACCTAAAAAACTATAGAGGAATTGGCTCGCACTTGATCTCAGATTTTTTTCATTCGGAAGAAGACTATAAAAACCAATACAGAAATACAGGAATGTTATACCTGCGTGATTTTATTGTAAAAATGCATCAACTTGGATGTAATATAGAGAAAATATTTGGCCATAATGAAAACAAACTCTCCTGCTATACAAACATAAAAAAAGTAAAAATGCCTAAGCCTTTATCAAACTTCTTAGTCTGTTTCTTTAAAGACAAGACATTAATATTAGAAGGATACGATGAGCTTTTTTACAAAAAAAAATACCCTGATATAAATAATGACACATATTACACCATATGGCCACTAGTACACTTCTCCAATTTAGGTTACCATGAAGGACGAATTAGTAACGCTTTTGCTTCCTCACCTTATCTTATTATCCAGTAAAGAAACTTATAAGATTTATAGTTTTTCTTTTTAAAGTTCTCTCTTTCTCTCTACTCTCTTCTGTGGCTTCTCTTTTCCCTGCTTTTCTTTCTTCAGCTCCATGGCTGCGGTTTTATAGGTGGGACGGGCGATGGCTTCGGGGAGTTTCTGGCGGTCGTTGGTGTAGATGCTGGCTTTGTGCCTTGCCCGTGAAATACCCACATAATAGACCTCTTTGGTTGTAGTGCGGGACTGAGTTTCAATATTAACCAGCACACGCTCCGAGGTTAGCCCCTGACTGCTATGAATGGTGGTGGCATAGGCATGGGAGACAAAGAGCGGTTGTGTGCTGGCATGGACGACCCTCTTTCTGATATTGCCAACCTCTTCGAGTTCAATCCTGCCTTTCCCCAGTGAAGTCACACGGAAGATGTCGCCATTGGCCATGTTCTGCTCATGCTCGTTGCGGGTGATCCTGACCCTGTCGCCTGCGGAAAGCTCCACTTCCCTTTTCTCATAAACAGAGAGCTGCCTTGCTCGTGCTGGTGAGAAGGTCACCTCTTCACCTGTATGGATATGTTTAACCCTCAACTGATTTTTCCCATCCCCATTATTAACGACCTCATAGGCCTCTCCTTTTCTTAGGCCCGTTCTGGAGTCATCCACCTCCTGCTGAATGATAGAACCAACACTATAAAACTGGCTCCACCGCCGTTCGGCCTGTGTGGTATCCAGCCTGTTGAGGGTCACCAGCTTTTCCCCTTTACCAGCCAGCCCCAGCTCTTCCCTGACCTGACCGTTAATAGCATGGCGGCTCTCATTGGTGCCGGTTACAATCAGGGTCTGATCCCGCTCTTTGGAAGACAGGCTGGTATAGTCCTTAACAATCCGGCTATAGCGTTCACTGTTATTTTTGATCTCGTGAATATCCTTTTCTATAGTCGCAAGACTTTCTTTCGTCTTGCCTTCAGCGGAATATTGCACCGCCTGCAAAAGAACTTCATCCTTCTGCCTCTGGATTCTGGACACATAGGTCGTCTGCATCCCTTCCGCAATCAGCTGATCAAAGGGTCGCCCTGCTTCAACAGCCTTGGTCTGGGCAGTATCTCCTAAAAACACGGCCTTTGCCCCATGGGCTTCGATGACTTCCATCACCTGTTGCATCTGGCGTGCGGGGATAACCCCTGCCTCATCGATAAAGACAACGGACTTTTCCCCAATGCGCCTGTCCTTTGCCGCCAGAAAACTTGCCACAGTGCGGGCATTAATCCCTTCTGCCTCCAAGGCCTTCTTCTGGGAACCATAGGGCGCAAGGCTGGTCACATGGTAGCCCTGACTTTCTAACAGCTCCCTGGCCGATACGGTCATATAGGACTTCCCCACACCTGCATAACCATGAACCCCAATAAAACGGTTTTCCTGTTGAGCAATAGCCTTTACTGCATGGGCCTGTTCATCAGACAGGGTTTTTGTTTGCAGAAATTTGTCTATTGCCTGCTCAGTAATCCCTGTTTTTACCGCCCCACGTGATGATTTCTCACGGGTGAGAATGTCCTTCTCCCATGCAACAGCCTGCCTCGTGGTAATCTGCACATCAGCCAGACGAAGCCTGCCTTCCCTAACCCCATTTTCAAACAGGCTCTTTGCCTCCTGCTCTCCCTTGCCATGATCCTTGAGAAAAGCCAGCCAGTCCTGCCTTGTCTTCTGCACCGCATCTTCTGTATTGATCGCCTTATACCGATAAGCACCCGTGACAATATAGCCCCCACTGCCAGAAGCGCGCTTATAGGCCTCGGTGATATCGCCTACGGTCAGCTTGCCAAAGCTGAACCTTAGGGCAGCATCAATTACCTGCCCCTTACGGATAATGGCCTGACGCTCTGTTAAACTCTCTACAGCATGTTTAACCGCTTCATCCGCATGATGGCTCTTCATGGTCTCTAGTTTAAAGGCCTGTAAAATGGAACCCTCTCCTGCCTGTTTGCCTTTGACAAAACTCTGGTCAAGCCCTGCTTCCTTTGCTGCGATTTGCCATTTATCGAACAAAACATCACGATCGATCTTTTCCTTGCGCTCACGCGTCATAAGAGCAGCCCTGTCTTTCTCTGCACTACTGGCTGTCTCCCGGTCCAGCCCCTGCTCCCTGAGGTGGTTTACAATCTGCTCACTACGGCTGGAAAAGGCTTCGATCTGTTCGCGGCTAAAATGGGCCATATCAAATGTGCCAGTCTTGCCATCATAACGCAGGCTATACCCCATCTTCTCCAGTTCACGAGCCAGAACAGACTTGTAGACATTCCCCAGATAAGCCTGCGACTTGATAATCGCCTCATTATGCAGTGCCCGCCACTTCCCATCCCGCCTCTGGGTCATGTTCACAATAACAGCGTGAGTATGAAGCTGTGGTTCCTGGGCCCGGCTTGTTTCATGGCGGAATTTGGCAATGGTCAGATTCCCCGTATCTTCTATTCCAGTCTTGCGGGCTATGGTCTTTCTGGCCTGTGCCAGTGTTTCGGCTTCTTCCATCGCCACCTGAACGGCCCTGTCATGAGCTGCGATAATATCCCTGTCACCATACACCAGAGCCTGCAAGGTCACACCCTTTGGTGCCGAAAAGGTAACATCCACTCCTAACCGTTCCTTCTCTGTTCTCTTACGCTCTATGAGGTTATCCTGATCAACCCGACCGTTCAGCAGTTCCCGAAAACGCCTGCTATCGACCTCGCCTGAAAGGCCAAGAGCTTCGGCACCTCTCCCCTGCCATTCCATGGCAAGCCCTTCTGATGCGTAGTAATCATCCACCCCATTGGCATAGTAATGGGCCAGCTTCTGGTCGCCATCACCACTCCGGGTTAAAACCGTCACATTGGCGACCATCAGACAATAGCCTCCTCTTTTTTCTTGAGGATACCGGGGACTGGCTGCTTTCTGATGTAGGTTATTGGGGTGAGTTTAAACTTTCCAACAGGAAAACTCCCCGGAAAGGCCAGATAACCGTGCAGGTTAGGTAAAGCCATGATTTCAGAAGGAAGCACAACCAGCTCCGTTCTTATATCCTCGTTCTCACTGGCACTGACCCCAGAGCCAAAACCCGCTCTGGCACTTTTGCCCTTCTTCTTGCGCATAATCTCATGCTGGCCAATGGAGTGCGCCATCTTCTCAACCGTCTTCTGCCCCATACGGCCACCTGCCAGCACAACTGATGTCCTGTGGTTGGCCAACATGGTTTCGGCAGCCTTTTCTCCATAGACCTCTTCTATCTGGGTATAGGACTGATAACCGGTAACAATACACAACCCTTTTTTACGCCCCTTCGTGAGGGCATCCCCAAGTGTCGAAAGCTTTGAAAGGCTCTCCAGTTCATCCAGAAAAACCCAGATACGACGTTTAAGATCAGACTCTTCTGCCAATACTGATGAGAAAATAATATCTGTCCAACACGAGATAAGCGGTTTGAGTGAAGAACGCATGCTCTCACTCCATGTAATATAGAGATTGCCTCCCCTGGGATTGGCCAGCCAGTCCCGTAAGGAAAACTCTCCCTGCTTCATGGTCAGGTGAGGACTTAACTTATCCGAAAGCACAAAACGGACACTGGCTGAAGCCCTGTCTGCACCAGTAAAAATGCCCGCTGCATCGGTGCCCTGCACAAATTCCATGAGCTCCTCTGCCTCTGCTTCGTTTGTCCATTTATAGACATCCCGCATACTGCGTCTGGACAGGTTCTCTTCCCTGACTTTACGGGCTACGGCTGCAAAGAGCATACGGCCATAGCCATTCCACTCTTCCGCATCACTACTGGATGATTGCTGAACAATAGAATGGGCCAGTCTTTTAAAGTCGTAGTCATCCCGCACTTCATTGAAAAATGACCAGCCTTCCGTTCGACTGTCATAGGGATTGAGGATATGATCTGTTTCTGGACGATAGAAGGTTTTAACAAACTCTCCATCCGGATCGAGAATGACCATCCTGTCACCCCGCCTGATACAGCCAACCATCATCTCTTTGAATATGGTAGACTTGCCCGTGCCTGTTGCCCCTCCTATCGAAAAATGGGTCGTTTCCGCTTCTATCGGCACCGGCACATCGGCAATGGTCACCTGCGCTTTTCCCCGTTCTCCTGTTTTTGTGGCCAGTGTTTTTGCACTCACCACCTGTGTGCCACGGAAATAGCGATCAAATCTGGCCCCTCTGAAAGGCTTCTTCATACGGATAACACAAACAGACAACCCAATAGCAAGAAACAGCCCCAACCCTGATGTCAACCACAACGCTTTCAGATCTGGCGTTGCCATAATCACGGCAAGAGCATTCGTTTTGTCCATATGATAAATCGCCCTTGCCCCAATCAGCCAGCCGAGCAATGGGAATAACACCAGCATGGCAAGGATAAGCTTACCTTTATCTTCCTTCTCCATTACACGAACTCCTTCCTCTTAATGCCATAGCGTCTCATATCCCGTGCCACGTCATCTGCCCTTTCTGGGCTGGTAGCCTTCCGCATAAACAGAAGCATTTCTGCAAGAAGAGGAAACAGGTTCTGCTCACCACCATCCTCTCCTTTCCCCCCTTCCTGTGAGGCTGCCAGAGTTGAAATACTCTCCTCTATTCTTTCCAGAGTAGAAAGCAGGCTGCTGTTTTTGGAAAATGTTTTTTCAAAAATAATCCCTCTTAAATATTCTGATAAATTTCCTTGAGAACGAGAAATAAGCTCTTCTTTTTGAGAAAGACTGCACTTAAATCCAACACTTACTAAATTTATTTTTTTGTTTAACACTGCGTTTAACCTTTTTTCTAAAAAAGTCCTTTATTTGCATGATGTTACAACACAAAGTAAAACCATATGTTTAACCGGTGCAAAATTAAACCATTGTAAAACAACGATTTTCGTTGCGTATGGTGTGTAGTAACTTCCTCATCAGATTAAGGGACTTTTTTAGCTTGAAATCAATATAAAAATTATAACTTTGTTAAAATAGCGTATTTTATTTTTATTTTTTATATGATACGTATACAAACTGTATTCATTGAGTTTTGTTATTTTTATATTCTATATTATTTTTTATATAATATGTTTATAAAATGTATTCAATTGAAAACAAAATATATTCAATCTGTTTATTCTACACTTAGAAAAAGTGATTATTGCGATGACAGGAGAAAAACCACTTCAAAATCAAATTAGCCTGATAGGAGTTATAGAACGGCACTTTGAGGAAATCAGAACTCTCTACACACAAAAGGTAAAAAAGGAGGCCATCTGGGGACATTTTAAAAATCTATATGATCTGAATACCCAGTCTGCTTTTTGGCAAACCTACTACAAAATTTGTCGTGAAAACGGACTAAAACCAAGAAAGTCGAGAAATCCTGTTTTCGAAAGAGATGCGCCGGAACCAACTTCTCCCCCCGCCTCACGAAATAGCGATGTCTTTTCCAAGACAACGACCCCGTCCCCGTCCCCATCGGAAAAGCCTCTTAACCCAAATGATATCAGGAAAATAGGCCAACAAGTCCGAAACAGAGACCTAAGCGAATACAAGAAATTTTAAAATCCAAGGAACACCATCATGAAAATTGCTATCTTGAACTATAATGGCAATGCTGGAAAAACCACCATTGCAACATATCTACTAAAACCTCGCATGCCCGATAACACCCCTTATTTCTCTATTGAGAGTATCAATCAGGGTGCGAGCGATCTTGGTGTGAACGCCGCCGAACAACTCAAGGGAAACCAATTCGGACAGGTTTTCGAAAACCTGATGATCGAAGACAACGCCATTGTTGATGTCGGAGCCTCCAACATTGAGTCCTTCCTTGCCAAATGGACAGAGTACGAAGATGCATCAGAGCTTTTTGACCTCTTCATTGTGCCCGTAACTCCAAACCAAAAATCCGTTATAGAAACTATCAACATTGTTGATGTTCTATCTCGCATGAGGATACCTGCCAGAAAAATCCTGATCGTCCCCAATATGATTGAAGAGGATCCATTAGAGGAAATCCCTCAAATATATGCTTACGTAAAAAAAGAAAAAAAAGCATGGCTTGATGAAGACTGTATGCTCTACCGGAGTGACATATTCACTTTCCTTGCTGGTGAAAAACTTTCTTTTGAACAGCTTCTTGCAGAAGAAGACCTTAAAGAACGCGCTCGACAGGCTACCAACCTAGAAGAGAGAAAATCCCTGGCACGCCTTTACCGGTGGCAAAGTATGGCTAAAGCGTTCAACAGAAAACTTGATGCCGCCTATTCCGTTCTGGAGGAAAGATTATGAACCAACCTTCATTTGACCGGAAAATAGACTGGTTCCTTCTCTTTGATCAGGGTAGGGAAATTATCAGCAAGAGTGAAGAAGTTACAGATAAAGCCATAGAAGCTGTTGCCAGTGCAAAGAGCCTTACCGAGACCATACGACAGGCCAGTCGCAATCTGAATGCCACCACTATTCATAACAATGAAGAGAAAAGGAAAATAGACAGGGAAATCGCCGCCTCTCTTTTTGGTATCCATCAGCAATTCTCTGCCCAGAACAAGGATTTACTGAACATCAAACTCACCGTATGGTTTATCCTATTTATGAATATTGTTTTTTCAATTATATTTTCATTTTTATTGTTTAGATAACTTTGATATTTTTTCTATTTTATATAAAATAATTATTGACAGTTATTCTATGGAGATTTATCCTCAACTCTGTAATCACCACCGTGGTTACTGACTTTCTTTCTTACATCCAGTTAGTTTAATCGCATAAACCTGCCGCCTTTTTCGTCACAGGAGATGCGGTTTTTTTATCCTCATATAAAAAATATGTTGTAATAATAAATTTTATTTAGTAATTTATTTTTGTTATTAATATTTTTTATTTATAGGTATAAAATGACTAAAAAAATACCCTTCTCATGGGAGCCGCCTTTCTCGGCTTCCTTGCATTGGGCAGCGGTGCTCATGCAGAAAATTCCATCTCGACGGCCCAACCCAATATCTCTGTAACAGGGGATAACAACACAACCACTTTTGATGGAACAGAGGCCAGCCCCGACTATTCACCGTATGATAAACCAGAAAACAAAGCCCATGTGGGTGACCATGGAACCATCAACGGGAACGACAACATCCTGCACAATGCCTATGCCCCCAATGTTACGGGCAATGGCAATACGATTGACGGTGGCATTGCTACAATTAACGGGACTAAAAATACTGTTACCAATTCGACTGTGACCATTAATGGCAGTTTTAACAGTGCCACCAACACTGCCCTCTCCACTGTAGCAGGCTATTCCAACTCGGTGGAGAGTTTCGGAAACAACGTTTCAGGATCAGCCAATACCATTGACAATAAATCAGAGAATGCTGGTGTGGCAGGCAATGGGAACGTAGTCAGTTCTGCCAACAACTCGTTCGTAGCCGGTAATGCCAATACCCTTAGTGGAGATAATGCCTCGACACTGGGTTATAATAATAAGGTCAATGGAGAAAATGCGACAGCTCTTGGGGCCAACAACACCGCTACAGGAACTAACAGCGTAGCCATTGGTGGGGCAAGTGCCTCTAATGGTGGGGTAGCTCTCGGTTCTGGTTCTACAGCAACACGTGCTGATCAGGTTGATGTGGGAAACAGACAGATCACTTCAGTAAAAGACGGTGTGGACACTAACGATGCCGTCAATGTTGGACAAATGAAATCCAGTGCTTCTGATACTCTGAAAAACGCTAATGACTATACAGATAGCGGATTGGCCAAAGAAGCTGCGGCCCGTGAAGCTGGAGACCAGCAAACCCTGAACACAGCAAACACCAATGCTCAAAATTATGCTAACACAGCAGAAAAAAACGCCAATCAGTATACAGATGATGGACTGGCTAAAGAGGCTGCGACCCGTGAAGCTGGAGACCAGCAGACCCTGAACACAGCAAACACCAATGCTCAAAATTATGCTAACACGGCAGAAAAGAACGCCAATCAGTATACAGATGACGGACTGGCCAAAGAGGCCACTGCACGTCAACAGGGTGACAAGGACACTCTCGCTTCCGCTAACCAGTATAGTGATACTGGCGATGCAAAAACCCTGAATACTGCCAATACCAATGCCCAGGGTTATGCTGATCAGGCACAGCAAAATGCCCAGCATTATTCAGATGTCAATCTGGGTAAAGAGACAGCCGACCGGATCATTGGCGATCAAAAAACACTTGATACAGCCAATAAATATACAGATGTCAATCTTGGAAAGGAGGCAGAAGCCAGAATCTCTGGAGACCAGAAAACTCTTCAGGAAGCCAATAGTAATGCCCAGAACTATGCCAATACGGCAGAAAGCAATTCTAATACCTATACTAACGTCTCTGTAGCCAAAGAGGCCGCCGCACGAATTGCAGGAGACGAACAGACTTTAAAAACCGCCAATACCTACACTGACGTTTCTGTGGGTAATGAAGCAAAAGAGAGGGCCGATGGTGATGCAAAAACCCTCTCTTCTGCGAACCGCTATACAGATAACAGGTTCAGTGACCTTTCTAACCGCATGGATAGCTATTCGCAAGCAGACCGTGCCTATACAGACCAACAGGTTCGTTCTGCTTCCCGCAGGCTTAATGCTGGTATTGCCGGTGCCATGGCCATGGCGGGCTTGCCATTCAATCCACTGTATGACTCTTCATTCGCTATGGGATTTGGCTCTTATCGTGGACAATTCGCCGGAGCTGCCGGCCTGCAAACCCATCTGGCCGATAACGTCATCATCCGCGCCTCGGCTTCCGTTGACAGCCACGGCGGTGCAGGAGTAGGAGCAGGCTTCTCTGTAGGGTTCTAACCCCCATCAGACTACACTTACAAGTGCGCTGTATCAGAAGGCAGGGAAACGCCATCCCTGCCTTTCCTTATTTCCCGTATAAAGATCTTGATAAACACAGAAATAAACACGCACACACAGAATGCCACTATCCATAGTATTTTCAGTGTAAAGACAATCATCCTTATGTTTAAAAACAGTAAAACCCAAAATACCTTGAACATGGTTTTTCTCCTTTCTGGGGAAGAAGGGAACATTCTCCCTCCCCTACCCTTCCCGTTTGGCTAGTGATATTCAGTGGGCAGCATAATAGTGTTAGACAGCACAATGAGTTCCATAGTCTCTAAAGGGAACAGTTCCCGCTCTATGACTTTCCTGAAAAGAAGCTGGTTATTGCGGTTAAAACAGCATAATGAGGCTTTTGTCCTGTCTAGTGGGCTTATGGTCAGGTTCCAGAGCTGATAGGACTTGCTGTAAATGCCATTCCTGTGCTGATTGAGAGTGACTTCATCCAGCAGCCAGAAACAGCCCGTTTCATCAGCAAAATACTTCACTCCTTCTGAAATAGTCATATCAAACAGATAACGGCTTCTCGGGCCCATAGTGGAAAACTGTTTTAACTCTGCGTCCAGTGTGATAAATTCCTGTAGTGTCATTTTCAGTCCTTCCGTAACTGATAGTGGCTGAAAGCCCGTCCCCGCATGACGGGCTTTCTTCTCATCCATTATTGATAGCTATTAAGTAGCTATCTAATAGCTATCTTCTCAAAAACTCTCTGCCTTACCATGGATTTTCTGAGCTATCGTTCTCGCTTTTCTTTCCAGTAGCCTGAAGAAAAGAAATACTGTGCGGAAAACGTCTGACAGCAATTGATACGGTTTTATGAGAAACACCCTTCTCATCTGTGTAATCCGAATAGGAAAGCTCCCCTTCAAGAGAAACCAGAACCCCTTTCTTTCCCCTCTCTTCAGTCTGGTTTACGAAAAACTCATTCCAGACGACAACTTCGTGCCATTGGGTAGTGTCATGTTCTTTCCCGTCTTTTTCGTATTTACTGCCGGTTGCTAAAGAAAATGTTGCAAATCTCTTCCCGTTTGAAGCCTGACGAATAACAGGCTCCTTACCCATACGGCCAATAATCTGAACACAATTTAAACTCATGATTTAGTTCCTTTAAAAAAGCTGACTGTTTGTTCTGGCCTGCTTTCCTTGATTGGTATTTCTGAAAAGCGCCATGCTTTTCGGAACTAGCCATGCGGCAATGAGCGGGGGAAGCTGTCACTATCTGGAAGAGGCAAATGGTGCGGGCGCAACGCAGTGAGCCACGGTTTGCCTCTTCCACCGAAGGCCTGGGTATTGACAGCGAGGGGGGCGCAGCCCCTTCCTGTTTGCTTATGAAAATGGCCAATACGAAAGTGTTGGCCTGTTACTGTGTTATTTCTGTTAGTAAAAATAAAATAAATCCCATCACATAATTAATTAATTTTTAAAAAATACAATTGTTTGGTTATTGTTTCAGATATGCATTTATTTCACCCCTAAGGATTAAAATAAACATGAATGATACATTAGAAAATTTTCATAATCTGGTGAATATCCTTTCCAGGAATGACCAAAGTATTGCTCAAAATAAAGGACTATATAGTAGCGTTATTTCTGCCGTAGACGACTACGTCCTCCATAGCATTAATGTTGGTAGTAATATCCGTCTGATTGCTCAAGCTACCCAACAAAATACAACCGTAGAGCAAATTATAGAAGACGTTTACGGAAAGCTTATGGCTGACGTCATGCACTCTTCCGTGCTGTCACGTGTTGATGCCCTTCTGCCTTTACAAAATGCTCTTATTTCTCTGCATCAGAGTAATCCTGATGCCAATATCATAGACTGGTCCAGAACAGTTCAGGGAAATACAAACGAACTGTTACAAAACTCTAGCAAGTCTAATCCAGCCCTTCCCATATTTAAAGGCGTTGATACTCTCGCTTCTTCCCTTATTCCTAAAAATACAACGGAAGCCTCTTCTTCTGCCCAGCCTAATTTATCCCAGTCTGAATTTTTTCAATACTATCCTGTTACCACAGACAGCACACAAAAAGCCTTGGTAGAGCAAAGCCTCTCTCCTCTAACAAGGGTTGATCAAGATCAACCTGCTGCATCTCTTGTTCCTCATCGCAGAATGGCACGCTCGTTAGATAATGGATCCATTTATAATGGCGGTGGTGTTGATATTGGTAATTCCATAAGTTCCTTTATCGATCCCCTTTCCTACATCAACCCAATTAACAAACTTATTGACCGCGCTCTTTTTCATCCTATATCAACAATAGAACACCCTATCCGTACGATTAAGCAGATTTTTAATGAAACCATAGATCTTGTCATTCATCCATGGCACATTGTTAAGGATATTGTTAAGCCGTTTACTTCAATCTTTAAGGCCATTGGGAGCCTGTTTGGCGGTGGATATAAAGAATTTGGCGGTTACAAGCACCGTGATAACCCTGATATCATACCCTCTTCTTACCCACGACAGGATGTTTACAATGATATAGTCAGAACCTTTAAAGATGTTCTTGGACGAGATGTTTCCCAAGCAGATGCCCAATGGTTTCAGGGTATGTATGAGGTGTTAACACACCACAATACGGACAAAAGTCTGCAAAACCTTCGTGAGGAATGGATTGATAGTATTCGTCCCTTTCTCCACGATGTATTCGCTGTTGATATGCAACAATATTGGGGCATCAGCATCTTAACCACAGAAATGGATACAGCGATCAATAATGCCATTGATGCCATCAAGTTCAACGGAGACCCAACAACAGGTGACGTAACCCATAATGATATCCTCAATGCCATTATCGTTGATGACAATACCCTTAAAAACCTTGAACAATTAGAAGTTGATATTCAGGGGCGTTACCGGCCACTGCCTGACTCTGTTGTAAACTGGAACAGACAGGTTGTAGCCCTCATGATTAATGACCACAGTATTACTGTAGAAACGGTAAGAAACTGGCTTATCTATAATTCTCAAACCTCTACGCCCATTGAACATTACTTACGAAACTTCGAAGATATTACGGGCCCACTGTCTGAACAACAACAGCAGCTTATAACAGGCTATCAGAATGGCCTAGCGAACAAAACAATTAACAGTATGAATGATATCAGAAATACGATAGCCCATTCTTCTGAAACCCATGATATTATTGCAAAATATATTCATAATTTTCAGGGTATTACCACTTCTCTAGACCCAGGATCAGAAGGATGGATATCAACGGTTCAAGACCAGTTAGGGAATGGACAAATTGATAACGTCTATACTATTCGTAACTGGATTGCCCAATCTAACCAAACAAAATCTCTTATCTCTGGCTATATAACATCTCTGCAAGGGGTAGATACCCTCCCTGCTCCAACACAAGACTGGGTTCAAGCTATTCAGCAGCTGATGGCCGATGGAAAAATCGATAACGTTTTTACAGTCAGAAACTGGATTGCCCACGCAGACCAAACCACCAATGCGCTTCATGACCTATTTTGGACCTACGGTGGAACTGTTTCCGGCCCCACACAGGATCTGGACTGGATCCGTATCACAGAAGATGGCATGGCCAAATTCTATGACTATGACCTCTCTAAAGCCCGTTCTGATCTCGTCAATATCATGTATAATAATGGGAAATATCATCAAATCATCCGTGACGTATTAGGTCGTGAGCCAACCTATGCCGAAATCCATGACGAAAACGGAGTGGAAATAGGCTGGAGAAACAATATCGGTGCTGGTAAAGCCACCTATGCTGATGCACGGCAAGGTCTCGCCAATCTCGCTTATAACAACCATATCTATGATCAAGTCATCCGTGATGTGTTAGGTCGTGAGCCAACCTATGCAGAAATCCACGATGAAAACGGGGTAGAAATAGGCTGGAGAAACAATATCGGTGCTGGTAAAGCCACCTATGCTGATGCACGGCAAGGTCTCGCCAATCTCGCTTATAACAACCATATCTATGATCAAGTCATCCGTGATGTGTTAGGTCGTGAGCCAACCTATGCAGAAATCCACGATGAAAACGGGGTAGAAATAGGCTGGAGAAACAATATCGGTGCTGGTAAAGCCACCTATGCTGATGCACGGCAAGGTCTCGCCAATCTCGCTTATAACAACCATATCTATGATCAAGTCATCCGTGATGTGTTAGGTCGTGAGCCAACCTATGCAGAAATCCACGATGAAAACGGGGTAGAAATAGGCTGGAGAAACAATATCGGTGCTGGTAAAGCCACCTATGCTGATGCACGGCAAGGTCTCGCCAATCTCGCTTATAACAACCATAATTACGATACTATTATTACCAACGTAAGAGGTTATGGGCCTACAGATTCTGACTATTCCACAACCGTAAAGGACTGGGCTAATCATATCGGAAATGGCAGTTCAACCTATGACAAAATCCTTAATGAATTCACTGTCTATGCCGTTGATCACAGTGTTTATAGCGATCTCTATCTAAACAAACTGGGCAGGTTGCCCAACCTTACTCCTGGAAGTAAAGAGCGAACATTTATTGAATCCTTTATTCAGGATATAGAAAAAGGTAATAGTAATTACCAAAAAATTGCTCAGCAGATTGTTAATGAAAACAGTGATTCCATAAAATCACAGATTAAATCCTGGATTGTCGATTTTCAGGGCTGGGACAACGAACTTCCACAACAAACTCAACAAGCCATTAACGATCTTCAACAATGGCTAAGAGATAATGCCACATCCAGTCTTAAGGATATCCGCCATGGTATCGCCTTTAGCGATGATACCACCAGCTATATTAGCAACACCTATCTTCTTGCGACAGGCAACACTATAACACCTTCACTTTTAACAAACTATCAGAACAACCTGACCAATGGACAAAATATAAATAGTGTCTTTTCTGATATTAAAAACCTGCCAGAAGTAACGCGTGTTATTAATGATTTTGCTCAGAATCACTTTGGCCGTAATGCCTCCCAGATTGAATTAGAACAAGGAAAATCATTTCTTATCAATCAGGCTTATGAATTTCAGAGTTTTAATCGCCTTGCTAATGAAAATCCTGAAAAAGCAAAAACCACCCTCAATACAGCATTAGCGGGTGCTCGTGATTACTTTAACCATGTCCTCTCCGTTGGAAAAACCCTTTTTGACCTTCTTAACCCCATTCCAACCACACCACAGGACTTTGCCTTGTTTGCAGCACTGGCTCTGGTCAATACAGGGGATGGAGAGCTTCTAACACTGCCAGAGTTTGTGGGGGCAAAGCTCCTACAAAACATGAAAGGAGGTGCAGATCTCCTTGAAAACAGGGTGCAGGTTTACATGCAGTCCACCCTGCATGAGCTGTTTACAAAAGGGGGAACTGAAATTCTTACTAAAAAGGGTGCCTTAGTCCTTAAGGAAGATTTTGTTGCAAGCTGGGTTGAACATGCTTTGGAAGGTGGGCATTTAACCGGTATAGGTACAAAGGGTACCATTGATACAAAACCCCTTTCAACAGTGGGAATTACCACCAAGGAGCAACTGGCCCAGTATTTTGATACACTGGTTAAAAGTGTTCAAGACCCACACTCCCCTATTGAACATTTCTTTGGAAAAAGTTCAGATGGTTCAGAACGTTTCCTGTTTTGGGACAATGAGAAAGGTATTTTTTCAGTATTCAATACATCAGGAAAAAACCCAGGAACGGTCTTTATTCCTGAACCAGGAAAAAGTTACTATCTTAAACGCGTTGATGATTTAAAAAAGGGAAAATAGTAGTAATGAAACTTATATTAGAAGATCAAGAAAAAGATATCTTCATCTTTGAGGCCACCAAGGAAGAGCTGGAAGTGTGCTTTAAAGTGGTGCATATTGCTCTTGAACGGTTGGGCGAAGAATTTAATGATCGCACTCAGTCTTCTGATGAGGAGCCTTATGAAACAGGTTTAGTGTTAGAAAAAAAACTAAAAACCCTTCTAGAGCAACATAAAGATCTCTCTTCTCAGGGTATCATCCTTAACATTACCATCAGATCTTTTGAGGCCAGTATCATCTTCAACGCTTTTAATGAAGTTTGTAATGGCCTCCATTTTGGAGTTGCTCATATTCCAACCCTTGAGCAGCTCTCCGGCTATAGCCGTGAAGAGCTCCTGGAATTTTTTGACAGTTATGAAAAAATCTATTTTAACAGGCCATAGCCCACAGCAAACCCCCAAGAAAAAACAGACCCAAACTTATTTCAATTTTTTAGCTAGAAACATTGGGGCATATCTGTAATGCCTCTGAAGAATTCTTAAAGACTAATACTCAGCTGCAACGGCAACAATGGCAAAAAAGACTATATTACCATTGATTCAAATAATAACGAACGCTTCCCACAAGGCTATAACGCTACCCTTGACCAGGTCATCGACCACACGGTTGACCACTCTATCAACCGCGGACACCTGGATGGAAAACCTGTTAATCTAGCAGAACAACCAGATAAATTTCCTCTTAAGGATGTTGGCCTTGATACACCTAAAAAACTGAAAGACTACGTCACAGATGTGGTCCATTCTATACGGGAGGGCCACCCCAAACCAGGGATAGAATACTATAACGGCCCCAACCGTATGGTGATATGGGACAATAATAAGGGGATATTCATTGGCCTCAACAGAACAGGAAAATTCACAGGCTCCGTATTCAGGCCTGAAACACAAAAAGATTTCTACTTTAAGAATGTTAATAAAATAAAAGAATCACAGGGACTACCTAAATAATGAAACGAATTTTAAAAGATAAAGAAAATGATATTCTTACTTTCGAAGCCACAAGGGAAGAGCTAGAAGTGTGCTCTAAAGTAACCCATTTAGCCCTTGATTGGTTAGGAGACGAGTTTGATGCTCGCCACCAAGATACTCATGAGAGCCCTTATGAAACAGGCCTAGAACTTGATAAAAAGCTGGCAGCACTCTTAGATGTGCACAAAGACGTTTCTCCTACCGACCTTATTACCGTCACTATCCGGTTCTTCGAAGCCGGTATTATCTATGATGCTTTTAACGAGGTCTGTAATGGCCTCTCCTTCGGGTTTGCTAATGTTCCTACCCTCAAAGAACTTATCGGGTATAACAAAGAAGAGCTTAGGATATTCTACGACCGTTATGAAAAAATCTATCTAAACTAAGTATAGCCATGATAATGAAACATATATCAGAAGACAGGGAGAGGGGCATCTTCATCTTCGATTAATGAACGCTTTCCACAAGGCTATAAGGCCACTGTCGACCAAGCGATTGACCACACGGTTGACCACTCTATCAACCGTGGACATTTGGATGGAAAGCCAGTTGATCCAACAGAAGAGCCAGATAAATTCCCTCTTAAGGATATCGGCCTTGATACACCTAAAAAACTGAAAGACTACGTCACAGATGTGGTCCATTCTATACGGGAGGGCCACCCCAAACCAGGTATAGAATTCTACAATGACCCTAACCGTATGGTAATATGGGATAATAATAAAGGGATATTCATTGGCCTCAACAGAACAGGAAAATTCACAGGCTCCGTATTCAGGCCAGAAACACAAAAAGGCTTCTACTTCGAGAATGTTGATAGAATGAAAACTTTGAAAGGATTACCTAAATAATGAAACTCATCACTGCAAAACTAAAAGAAGACCTCTTTATTTTTGAAGCCACAAAGGAAGAGTTAGAAGTCTGCTCTAAAGTAACCCACTTAGCCCTTGATTGGTTAGGAGACGAGTTTGATGCCCGCCACCAAGATACCCATGAGAGCCCTTATGAAACAGGCCTAGAACTTGATAAAAAACTGGAAACACTCCTGGAGGAGCATAAAGATGAAGATATTATTACCGTCAAAATAAGAGCTTTTGAAGCTGGTATTATCTATGATGCTTTTAACGAGGTCTGTAATGGTATTCCATTTGGGCGTAAAACAACACCATCTTTGGAACAACTAACCGGTTATAGCCGAGAAGAGCTTAAAGAATTCTATAACCGTTATGAGAAAATATTTTTATATAAGTTTGATACTTAAATGAAATACATATCAGAAGACCCAAAAAAAGATATCTTCACTTTCGAAGCCACCAAGGAAGAGCTAGAGGTATGCACTAAAGTCATACATCTGGCTCTAGAATGGCTGGATGAAGACTTCAATACCCGTAATCAAAATACATCTGAAGATGCTTACAGAGCTGGGTTGAAACTCAATAAAAAGCTGCTAGTGCTCCTAGACGAGCACAAAGAGGATACTCCTGTCGATACTATTATCATCACCATACGGTTTCTAGAGGCCAGTATTATCTATGCCTGTTTTAACGAGGTCTGCAATGGCCTATCCTTCGGGTTTGCCAACGTTCCTCCCCTCAAAGAACTCATAGGATATGACAAAGAAGAACTTAGAACAGTCTACGCTCATTATAAAAAAGTTTATATGGACTGCATATGATAGAAATATGAAACGCATATTAAAAGATCAAGAAAACGATATTCTTACTTTCGAAACCACAAGAGAAGAACTAGAAGTGTGCTCAAAAGTAACCCACTTAGCCCTTGACTGGCTAGGTGACGAATTTAGTGCCCGCCACCAAGATACCCATGAAGACCCTTACGAAACAGGCCTAGAACTTGATAAAAAGCTGGCAGCACTCTTAGATGTGCACAAAGACGTTTCTCCTACCGACCTTATTACCGTCACTATCCGGTTCTTCGAAGCCGGTATTATCTATGATGCTTTTAACGAGGTCTGTAATGGCCTCTCCTTCGGGTTTGCTAATGTTCCTACCCTCAAAGAACTTATCGGGTATAACAAAGAAGAGCTTAGGATATTCTACGACCGTTATGAAAAAATCTATCTAAACTAAGTATAGCCATGATAATGAAACATATATCAGAAGACAGGGAGAGGGGCATCTTCATCTTCGATTAATGAACGCTTTCCACAAGGCTATAAGGCCACTGTCGACCAAGCGATTGACCACACGGTTGACCACTCTATCAACCGTGGACATTTGGATGGAAAGCCAGTTGATCCAACAGAAGAGCCAGATAAATTCCCTCTTAAGGATATCGGCCTTGATACACCTAAAAAACTGAAAGACTACGTCACAGATGTGGTCCATTCTATACGGGAGGGCCACCCCAAACCAGGTATAGAATTCTACAATGACCCTAACCGTATGGTAATATGGGATAATAATAAAGGGATATTCATTGGCCTCAACAGAACAGGAAAATTCACAGGCTCCGTATTCAGGCCAGAAACACAAAAAGGCTTCTACTTCGAGAATGTTGATAGAATGAAAACTTTGAAAGGATTACCTAAATAATGAAACTCATCACTGCAAAACTAAAAGAAGACCTCTTTATTTTTGAAGCCACAAAGGAAGAGTTAGAAGTCTGCTCTAAAGTAACCCACTTAGCCCTTGATTGGTTAGGAGACGAGTTTGATGCCCGCCACCAAGATACCCATGAGAGCCCTTATGAAACAGGCCTAGAACTTGATAAAAAACTGGAAACACTCCTGGAGGAGCATAAAGATGAAGATATTATTACCGTCAAAATAAGAGCTTTTGAAGCTGGTATTATCTATGATGCTTTTAACGAGGTCTGTAATGGTATTCCATTTGGGCGTAAAACAACACCATCTTTGGAACAACTAACCGGTTATAGCCGAGAAGAGCTTAAAGAATTCTATAACCGTTATGAGAAAATATTTTTATATAAGTTTGATACTTAAATGAAATACATATCAGAAGACCCAAAAAAAGATATCTTCACTTTCGAAGCCACCAAGGAAGAGCTAGAGGTATGCACTAAAGTCATACATCTGGCTCTAGAATGGCTGGATGAAGACTTCAATACCCGTAATCAAAATACATCTGAAGATGCTTACAGAGCTGGGTTGAAACTCAATAAAAAGCTGCTAGTGCTCCTAGACGAGCACAAAGAGGATACTCCTGTCGATACTATTATCATCACCATACGGTTTCTAGAGGCCAGTATTATCTATGCCTGTTTTAACGAGGTCTGCAATGGCCTATCCTTCGGGTTTGCCAACGTTCCTCCCCTCAAAGAACTCATAGGATATGACAAAGAAGAACTTAGAACAGTCTACGCTCATTATAAAAAAGTTTATATGGACTGCATATGATAGAAATATGAAACGCATATTAAAAGATCAAGAAAACGATATTCTTACTTTCGAAACCACAAGAGAAGAACTAGAAGTGTGCTCAAAAGTAACCCACTTAGCCCTTGACTGGCTAGGTGACGAATTTAGTGCCCGCCACCAAGATACCCATGAAGACCCTTACGAAACAGGACTGGAACTCGGCAAAACACTAGAAGCACTCCTGGATGAGCACAAAGACGTTTCTCCTCCCGACCTTATTACCATCACTATCCGGTTTTTCGAGGCCGGTATTATTTACGATGCTTTTAATGAGGTCTGTAATGGTCTATCCTTCGGGTTTGCTAACGTTCCTACCCTCAAAGAACTTATCGGGTATAACAAAGAAGAGCTTAAAGCATTCTACGATCGTTATGAAAAAATCTACCTAAACTAAGTATAGCCATGATAATGAAACATATATTAGAAAATAGAGAGAAAGCCATCTTCATCTTCGATTAACGAACGCTTCCCACAAGGCTATAACGCTACCCTTGGCCAGGTCATCGACCACCCGGTTGACCACTCTATCAACCGCGGACATCTGGACGGCAAACCTGTTAATCCAACAGAGGAACCAGATAAATTCCCTCTCAAGGATGTTGGTCTTGACACACCTCAAAAGCTAAAAGACTACATCTGTGATGTAGTCCATTCTATACGGGAGGGCCACCCCAAACCAGGTATAGAATTCTACAATGACCCTAACCGTATGGTAATATGGGATAATAATAAAGGGATATTCATTGGCCTCAACAGAACAGGAAAATTCACAGGCTCCGTATTCAGGCCAGAAACACAAAAAGGCTTCTACTTCGAGAATGTTGATAGAATGAAAACTTTGAAAGGATTACCTAAATAATGAAACTCATCACTGCAAAACTAAAAGAAGACCTCTTTATTTTTGAAGCCACAAAGGAAGAGTTAGAAGTCTGCTCTAAAGTAACCCACTTAGCCCTTGATTGGTTAGGAGACGAGTTTGATGCCCGCCACCAAGATACCCATGAGAGCCCTTATGAAACAGGCCTAGAACTTGATAAAAAACTGGAAACACTCCTGGAGGAGCATAAAGATGAAGATATTATTACCGTCAAAATAAGAGCTTTTGAAGCTGGTATTATCTATGATGCTTTTAACGAGGTCTGTAATGGCCTATCTTTCGGGTTTGCCAACATTCCTACCCTCAAAGAACTTATCGGGTATAACAAAGAAGAGCTTAGGATATTCTACGACCGTTATAAAAAAATATTTTTATATAAGTTTGATACTTAAATGAAATACATATCAGAAGACCAAGAAAAAGATACCTTCGCTTTCGAAGCCACAAAGGAAGAGTTAGAGGTTTGTTCTAAAGTCATACATCTGGCCCTAGAATGGCTGGATGAAGACTTCAATACCCGTCATCAAAATACATCTGAAGATGCCTACAGAGCTGGGTTAAGACTCAATAAAAAGCTGCTAGCGCTCCTAAACGAGCACAAAGAGGATACTCCTGTCGATACTATTATCATCACCATACGGTTTCTAGAGGCCAGTATTATCTATGCCTGTTTTAACGAGGTCTGTAATGGCCTCTCCTTCGGGTTTGCTAACGTTCCTACCCTCAAAGAACTTATCGGGTATAACAAAGAAGAGCTTAGGATATTCTACGCTCATTATAAAAAAGTTTATATGGACTGCATATGATAGAAACATGAAATACATATCAGAAGACCGTGAAAAAGATACCTTCGCTTTTAAAGCCACCAAGGAAGAGCTAGAAGTATGCTCTAAGGTTATGAATCTTGCATTGAAAGAGCTTGGAGAAGAATTCAATACCCGTCATCAGGATTCCCATGAGGAACCTTATGAAACAGGTCTTGTTCTCGGAAAAAAACTGGAAGCCATTCTAGACGCGCACAAAGACGTTTCTCCTCCCGACCTTATTACCATCACTATCCGGTTTTTCGAGGCCGGTATTATTTACGATGCTTTTAATGAGGTCTGTAATGCCCTCTCTTTCGGATATAGGAATACTCCTACCCTAAAACAGCTTATTGGATATAACGAAGAAGAGCTTAGAACATTCTACGCTCATTATAAAAAAGTTTATATGGACTGCATATGATAGAAATATGAAACGCATATTAAAAGATCAAGAAAACGATATTCTTACTTTCGAAACCACAAGAGAAGAACTAGAAGTGTGCTCAAAAGTAACCCACTTAGCCCTTGACTGGCTAGGTGACGAATTTAGTGCCCGCCACCAAGATACCCATGAAGACCCTTACGAAACAGGACTGGAACTCGGCAAAACACTAGAAGCACTCCTGGATGAGCACAAAGACGTTTCTCCTCCCGACCTTATTACCATCACTATCCGGTTTTTCGAGGCCGGTATTATTTACGATGCTTTTAATGAGGTCTGTAATGGTCTATCCTTCGGGTTTGCTAACGTTCCTACCCTCAAAGAACTTATCGGGTATAACAAAGAAGAGCTTAAAGCATTCTACGATCGTTATGAAAAAATCTACCTAAACTAAGTATAGCCATGATAATGAAACATATATTAGAAAATAGAGAGAAAGCCATCTTCATCTTCGATTAACGAACGCTTCCCACAAGGCTATAACGCTACCCTTGACCAGGTCATTGACCACACGGTTGACCACTCTATCAATCGCGGGCATCTGGACGGCAAGCCAGTTGATCCAACAGAAGAGCCAGATAAATTCCCTCTTAAGGATATCGGCCTTGATACACCTAAAAAACTGAAAGACTACGTCACAGATGTGGTCCATTCTATACGGGAGGGCCACCCCAAACCAGGTATAGAATTCTACAATGGCCCTAACCGTATGGTAATATGGGATAATAATAAGGGCATTTTTATCGGCCTCAACAGAACAGGAAAATTCACAGGTTCCATCTTCAGGCCTAAAACACAAAAAGACTTCTACTTTGAAAACGTTGATAGAATAAAGAGATCGTTAGGATTACCTAAATAATGAAACTCATCACTGCAAAACTAAAAGAAGACCTCTTCACTTTTGAAGCCACAAAGGAGGAACTGAAGGTCTGTGCAAAAGTGCTTCACGTAGCCCTAAAACGACTAGGAGAAGAATTTAACACCCGCCACCAGGATTCTCACGAGAGCCCTTACGAAACAGGAATGGAACTTGAAAAAAAATTAACCCTTATACTTGAGCAGTATAAAAATTCTACCTTGGACGATATTATTACCATCAAAATAAGAGCTTTTGAAGCCGGTATTATTTATGATGCTTTTAACGAGGTCTGTAACGGCCTCTCTTTTGGGTTTTCTACTATTCCAACTTATGAGCAGTTTTTTGATTATAGCCGAGAAGAGCTTAAAGAATTCTATAACCGTTATGAGAAAATATTTTTATATAAGTTTGATACTTAAATGAAATACATATCAGAAGGCAGGGAAAAAGATACCTTCGCTTTCGAAACTACAAAAGAAAATAATGTTAGCTTTTCCAACCCGAAAGCTTAGTTATTAACAGTAGGGTACGAGCACAGCTGCTTGCTTATAAGAAAATTAAAAGTTTAATGAGCCTTCACAATGGCGAGTTGCCGCCAATCTGTTGTATAATGAGGTGTGCAGCTATTGCGACGCATCTGCCATGGAGCTGTGGAAGAACACGAGCCAAACGTTACAGTATTGCCGCCAAATTTTTTATTCAGGACATCAATACTCTTCATTAACGCCTGCCCTGCTTGCTTATCTGGGACTTCTATAGCATCCAGCAAGCTTGCTTGCCTCGCATGAACAGGGGCTGTATCCAACATCATGATGACCCCTGCTTTTATATAGTGATAATTTGGTTTATATATCCGCTGTAGAGCTACAAGAGCCGTCTTGATAATTGTCCGACTATCATTTGTAGGTATCGGCAAGGCACAAGCCAAGCGTGAGTAATATTGTGGTAAATCAATACGATGCTTGTTTGTCTTAAGCAAAACCATAATAGCTTTAGCCACACTCTTTTGGGCCCGAAGCTTTTCGCCACCCTTGGCCGCATGACGCCTGACTGCCTCCGCCAATTCTTCATAAACAGAGGTAGATTTTCCAAAACTACGAGATGTCATAATATTTTGCCGAAAATGCTCCTCTCCCATTTCAATACAGGAAATACCACGCAACTCGTAGACCATCTTTTCAACCACTACCGAAAATCTGCGGCGCATTTCTACAGGGTTTGCATTTCGTAAATTCCATACCGTATGGATACCTAGTGCTACGAGTTTTGGAGCCAGTTTCCTACCCACGCCCCACAGCTCTCCCACTGGGAAATGCTGCATGGCACGCTTGGTTTCCTCACTGTTGGGCTCAAAAACACAAACGCCGTTACATTTTTCTAACTGTTTGACGCAAAAATTGGCAAATTTGGCCAATGTGTGTGTCGTGCCAATACCCACACCAACGGGAATACCGATGTGTTTCTTTACCGTTTCACGGATAGATAGCCCAAACCCTCTAACCTCCTCTAGTGAGAGAGCCGGTAAATATAAAAAGCTCTCATCAATAGAATAAACTTCAATTCTATTGGAAAACTGCTTCAATGTATTAACTACACGGGCACTGATATCACCGTAGAGTTCGTAGTTAGAACTCAACAATACTGCCTGCTGTTTAATAGAGTCCAGTATCTGATAGGCTGGCATGACCATTTTAACGTGGGGTTTTATTTCGTTGGAACGAGAAACCACACAGCCATCGTTATTGGATAAAACTCCCACCATTTTCCCTTCAGATCAGGACGGAACAACCGCTCACAGCTCACATAAAAATTGTTGCCATCTACCAGAACCAACCACGAATGCTGAGTATTCATTTTACAGATCGAACCGGATAGGTAGAGTGAATTGCCCAGATCACCACACCCCACAGGGTAAAATCATGATTTTGTAACGAAATGAGTGGATAATCAGGGTGCCCGGCCTGGAGATAATAAAACTCATTTTTTTAACCAGCTGTTTACACGTTAACTCCCCATCCACAGCGGCTATCACAATATCCCCTGATTGAGCATCTAGCGCACGGTCAACAATAAGCAGATCGTCATGGAAAATGCCAAACCCCTGCATGGATTCCCCCTCTACCCTCAAGAAAAATGTGGCACTGGGATGGGTTATCAGATGCTCATAGAGGTCAAGATCAGGGTTTCGATAATCATCTGCAGGCGACGGAAAACCCGCCCTCACAGCTGATGTGCAGAACGGTAATTTTTTTGAAAGAAGTGGCTCGTCAATTTTTTTTATTATTGTTATCATTTTGTGTTCCTATCATGTTCTTTTATAGAACAAAAAAGGAACACTTAAAAAGGGAAAATTTATTTCCCAACACCAATTCCTTTCAAAAAAAGGAACACTTCCTTTAAAACTACAGACCAATAAGGTTGAGTATTTCCTTTATATTGTTTATACCATTATATATTTTATACTCGGCCTCGGGATAAGCACTGACTTTTTTTAAAATACTCGTAATGATGCCCATTCTCTCATAAACTTGATGATTGCTTAACTGATCTATGTTCTTTGCGCCTACGGTCTATTTTGGGGACTTCCTCTTCTTCGCTTTTTCCGAACTGAATATCTGCCACGCTGAAATCAATAATATCATCCAAGGAAAACATTGGCTCATCTTTAGGATTCCAACCACTAAATACCCGATGTTCCTTTGTCTCTTTCAATATTGTTTTGACTAAATTACTAAAATGAAGGTCATCCTTGACATGATCCCATAACAGGCGACCAAGGAAAGCATAATTACGTATTTCACTAAGAAGAAGCTTCTTGCGAAGCTCTTCTTTTTCTTCTTCTGCCTCACGCATCTTTCGTTCAATACGATCCATCCCTTCCAATAATTCAGTCAAAGGAGGGTTCTTGGAAGGGCGTGCCATAATGAAAAACTCCACAAAATAAAGGTTGGATACCAACAAATATATAGAATATATAAATAAAAATATAATACCAGTTTATATAATGAATTTATATTTTTATATTTAGACAGCTATAAACGCTGCTTCTTGATATTCCAATGAGTTTGGCGATAGAGACAATACTGAAACCTTCTTTTTTCAGCCTTATAACAGCTTCTGTTTGTTTTAAAATTACAAAAATATATGTAATATTGTATTTTTTTAAATTTTAATCACAATATAGTTAATTTATTTACTATCTCATTCTATGTTAACTATTTAGATAAATTACAAAACATATAAATATAACTTATTGGTAGTTCTTTTTACTAATTCTTTGTTTCATTTATAGATGAAACTCTCAATATAACGACTTAATATTGGATAATATATATATGTTACACCTTAACAACAGAAGCATCGGTCACAATCTCCGAAGGGATAAAACAGTAACCATTTCAGGTTCTGATTTCACCCTCAACGGTGAATTTGATAATTTTGTTAAATTTACCAAAAGTTGGGAAGATATGGGTGTTGATCAATTCTATGGTCAGGCAAAACACGGAACACGTTATCGTCGATATAGTGACTTTAATTATAACCCTGTAACACATCAATTGACTCAACTTGAACACCGAGCTTATGAGCAGTCCCTCATTCATAATAAATATGTAGGTGGGATTGAGAGACATTTTAATGATTTCGATAATAACATTATAACATCACCTATATTACAATCCTTAGTAAAAATCGATTTCAATGTCTATAAGGAAGTTCTTCCAGAAAAACTTCATACCGAAACATGGCAATGTCAGATACACCAGATAAGGATTGAAATTAAACCAGATCAAAAAATTGAAATTACCCCTGAAGGAATTCATTGTGACGGTTATCCTTTTAGTGGTGTGCATTTCTGGGGACGTCACAACGTCGAAGGAGCCCAAAGCCAGATTTTTACTAAAGACGAAATACTGGTTGATTCTGGTACTTATCAAAATATATTAGACACTACATTTTTTCTTGATCGTGAAATGTTACATTACGTAACTCCGGCTATTAACCCAACTGACACCCAAATGGGTTTTCGGCAGATTATTGCTGTATCTTTCTCTAGGCCGGGATCAGAATATGACATCATCAAATAATATCCATATAGAATATACTACTAAAAGCAAATCTACGGATAAATTTACCATATCCAAGGCTAATTCTGATGATACTTCTAAAATTGTATCATTCTTACAGTTTTTTAAGGAAATTTCTTTCTGTGACTGGCAAGATGAAGAACATATCAGAAATGTTCTTCATTCCGACAGTTCACGTTGCTATTTAGCCAAAAAAAATAATCACACTATTATTGGCGTTATTATTGGAGGGTTTATGGGAACTCGGGCAACACTCAACCATATTGCCGTATCACCCCTGTTCAGAAACAATAAAATTGGCACAGCTTTAACAAAAGCAATGCTTTCTGATTTTTACGACAATGGTATTAAACGTGTTTTTCTATTTATTGACAACAAAAACAAGACTGCATATAAATTCTGGAGCTCTTTTGGGTTTCTGCCAACAGTAGGAGAAACCACATGCGAACTCGATCTCTAAACAATACTATACCAGATGTAAAAAGCGACCTTAGGGAAAGCCTGCTTCACGCTTCTCCAATTATGGCCGGTTATTTTATGGTGGCCTTTGTTTTTGGTGTAATGTGCCTGAATGTTGGCCTACCAGTATGGTTTGCACCTGCTATGTGCCTGTTTGTTTATGCTGGAGCTTCTCAATTTGCCGCACTGGCGTTGCTAACATCTGGCACAACCCTGATCCCAATTTTACTCTCTACATTCCTGATCAATTCACGCCATATGTTAATGTCTATGTACATGGCAAAAAAAATCAGCTCCATTAAAATGTCGGGGTTAAAAAAGTCTCTCTATGCTTTTGGTCTTACAGATGAATCTTTCGCCATGCATAGCCAAAGAATTGAAAATGGTCTTTCTACTGCTGCAAGTTATCTGCTGAGCTTTAATACATTCTGCCATCTCGCATGGATAGCGGGTGGTCTTAGTGGTGCCCTTGCCTCCCAATACCTCAAAAAATTCATCAGCTTCAGGCTCGATTATGCTTTAACAGCCATGATGCTTTTTGTTTTGGTAGCACTTTGCAACACCACAGGTAAACGTATCGTTGCCCTGGTTTCTATAGTAACTACCATTGGGATAAATTTTATTCACGTTTCACCATTAAATGTCTTCGTAGCAACAGCTATAGGGTGTGGAGTTGGTATATGCCTCAAGAAATTTTCCTCCTGATTGTCATTTTTTCCATGATGGTTATTACATTCGCCATCAGACTGATTCCCCTACATATCAGACCAGAAAAAATGCCTGGTTATATTAATGCTATCATTGAATATATCCCGGCGGCTGTCATTTCCAGTATTACAGTACCAGCTCTGTTCCTTACCAAAAATGAAAATTTTACTCTATATAATGCTAATATATTAGCAGCAATCCCTGTTTTACTAACCGCCTGGTATAGTAAAAACTTGATCCTTAGCGTAATAGTTGGCGTTCTTTTTCATGTTATCCTGACACGATTTCTGTTTTAACTCATTCCCTATTAATAATTTTTATTTGGGCATCTATAGACGCTGCTTCTTGGTATTCCAACGATCTCGGCGATAGTAACAATGCTTAAACCCTCCTTTTTCAGCTTTATAACATCTTCTGTTTTTGCCATGACTGCGGGCTTTCTACCCTTATATTTTCCCTGCGCTTTAGCAAGAGCAATACCCTCTTTCTGACGTTCCAGAAGCAACTCCCGCTCAAAGGCAGCCATCGCTCCAATCACTGTAATCATAAGCTTGCCTGTTGATGTCCTTGTATCAAGTTTCTGGCTACCCATACTTAATACTATCAGATCAATACCTCTTTTCTCCAGATCATCAATAATGCCTAGAAGGTCTCTTGTTGAGCGAGCACAGCCTGTCGGGACGGGTAACGACAAACACATCACCCTCTCTCAAAAATTCAAGGGCCGCTTTTAACTGTGGCCTCTTTGAATTTTTAGCAGAAGTAAATTCGTAAAACAGTTTTTCTGCTCTTGATTTTGAAAGTTCTTCTTTCTGGATTTCTAAATCATTAACCTGATCTGGTGTTGAGGTACAAGCATAACCTACAATCATGAGAACTGTTCCAATAAAGCCTTAGATTACAATAAAATTATGTATCAAAATAATATATATGTTCTATTGGAACAGTTTTGTAAAAGCCTATGGAACCTGACAATTGGTTCCAATAGGGTGAACCCTATTAAGACATTTTTTATTTAGCTACGAAATAAAAATTTATAACATTATAGGTAAACACTGTTATTATACTCAGAGAAATTTTAAGTATACACAATCCTTTAACAATTAACCGTAATAGTAATCATTATTCTCAAGCACTCATAACAAGAAATTTTTTTATCTGAAAAATCAACAACCGTCTTCTTATGCCTGTAACTAATCCCCCTATTGGCAAATGTTCATAATTTTTATAAAAAGATCTGCTTGTAACTGCTATCAAAAAAGCAAAGCTAGCTAAAAAAATGCTGAAGAAAAACCAAACACTCCCTAACCAATATAATTCTAAGTGATTTTTTGTAAAAATTCATAACAATTTTCGGAAACCCAATTATTACTATTTTTAGCTCTATATTCTTCCAGTTCTTTTTTCATTTCTTCACAACAAGCTTTAAAATTAACTTTGTTTTTTGTGGAAAGTCTCGTATATGCTACATCATAAAAATCTTTATATATTAAAACTTGTCTGTATCTATAAATAGTATTAGAAATTTTTATAAGAAGATCATGAGCCTCTTTAAAACTTTGAAAAATTTTATTTTGATCAGTTTCTTGAAGAGACAATAATAAATATAGACGAGCTGTTTGAGTATCTATAGAATCAGTATTATAATTCTCAATATTTTTTGCTAGATTTTTTGCCGTTTCTAAATGTTTTTTTGCATAATCTAAACTTTTATGAGACAGATGCGCCATAGCGTATTGAACCCAATAATTAGGATCACGCACTAACCACTCAATAATTTTTTTTAATTGATCGTAATATACTTTTAAGTATTTTAATTTTTGTTCGTTTTCAGGTAAAATTTTTTCAATTGTAGAAGCTTTTAATAATTTTTTTCTTAATTCATCTAAAAAGGGATTTTTTTTAGATGATCCTATATATTCATCAAGAATTATAAATTAATTATTATCAAAGAAAATTATTACTTTGTTATACAACATTTACTCAACTTTTTAATATCAAAATACATGCCCTACAATAAAAAAAGCACTAATTCTTACGCCAAAAACCTGATTAGCATGGAACCAGAGAGAAGAGGAGATACCTAGAATATGTCTGACCTGCTCACTGCCAGCATAGATTTCTTTCCACTCTCGTTTGGCTACAGATGGCCATTGCCAATGGCTAGAATCTGAATTTCAAATCGTGCATTGAAAGTTGAGTTGTTTGTTCTTGGTGGGTCAGTAAGACAGAAGACTTGAAGGTGGAATAATAATCTAAAATAAAGCTTAAAACAGGAAAAATACATTTTAATTGCAAAAGCAACACATGCACTCCTCTTACCAATACCAGTTACTCTAAATTCGACACCCCTTCAATATTGGGGTAGTTCGAAGCTCAAAATTTACTGGTTATATATGCTTAATTTTTCCTACATATATTCATGATTTTTGGTAAATTTTTTATTTTTTAAATCATATGTTCTCTCAATAATTCTTTGTTAATATTTTGAGTTTCGTCCTCAAATATCTCTCTTCCGTAATAAGCTTTTCAAGAGACACAACATTTCGCTTCTCTAAATAGGCTGACATAATAGTTTATTTCCTACTTTTAAAGTTCTACACTTTTTTTGTAATTCATAACAAATATTATTACTTACTAGTTTTTTGTGTTTAAAATTTTCAAACACACTCATACAATCTACTTTATACATTTTTTATAAGGTGATTATGTCTTTACCTACCCAATCTAAAATCGAGCTTCCCCTTCTAAATTTAATATATAGATCAAAGGGTGAGATCAAGGCCAATGATTGCTATGCACCATTAGCTGAGCATTTTAATTTAACATTTAAAGAACAAAAAGACCCTCGGAAAAATGAAGAATCACATTGGAAAAATCGTGTTCGATGGGCAAAGCAAAATTTAGTTGGTTATGGATATTTATATAAAAAAGAAGACTCAGGTCATGGTGTATGGAAAATAACATTATTAGGTCAAAATAAAGTAGAAGAAGCAAGTGAAAGTGAATTTATTTATTTTGATGACATAGATGAATTATTCTATGAGAGTAATAAAAAACAAAGTGTTACAAATACTTATGAAAGAAATAAAGAAGCTAGAGCCAGATTTATTCATTATTATGGTTGTAAATGTTTAGTTTGTGATTTGGATTTTAAAGAAAAATATGGTGAAGTAGGAGAAAATTTTATTCACGTACATCATATTGTACCTATTTCACAAATTAGTATAAAGAATACAGTTGATCCTATAAAAGATTTGCGTCCTGTTTGTCCTAACTGTCACGCTATGATACACAAAAAAAAAATCCCTTTTTCTATTGAGGAAATGAAAAAAATTCTTCTCGAAGAAGAAAGCAAAAAACGATAACGATTATTTAGCATTTTAAAAAGCAATATTTTTACAAAAAGAATTTAGCCTTAAAAAATCAAACACTCAAACAAGAGTCTATTCAAACCCCAGAGACATTAAACGTGATTCACTATTGGAGTTGTCCGAAGCTGTATGCATCAAAAAGGTATTAATTTGGAATTTTCCTTATTTTGAAGAAAAATCAGGCGCATTATTTTTATCAAAAAACATGGTCCTGCAAGATGGAAAGCCACTACACCCCCACCAGTAACGGGGGTTTTTCTTTGTACTGCTCCAGGCCTCTCTCCTGACAAGGAGCTTGCTACAATCTGGGCATGCAAAGGTTGTCTCTGACAAGTTTTTATCAACCTTACTTTGACTTACTCCCCTACGGTTTAAAACAGAGTTATGAGACTCTGTATATGACCTGGTAAAAGCCTTTTCCATTTCCTTATTGATTAGGTCGTAAATACTGGCCAGAAACCGGTTCTCTTCTTCTTTCCCATCCTGTATTTCCCTGAGACGGCGCTCAAATAGTGCGGTTATGGCGGGCTGTGTTAATATGCCTTCCAGACACTCAATCACCAATTGGCCTATAGCTGTACTGATCACACTTTTCTTCTTACGCTCCAGATACCCCTTCCTGACCAGCTCTTCAATAATGGCTGCACGGGTTGCAGCAGTACCAATCCCGTCAGTTTCTTTCAGCAAGGCTTTCTGCCTGGTATCGGAAACATATTTCTGAATATTGATCATTGCCTGTATCAGACTGCCTTCTGTAAAGGCTTCTGGAGGCTTGGTCTGCTTTGTCTCACTGGTAACTTCATGACATAACACATTCATGCCTTCAGTAAGAGAAATGGGGAAAACAGCATCTTCCTTTTCAGTATTGTGGTCATTGTCACTCTGCTGATCCTGATAGAGCACTTTCCAGCCCATCTGTGTTACAGTCCGGCCAGTGGCTACAAACTGCTCTCCCTCAACCTCAAAGAGCGCCGTCTTCAGCTTGTAACGATAGTCTGAGAAGAACTGGGTCACATAGTTCTGGCAAATAGCCTGATAGATATTTCTCTCCTCGGGTTTTAATACCGACCTGTTCCCTTTATGTCGCGTGGGAATAATGGCATGATGGGCTGTGACCTTCTGGTCATTCCAGATACGGGATTTTAAAGCAGGATTGGCCTTCTGCCACAGAACTTCATCTGGGTTATTCTTCCAGACACAGTCCAGCACCTCACCTGCCTCGCCAAACTGGCTTTGGGGCAAGAAAGAGGAATCTGTCCGTGGGTAAGTGATCAGTTTTTTCTCATAGAGTGATTGAGTGGCATCCAATGTCTGTTGGGCTGTATAGCCCCACTTCTTAGAAGCCAGTATAGCGATATCAGCTCCAGACAACCCTTTAGGACATGCCTGCTTTTTGTCTTCTTCGGTAAGGCTGGTTAGGCAAGCAGATTGACTGGAGAGTGTCTTACACAGCCTGTCTGCCAATTCCTTGTTAAATGATACGACCTTCTTCATCGCATCCCTCCTGCCCATTACGCGGCTTCCACCGGGCTATAACCTGCCCTGCTTCATCGGGGCAATAAAACAGACCAGAGAGTGCATAATAGGACTTTACCCTGAAATGCTCCCGCTCTTTGTCCCTGCTAACGACAAGGCTTAATGTTGGAGTCTGCACCCGCCCAGCTACCAACAGCTGATTAACCTCCTGATCACGGGCGGACAACGTATAGGCACGGGTGCAGTTCGCCAATAAGCCAATCCGCGCGGGAACGTGCCAGTGCTGCATGGCTCCATCCTAAAAAATCTGTATTATCAGTCAAAGTTGATAAAGCCTTACGGACAGAGGCCTCATCCTGTGCACTTGCCCAGTAGCGCTTGATCACCCCTTTAAAACGGCAATACTCCAAAACCTCATCAACAAGCAGCTGTCCTTCCCTGTCAGGGTCACCGGCATGAACAACGGTTTTAACCTGTTTTAACAGGTCACGAATGATCTTGAACTGCCTGAAGGCATCCTTACGGGGTTTGAGTATCCACGTGGTGGGAATAATCGGCAGATCAATTTTCCGCCAAAGCTTACGACCATTCCGTCCTACCGGTACGGTCTCTGGGAGATAAGAATCAGGCTCTTCCTGCTCTAAAAGATGACCAAAACACCATGTCACCAGCACATCGTTCTTACACTGGATATAGCCTTCTTTCTGAACTTCCTTACCCAGCTCATCAGCCAGAACACGGGCTACAGAGGGTTTTTCAGCAATATAGAGGGTTGTCATATCTGTTCAGCACTTCCTTAACTTATGCGTAGTAAAATTCTTTCATTAGGCAGATTTTCTGGAGAGGTAATTTTCCAGTCGAGGCATTTTTGCAAGTTCAGTAAAATCATGAGAGAATTCATATCGTTTTTGCCATGCCAGAAAATCCTTCCTGAAGGTTTCTTTGGCCAGAAGATCTTCCTCTTTTGCCTGCTCTATAGTGGGCATAACAGCAGCAACAGCGTTTTCCTGTTGTTGAAAGGTTTCTACTGTTTTGCAAAAAGCCCCTAAATGATCCGGCGTCTGCCCATTTTTCTGCATTTTAGCCGTTAAATAGCCAATCGCTTCAAGGATAGTTTGCTCTGTTACGCCCTCATTCAACCATTGCTGAACCTGCCAGAGCTGATTTCTGACAGAAGACGAATTCTTGGGTATTCCAGCTCGATCCATACAGTGACTGGCAAAGACAATCAGATCGTCAGAAACATTTGTTTGCGTGGGTTTGAAATTAGGTTTCTCACCTTTTGAAGGAGAAGAAGAAAAAGAAGAGTTTATATATATTTCTTTTTCTTTCTCTTTAGGAAAACCTAAATAACCTATTTTTTGTGAAAAACCCTGCGTTTCATCTGGTTTTTGAAAACCTAAAAACCTGTTTTCCAGATGAATCAGGTTTTTTAGGTTATGAACTGGTTGATTACCACCAGCAATTGGCAACAAAAGAGAAGGTTGATTACCGCTCCTTTGTTTTGGTGGCCTTCCCCCCTTCCGGCCATTCTCACGACTGGTTAGGGAGCGACGATCTCCATGAGCCTGTGCAGATACCAAAAGCTGTTGACCTTCATCGACAATAGGTTTCTGTCTTTTCTGGTCCCTGGCTTCTCTGACCTGCTGTAGGTCTTCAAGGAAACAGCACACCATGCTTCCATCATCCTCTCTCCTAATCAGAGAAAATCTGCACAGTTCTTCTACAGAACGCACACAAGATGATGTTCTATTCCTGGAGAAAAGATCATCCAGCACATTACCTTTGGCCAGCTGTGCTGAGAGGGTTGTTAAATCCCGTTCGTGTAAATAAAAAGCCAGATCAAACCACAGTAAGGTGGCTTCTGGCGAAAGAGCCCTGAAATCCCAGTTATCCATAAAATAATCAAGGATTTTCTGCCGATCGGCCCGCCTCATGTCATGATCTCTTCTCAAGGAAAAGATTGTTATCGACAGCAGAACTGTTTATTATTATACAATACATTGGCTGTCCTATCAGTCGGGGCGTGAAGGTGTTTCGAAGCTGCTTCACGCCTTTTGTTTTTCTAAAAACAGTTCTAAAAAATCGTTAGCCGTAACCTCACCCCTCGTCGCAAAAGAAATTCGTGACAAGTTTAGTGAGCTAGGAAACGAAGTTCCGTTTGTGTATCGCCCAACCAATTGTTTATGATTGATACCTGATATTTGAGCGAATCTACTTTTGCTAATTTTGTTTTTAAGTAACCAGTCATTAAGTTGCATTTCAAAATAGTAACTATTTTAGTTACTATAGTCAATAATTAAGTTTCTGACAAAAAAAGAAACCGAAGTTATTATCTCTCATATGAACAAAACTGATAACAGCTCTCCTTCTCAACGACTTGAAAAGGCTATGATTGCGGCAGGTCTCAATGATCCGCAACTTGCATCGGCTCTTAACACCACCAAACAAACGATATTTAAATTACGGCATGGAAAAACTAGCCTTAGTTCCCACTGGGCAAAGAGAATTTCTGCTGTGTTAAACGTCTCTCCATCATATTTAATGGGAATAGATCAACCTACTACAACAAAAGAAAGTATTTCCCAAGGAACAGAGTCAGCTTTAATTCCTGAATACGACTGTTCTCTAAAAAATATTAACACCAGCAACTGGGTGATACCTTTAGAGTATATAAAATCTTTTACAAACTCTTCTTCATTAATAATCCTAAAAGTAGAGGGAGATAGTATGGAACCAGATTATTATTCTGGTGAAAAAGTCCTAGTTGATTTATCCAAAAATATTCCTTCTCCCCCTGGTATATATGCCATATGGGATGGTTACACTGTTATTCTTAAAAGACTAGAAATCATCCTGAGTAGTGATCCTACTGTTGTAAAAATAAGCAGTATAAATCCAGCCTATAGTTCCTATAATAAAAAACTTGATGAAATTACTATTAAAGGCCGGGTAATTGGTAAATGGGTTTGGAAGTAATTTAAGTAACTATTATATTGACCTTTGGTAACTAATATAGTTACTACCTCTCTATAATTCTTAGGGAGAATAACATATGCATGTTTATGTAGAGGGTATTGGTATGCAAAACCTTGACCCGCAGGCCGTATCAATAGCTAGAAGTTTTTTCTGGAAAAACGACATTGGCTACCTAGCCTGCCAAAAAGAAGATTTTCTATACATACTGACCATTTTTGAAAAGTTAAAAAAATGGAACGACCTGATAGTACTCTGCGATGAAAACGAACAGAGCGATTTCTACAGACATTACCGTAAAGACACGATCGCGTTCTTTACCAACCTTGGCTTTTCAGAAAAATTTCATGAAGAACTCGACTATCACATCAGTTTTCTACAAACCTATTTAAAAAATAAAAAAATTCACTGATGCTGGAGCAAGAACCTATGACACATCAAGAAATTATTACCGTTGAAGACAAAGAATTCAAGGTTGTAGAATACAAGGAAAGACCTGTTTTAACACTGGAGATGGTTGACCTAATTCATGAGAGAGCAAAAGGCACTGCTAAACGCAATTTTAATGAAAACAAAAAGCGGCTTGTTCTCAACGAAGACTATTTCGAAGTGACTGGGTACGAAATTCGTACTCAGTCGTTAACAGGTATTTTCCCCCCTCGTACACCAAAAGGTATTCTCCTTACAGAAACTGGTTACCTTATGCTTGTCAAATCGTTCACTGATGAAAAAGCATGGAAAATTCAACGCCAACTGGTGAATGGCTATTTTAAAGTAAGAACCTCCGTTTCTGTTCAAAAGAAAACTGATAACAATTTATTCTTCAAAAACCCAAAAATCCAATATATACGCGCTGATAATACCAACCACGGGTCTTACATTAACGAGAACGATATCATCGGGTGGCTGCCTGCGGATAGTTTTTCTCACAACGGTTTCTATCTAATGGAAATCAATAAGAAAACCGAAATTTACGAATGCTACGATATTGGCGGAAAAACCGTAAACATCTCGAACAAGTTGATCGGTGTTTCTCACATTACTAACCGTCGCTCACGATTTAACTCTCAAACTATAAGCGCACACGATTTCTCACATATGGTTAAAGGCATTGTTATCTTCAAAGGTGAAGTCATGGACGATGATGCTTTCTGGGGGCAAAGTCAACTCAAGGTAGAAAACAAATGAGTGAGTCGCTGTGGACTATTAAAGAACTAGCGGATTTTTTAAAATGTAGTCAAAAAACTATCTATAAATATAGATGCAAAACACCTGAAAAACTTCCACCCTGTGTCCCAAACATACAGTTTCTTCGTTGGGATGAAAAAACTGTAAAAGAATTCTACAGAAACACAACTAACGACAAAGCCATTAAAATGGGTAGGCCCAGGTCTATTCCAACTTTTTAGCCAGAAAAGTTGGATCAGGTCTGTAATATCCCTGAAGAATTTTCAAAGATTTATGCCCCGTGACAGCTGCCAGCTCCAAAACATTAGAGAGCCGCTTTGATAATTCAGTCGCGGCTTCTCTTCTGGAGTCGTGAAATCTTAAATCTTTTAACCCAACTTCTATTTTAACTTTTCTAAATGTTGTTGTTAAATACCCAGGTTCAATAGGAACTAACCTTTCAGATGGTCTACCGATAGGCAATATGTTTATTAGTTTTAAAGCATTTGAGGATAAGGGTACGTCCCTTTCTTCACCATTTTTTGTCATTTTTAAATGAACATATCGCTGTTCAATAAAAACATCTTCCCAGATTAAAGATAATATTTCACTCCGCCTCATCGCCGTTTCCAGTGCCAATAAAAAAGCAAAAGCGACATAATCCCTTTGTGTAACGGGAGGAGTATTCATGTCCCATCCTAAAGCAGAGACTATAATATTTCTCTCTTCATGAGAGATTCTTCTCTTACGGGCAGGCGGGTCTTTAGGCCGACGAATAAGGCTCACAGGATTAACTAAAACTGGAACACGCCATTCTTTCATTGAATGCGTAATCACGGCAGAAATTAAATTCAAATCTCTGTTCACTGTTGCAGAACTTACAGATTTTAATCTCTCATCTCTCCAGAGAGCTAAATCCAAAGGTTGTAGTTCCTGAATGGGCTTATTGAATGCTATATATTTCTTATATGCATTTAACCTCAATTTTTCCCATCTTTGCCCTCTTTTATGAAGTGACACTTCTACAGCATATCTTGCGCATAAATTAGCAAGCGTTTCACCTTTAGAAACAGGCTTTACCTCTTGAGCTAGTTTCTCCCCTGCCAAAATAGACGACTCTGCATACAAGGCCCACTCTTTAGCTTCTTGCAAAGTGTCAAACGTTGCATTTACTCTCTGACCCTTTTTTACTATCATGGCTCTCCATGACAAACCTCTTTTAATAAATGAAGCCAAAATTACACCTGTTTTTTAAATTCATATAATAGAACTAGATTACAGGATGGTGTAAAAATGGTGTAGATAGGGGTAAAAAACACGCATAAAAAGGGATATGTAGATATAAAAAAAGACTGCAAAATAAGGGTTTCTTTGATTTCTCTAGGCTAAAATTCTCCGAGTATGGGTACCAAATACAGATGCTAAGTGCGAAAGGGTGGCTAAAAACTGGCTTGTGCACTAATGGTAAAAGAGCGAGGCTCTCCCAAAAAAACCTCAGAAGGGTAGCTGACATCGGCCCAACGGACATAACGCTTATTCCCCACATTGTTAATACGCCCATACACGGTTAAATACTCATGAGCGTGCCAGGCCGCAAATAAGTTAACCAGGGCATACCCATTCATCCGGAGAGTATTGGCATAATCCCCCCGGCGAGCAGCCACATAGCGCAAGCCTACGCCTAAATCCAGCGGCATTTCCCCCACATGAGAGACAATACCCCATAGATTGGCAACAACAGGAGCCACGTTGGGAACCTTGTTGCCTGAGGCATCAATCTCTCCCACATGGAAATTACGACCATAGCGGGTATAGACATAAGCCACATTGGCATCCAGCGTAAAATCTTGCAAAGGATGGAGCACACCTTGCCATTCTACCCCCCGTGAAAGCTGGCTTCCACCTGTGGTAACGGTATTGCGGTCAATAGTGGTGAGGATTTTTGTCCGGTCGATATTATAAAACGACAGCGAGGTCACAAACACGCCACGCCAGGGGTCGGCCTTAATGCCTATTTCTTCCTGATAAGAGTGGCTCAAACCTTCAAAATCACCCTTATTGGCCAAGAATAGGTTAGAGCCTGGGGGATCTTCCCCTGTAGAAAACGAAGCATATGTGCTGACATACGGCATAACATCATAAACTGCCCCCAACCGGAAATTTGCCGGAAAGTAATTTCCCTTGAAGCTGGTAGCCTCATTAAAGCGGCCATCACGGTTAAAATTTTGCCGATCAAGATGCATCCAGTCATACCGAAAGCCCCCGATCAGGCGCAATTTTTTCTGTATAGTCACCACATCTTCCAAAAACATGGCCGTGTTAAGATAGGTGGTAGGGGACTTGAAGGAAGGGTACAATCCCGGCAAGTTCTCCCACAGGCCATTTTGCGGATCGGCCAACGAAACAGAATCGGCATAATCTCCTGTGGTAGGAAAACCCCGCTGGCGGAGAAACCTGAAATAATCTGCCTGAGCCCCGACCACTAAGGTATTTTGCAATCCTGCATCGAGATCAGACTCAATCTTGGCATGAAACTCCTGCCCAACCTGATGCTGGTTTTGATAAACATAAAAACGATCACGCCCAATATCCCCCTCTGGAACAGCATTTCCATAGGAATCTGTTCCACCAGGCCCATCAACAAAGCTATAAACCTCGGCATTCTGCCAGCGCCGTTTGGAATAAACAAAATATGTACGGCTATGAAGAGAAATATCAGGGGTCATCTGCCAGTCCAGATGGAGTGTAGGCAATACATTCTGTGAGGTCGCCTGGGCATTGCCCACATTGTAATAGCGATACAGGCTGGAGCGGCTCACGCCTAACCCCTGGCTAGAGGACAGCATCCCCCCAACCGTATCGGACACCCGGGCAGAAGGCACCAGAGGGGTTCCGAAATAGGTTGGCAGTTGATCGGTTGCATAATCCACCGTAAGACGAGCTGTAAATTCTTCCACCGGCTTCCACAATAGGGAAACCGTCAGATCATCATTACGGGGGTTAGCTCCACTTACAAAATAATCCGAGGTCATATGGCTATAATCAACCCGCATGGCAAGTGTTTCGGCCAAGGGAATATTCACATCACCACCGAGATTGGCTGTATTAAAACTGCCGTAAGAGGTCAGCGCGTTGGCATGAAACTGATTAAGAACAGGCAGTTTATAGCGCATATCCACAATCCCCCCCACAGCCCCCTGCCCTTGAAAAACAGAAGCAGGCCCCTGGAGCAGTTCTATAGACTGGAAGTGAAAAGTATTTTGCAAGCGGCATGTCATAGAAGTGGGGCCCATATAAATACCATCTCGCTGGATCATAACCTGGGTTTCAGAAAACCCCCGCACCACAACTTGGCATGGATCCCCCGGCGAAGCATTGGAAGATTGTACTCCTGGGGCAAGCTGTAAAGCCTCGCTCGAAATTTGGGTGCCTTTTCGAGCCATTTCCCGATCGGAAATGACAGAAATCGTCGCCGGATTGTGCTGCAGGGAAAGCCCCAACTTGCCCCCTGTCTCTGTCTGGTAGGATAGGGCTGGGCGCTCTTGTTTAACAACAATATGCTCCTCAGCCCTCTGCTTTGGCTGATCTTGCCCCCTCTCTTGGTCAGAAGAGGATACTGCCCGAGCTAAGGCCTGAGCCATAGCCGGTTGAACAAAAGCAGAACTGATAAAAACTGTTCCTGCCAGCCCCAAAAAAACTGAACCTGCAACAAAAAGGAAAGCCCCACCCTTTGGCTGGGCAAACGGCCTGATCATAAACCCTTTAACCGGAACCACACGAGCAACAACCTTCTTTACCACAAGACGTCTCACACTAATCCCCCACACACCAAACCCTACAACACCAAGCCTTCTCACACCAAGCCCCTCAAACCCAACCTCTGGTAAAAAACCCCCTAGCAGGCCCTAGCAGAGGCCCCTCTGGCACCCCCCTTAGCAGCAGAAGTCCTCCAGGCAAAAGATCCCCAGGCAGAAGCTCCCCTGGCAGCACAAGTCCGTATAACACGGGGCCTTTCAACAGGAGGTTCTCTAAAAAAATCCTTCATAACGTGCTCCCACACTGTGTCGACCTTCTGCGCTGTGACCCACAAGACTGAGCTGCTAAAAGCAGAAAAAAACACCCTCAATCCCTATTCCCCCCTCGCAGGGTTTGTGGGATATCCCCCACCCTTGAGACTATGGGGCATTGGCCCCGTGTGGACCAGGTGCTGCCTGGCTTGACTTTACTCTTATCTCTTTCTGCCCATATCTCCTCTGCACAGGTCTAGTTCTGCACAGACACTCTCATTTTTGTAGCACTCCCATTTTTTGAGCACTTCCTTTTTTCCGGGCACGTCCAATTCCAGGTATCCCCTTTTTCCAGACAATTGCATTTTTTGGGGCATTCCCATTTTTGGGGCACGTCCAATTTTTTAGATCGGGCAAGCCGTTAGATCCGAGCAAGCCGCCAGAATGCCCACCCCTCAAGCATCCCTTTGCCCTACCGCAAACAAAGATGAAGAGAAAATTAATACAACTCCTTCTCCTTCACTAATGATTTTTTTTTATCATTCGATGAAAATTCTTCATAAGTTCATAGTTCATAGTTCATAGTTCATAGTTCATAGTTCATAGTTCATAGTTCATAGTTCATAGTTCATAGTTCATAGAAGAAAGAAATATCAGTTCCGTAAAAAGCGCCTCCAAAAAATAAGAAAACCAACATAAAAAGCACTATAAAAAGATTTATCTTGGCAAGGAAAGACTCGTCTCAACAAGGCTGCAATAGGAAAACCCCAGTAAGCAAAGGAAAAATCCGGGCAACGGGCCCTCGGCAGCAAAAAATGGGAAGTGATAACTCAGTCGTGACAACTGGGTAGCACGACTGAACAGCAACAATGAAGCCGCAAAAATTGGGCAGAGACAAGGTCCATGGAAGCTATCTTCTCATGCCATATGGCCATAACCCTCTTCCCCGCCAAAATGGCGGGGCCGTTTTTATACAACACTCTTCATAAATTTATACAACACTCCTCATAAAAACGCCTGTTTGCTTCATAATCATATAAAAATTAACCAAATATTTACAAAAATACCGCCAAAATCATTTCACTTCCCATCAGGATCTCAAGCCCTCATCAGGAGCTTACTGCACGAAAGGCCTGCCCTGCCTGGTTTGGATCTTTTTTTCCTCTTGTCCTCTTCGTGGTTTGCATGACGTATTTTTTTAGAACCAGAAAATATTCTGCCGCACTGTCAGCAACCCTTCTTCTCTTCACCACCCAATGCGATCTTGCCCCAGACTATCGTCAACCCGATCTGCCCACAGCCGAAGTTTATCCCCGCAATACCCCGCTCGATACCCAGTTGCCGGCCATATCCACCATAGCCTGGCAGGATTTCTTCCCCGATGCCCAGCTCCGTGGGTTAATTACACAAGCCCTGGCCAATAACCGAGACCTGAAAATTGCCACCAGCCGGGTTGAAGAAGCCCGCCATTATGCCACCGTTCAGGGGGCCTCGCTCTATCCACAAATCAATGCCAATGCTATCGGTGGAAAATTTCACACCCCTGGGCTTTCCCGCTATGATGGCGCTAATAGCACGCTTACCTTTTATTCCGGCTCCATTGGCGCTAACTGGGAGATCGACTTTTGGGGGCGTATCCGCAATATGGAAGAATCAGCCTTTCAGCAATTCCTGGGCAGCATGGAAGGCCAAAGGGCCGTGGCCACCAGCCTGGTTGCCCAGGTTGCCCGTACCTATCTGGCCGATCGTGCCTATAACGACCAGATTGCCATTGCCGAACAGACAATTGAAACCCGAAAAGAATCCTACCGGATTGTAAAAAGGCGTTATGAGGTCGGCTCCGGCGGGAAGTTGGACGTCACCCAGTCCTATGCCTTACTGGCTGAAGCCCGACAACAGTTCCACCAACTTCAACAGCTCCGTGAGCAAAACCTCAATGCGCTAACTCTACTGGTAGGCAAACCTGTCTCCCTTCCAGCGGGCTCACTGTCCTTTTCTGATCTCTATCTCTCCCAGCCGTTGCCAGCCGGCCTTCCTTCTGATTTAGTGCTGAACCGCCCCGATATTATCCAGGCAGAATACGCCTTGCGCGCAGTCGATGCGGATATTGGCGCCGCACGGGCAGCCTTTCTTCCACGGGTTATGATTACCGCTGCCGGGGGCACATCCAGCTCGGAATTCAATGCTCTTTTTGGCGGAGATTCTGCAACCTGGAACTTCATGCCTGTTATTTCCATGCCCCTTTTTAACGGATTACGAAATCTGGGAAACCTCAAGCTGGCTGAAGCACGGCGCAACACAGCGGTAGCAGAATATGAAAAGGCCATCCAGACGGCCTTTCGCGATGTTGCCGATGCCATGGCCGCCCGCCACTGGCTCACCAGCCGGATTGAGGAAACCAAACACCAGATTGCAGCCCTACAGGAACGCACGCGCTTAGCCCAGCTGCGCTATGTCAGTGGGTATTCCGCCTATCTTGAAGTGCTAGAGGCCCAGCGCGACCAGTTTAACACCGAACAAGCCCTTGTACAGCTTCACCAAGCCTACCTCACCAGCGCGGTAGACCTTTATACCGCCCTGGGTGGGGGATTTCCCAAAGCCCACACCATCCACACAGAGCAGGACGATGAGACGACAGACAAACCCCACCCCACGAAAACCCCCCAGCTCCCCCCTGCTAAGCGGAGTATAAACGGATGACCCTCTCGCCTAAAACACGCCTATGGGGAGGAATTATCATTCTCCTTCTCCTTTTAGGGGGTGCGGCCTGGTATATTCTACGCCCCAAACCCCTTGGCCCAGGCTTTGCCAGTGGCAACGGCCGAATAGAAGCCACAGAGGTGGATATCTCTGCCAAAAACCCTGGCCGTGTTCTTCGTATTTTTTTTGATGAAGGCGATTTCGTCTCTCCCCATGCCCTGGTCGCCCAGCAAGATACCTCTTCCCTGCAAGCCCAACGCGTGCAGGCCATAGCCTATTTGCAGGAAGCCACCAACCGAGTCACCACCACCGAAACGGTAGTCGTCCAGCGCCAGGCCGATAAAAATGCAGCCCAAGCTGTGCTTGCCCAACGCCAGGCCGAGCTGATCGCTGCCAGCAAACATGCCAAACGTTCAGCCACCCTTGCCCATGAGGGGGCTACCCCCATGCAGGAATATGACGATGACCTGGCCCGTCAGGAAAGTGCAAAAGCCGCTGTTGTGGCCGCCAAGGCCAAAATTGCCGCGGCCGATGCCGCTATTTCTACTGCCAGAACCCAGGTTATTGGCGCGCGCGCTCAGGTTAAGGCCTCCAAGGCTGAAATTGCCCGCCTTGATAGCGATATCCACGATGCCAACCTCTATGCCCCTATTTTTGGACGGGTGCAGTATCGTATTGTTCAGCCAGGCGAAGTGGTCGCCTCTGGCGGGAAAATCCTTAACATGGTTGACCTTCAAGACATCTACATGACCTTTTTTATTCCCGAGACGGCCACCGGCAAAATTACCATGGGAGCTGAAGCACGCATTGTGCTCGATGCCTTACCCGACGACGTGATTCCGGCCTCTATTTCCTATGTTTCCGATGTTGCCCAATTTACACCCAAAACCGTGGAAACGGAATCAGAACGCCAGAAACTGATGTTTCGCGTTAAGGCCAAAATTTCTCCCCAGCTCCTGCGTGACCATATCCGTAAAATCAAAACCGGCTTACCGGGTATGGCCTATGTTCGCCTTGACCCTAAAGAACCATGGCCAGAATCCCTTCGCCTTAAGAAGTCCCCCCCAGAGCCAACACCCCATCCTACTGTACCATCCCCGAGTAACTCGCCTGAGAGTACATCTGAGAGCTCCCCTGCCCCTCATAACTCGCCTGATAGAGCCCCTAATAGGGCAGCACCTAATAGCACACCTGCCAACGCACCTGCCAGGCCCCCACATTCTGCCTTACCGCATCAGGGCCCCGCCCCATGACACCCTCCCCAACCCCCGCCAAAAAGGCGGTTCACCTCCAAAAGGTTTCCCTGACCTATGGAACAGTCAAAGCCTTACAAGAGGTAGAGTTCAGCCTGCCTTATGGGGTTATGGCTGGTTTGATTGGGCCCGATGGGGTAGGAAAATCCAGCCTGATTTCGCTGATCGCCGGCTCAAAAATCATCCAGCAGGGAGAGGTCATGGTTCTGGGGGGTGATATGCGGCTCAAGTCCCATCGTGATCAAGTCTGTCCACGGATTGCCTATATGCCACAGGGCTTGGGGAAAAACCTTTACCCTACCCTTTCTGTCACGGAAAACCTGGAGTTTTTTGGCCGCCTTTTTGGTCAAGGTGCAGAAGAGCGCAACGCCCGCATCCACACCTTGCTGGAGGCCACAGGCCTGGCCCCTTTTGATGACAGGCCTGCGGGGAAACTTTCAGGCGGGATGAAACAAAAGCTTGGCCTATGCTGCTCGCTCATCCACGACCCGGAGCTGCTCTTACTCGATGAGCCCACCACTGGGGTAGACCCCCTCTCCCGCGCGCAGTTCTGGCAGTTAATTGAGCGCATCCGTAAGGAACAACCCCGGCTGAGCATTATCGTAGCAACAGCTTATATGGATGAAGCCTCACGCTTTGATACCCTTGCTGCGATGAATGATGGAAAAATTCTAGCCACCGGCACAACCCAACATCTGTTGGAGAAAACAGGCACCAAAACCCTTGATGAAGCCTTTATTGCCCTTCTCCCCCAAGAACAGCGTGCCGGCTATAAACCCCTGGAACTTCCCAAGCGTAGCCCAGATGAACAGGATGATTTGGCAATAGAGACCGACGGTCTTACCATGAAATTTGGTACCTTTACCGCTGTTGACCATGTGAGCTGTAAAATTGAGCGCGGAGAGATTTTTGGTTTTCTTGGCTCTAACGGTTGTGGAAAATCCACCACCATGAAAATGCTGACCGGCCTGCTTCCCCCAACCTCTGGCACTGCCAAGCTGTTTGGCAAGACACTGGAACCCTCCGATATTAACGTGCGCAAGCGTGTGGGCTATATGTCGCAGGCTTTTTCACTTTATTCCGAGCTTACGGTTCGCCAGAATCTGGAGCTGCACGCCCATTTATTCCATATCCCGCCTGACGCTACAGCCAACCGTATTGAATCCTTGGCCAAGCGTTTCCAGCTTGGCCCCATTATGGAAGATCTCCCCACTTCTCTACCACTTGGCCAGCGCCAACGCCTCTCACTGGCCGTAGCCCTGATCCATCAACCAGAGATCCTTATTCTCGATGAACCCACCTCTGGTGTTGACCCTGTTGCACGCGATGAATTCTGGCGAGTATTAATTGATCTGTCCCGCAAGGACAAAGTCACCATTTTTATTTCGACCCACTTCATGAACGAGGCCGAACGCTGCGACCGTATCTCACTTATGCATGCCGGCAAAATCTTGGTCACAGACACCCCGACTAATATTGTTAAAAAGCGCAAGGCTTCCACCTTGGAAGAAGCCTTTATTGCCTATCTGGAAGAAGCCGCTGGCCAGGAGGACAAACCACAGCAAGCCCCGACAACCCTGGCCCCTCACGCCCCGCATTCCCAAAAAGACTTCCGGCTATTTGGCCTAAGCTTGCGCCGGATTATGAGCTGCTCTATCCGTGAAACCCTTGAACTCAAGCGCGATCCCATCAGGGGCACCATGGCGTTGCTGGGTAGCCTTTTGCTGCTTTGTATTATGAGCTACGGCATCAGTCTGGATGTAGAAAACCTCTCCTTTGCCGTTATTGACCGCGACCAAACCACCACCAGCCAGAATTACGAACTCAATATTGCCGGCTCGCGCTACTTTACAGAACATCCCCCCATACGAGACTATAACGACCTCGATCAACGCATGCGAAAAGGGGAATTGAACGTAGCCATTGAACTCCCACCTCATTTTGCCCGCGATATTCGCCGAAACACCCCGGTGACCATTGGCGTATGGCTTGATGGTGCCATGCCCCAAAGGGCAGAAACCGTTAAGGGCTATATCCAACAACTCCACACCCAGTGGCTTAAAGAAATAGCGCGTGAAACCACAGGCCTAAAAACCCTGCCAGGAACAGCCAATATTGAAATACGCTACCGCTATAACCCTAACGTGATCAGCGTGGTGGCCATTGCTCCGGCTGTTATCCCCATGCTGTTGATGATGATTCCTGCCATGCTCACCGCCTTAAGCGTTGTGCGCGAAAAGGAGCTAGGCTCCATCCTAAACCTGTATGTAACCCCTGTTACCCAGGCTGAGTTCCTGATTGGCAAGCAAATCCCCTATATTATTCTGGCAACCCTTAATGCCGTACTCATGATTGGGTCTGCCACTTTTGCCTTTGGCGTACCACTGGCAGGCAACGCCTTCGCCCTTTTGCTGGGCAGTATTCTCTTTGCTATCAATGCCACCAGTATTGGCCTGCTAATGTCAACCTTTATGAACAGCCAGATTGCTGCTATTTTTGGTACAACCATTGCTACCCTTATCCCCTCCATGCAGTTTTCAGGCATGCTCAACCCGGTTAACTCCCTATCGGGCTCCGGTTGGCTGATTGGCACATTTTTCCCTACCACTTACTATCTGACCATCAGCCGTGGCATCTTTTCCAAGGGGTTGGGCTTTATAGAGTTGGGATACGAGTTCTTGGCCCTGGCCCTGTTCGTTCCCTTTATTCTGGGGGCTGCCATTTTACTGTTAAGAAAACAGGAGCACTAAAGGCCATGTCTTTTAGCCCCGCCAATATTTTTTATCTGGGTGTTAAAGAGCTTTGGGGCCTGCTGAGGGACCCTATCATGCTTGTGCTGATTGCCTACAGTTTTTCCATTTCCATTTATGTGCAGGCCACTGGCACCCCAGAAACATTGGAAAAAGCCTCTCTGGCCATTATCGATGAAGACCTCTCCCCGTTAACCCGCCAGATTTCCATGGCCTTTTACCCCCCCTATTTTCTTCCTCCCTATGCCGAATCCATGAAAGGCGCTGATACAGGAATGGATCGCGGCATTTATACCTTCTCCATTGATTTCCCTCCCAACCTTCAACGCGATCTCCTGAACGGGCGTAACCCCAGCATTCAGCTAAATGTAGATGCCACCCGCATGAGCCAGGCCTTTACAGGAGGGGGCTATATTCAGACCATCATTAATAATGAGGTTTCCAGTTTTCTCAAACGCTATACTTCTCAAACCACTCTTCCGATTAGTTTAGCAATGCGAGCCCGGTTTAACCCAAACCTAATCCAGGCCTGGTTTTCTTCTGTGGTGGCTGTAATCAACTCAGTAACCATGCTGTCATTAATTCTCACCGGGGCAGCCCTGATTAGGGAGCGTGAGCACGGAACAATTGAACATTTATTGGTTATGCCCATTACACCGTTTGAAATTATGGTGGCCAAAATATGGTCTATGGGGTTGGTGGTGCTGGCAGCCTGCATGTTCTCACTTTTATTTATTGTGCAATTGGCTATGCAGGTTCCTGTTGCTGGCTCTGTTCCCCTTTTTCTGGCGGGCACGGCCCTCAATTTATTCGCCTGCACCTCTCTTGGAATCTTCCTAGCCACTTTTGCCAAAACCATGCCCCAATTTGCCCTGTTAATTATGCTGGTTCTTCTCCCTCTTCAAATGCTTTCCGGTGGGATGACTCCGCGTGAAAGCATGCCAGCCTTTGTGCAAGATATCATGTTGGCAGCCCCTACCACCCATTTTGTCATGCTGGCCCAAGGCATTTTGTATCGTGGAGCTGGCCTGGAAGGAGTTTGGCCCCAATTTTTAGCCCTGGCTATTATTGGGAGCATTTTCTTTACCATCGCCTTACAGCAATTCAGCAAGCGAATTGGGAGTATGGCCTAAAGATTCCTCCAATGCCACTCCCATTTCTGCCCCTGTTTCTGACAGGCAGCACTGATGAAGATAAGGAAAATCTTAGCTAAGAGAGGAAAGTAATCATCTATAAGATGATTATACTCCATAAGAAGTTGCTGAATGCTCTCTTGACCAAAATTAAGGACAGACCCAGGAATAAAATTCCAGTCGGGTCTAAACTGTTCTGCCAGAGCCATCACGCTCGTCAGAGAAGAAGTCACCACCTGGCCATAACCATTTAAAGGTTTTCAAGCCAATATCTCCCCCCCCAATTGGCTGCTGCATGCCATAGCATATGGGAGTAACCCTTTAGAGCAAATCATCCGAAGCGGTCTGAATCTTGCCAATAATAATACTGCCAGATGTTCACTCGTTTTGGAACACATCCGAGAGCCATTTTTGATCATCGGTAGAACCTAAAAAGACTTTTTATCCGTCCTGTGACAAGTACCCCTCTTTTCGTTATAGGCCGAGAAATATGCCATGGAAATAAGCTAGGGAAATAAGCTAGGGAAATACTCTGGAGCCAATATGCTGGGCAAAGGGCATTCCCTTTACACATCAAAGGCAGAATTACTGGCAGAATCACCATAGTGCAAAAGATTAACAAAATTGCTACCATCTCCTTTTCCCATGCCATTTAACGGTATTTTTATACCATTTCTAATGCTTCCAAACCTGTTTGCCAGACCACACATGCTGGGCTTTAATATCTCCACTTCAATACCTTCTACTTCAATACCTCTGGGGGAATGGCCTGTGATAAAAATATTATCGGTTGTATAACCCTGTTTTGGGCCTGATCTGCCATAAATATATTGGGCTCTTTAGTAGAGAAAATCTTGCTGGTGTTAAGACCCACCAGATATGGCAGAGGAAAGATTCGTAAATGGTGATAGCTCCATAACACATAGCCGGCCACTTTCACCGTAAAATGGGGTTGGGTTTAAAAGAATGGTACCATGTCGGCCAATAGAAGCCTTATCTGTTATCTGTCAGTTGGTTATCAACGACGATGGTCTGCATTTTCGGCATCCCCCAGTTAGGTATAGTAGCCTATGGGTATGGTAGCCAAAAAATTCGGTCGGTCCAAAACTTCCCATGGGTTCAAACCAAAACAGAGTCTGTTGCTGTATCGCCAGAACCGGCCCAGACTGCAGGCCCAGGCTATACAAGCTCTGCTGCACGGGCTCTTTGGCGCTTGACCCTACATTTACGCCTCAAAGCCTGCCACATCCTCATTATAGCCGGATTCACGCAAGGCCTCAGTGTTTTTGATAAGGGCCTGGATGATTGTGGCTGTATTGGCCATTATGGCTGCGTTCACGCAGGGCATCAGCCGTAAGATCTAAAGGAAAAACCATATGTAATAGGTATGGAAAACGCTTCAGTAAACTTTCACAAATAGAGCAAGAGATAGAGTCTGCTCATGCCCAACAAGACACAACCATTACCGGGGTGGGCTCAAGTTTTGCAGCGCCTATCTATCAAAGATGGGCCGCATCCTCTCAATCACAAACGCATATAAAACTCAATAAGGGGGCTAAAAGGTCTTTATGGCGTTTGGTGCCACCAGCTTTAAGCATTTATCAGGCCCTAGGCTCCAGAACCGGACAAAACCAGATCATGAATCATACAGTGGATTTTGGCGCTTCAGACGTGCCCCTCCCCTAACAAGCTTGAAGATAACCACCTGTTCCAATTTCCAACCATTTTAGGCGGAATCACACCTGTAGTGAATATTCTCAATCTTAAATCCGGTGAGCTGCACCTAACAGAAGAAATTCTGGCCAACATCTTCCTAGGACAGGTTACTTATTGGGATGACCCAACCATACAAAACATAAACCCTCATCTTAAAATGCCCCATTTGGAAATAGTGGGCCATATTTCTCTATGGCCCCTCTCCTGAAAGGACTATTTCCTTGCCAAGCATGGTGGTAAAATTACGAGCAGGGTGGTAAATTTGGACGAGCTGTTAAAAGCCGCCCTGGCATATTATTTCTTTGCCAACATGGTGGCAAAACGTTGCTTGATGCGATGGCCCTGAGCATCTGTGCGATGAAGCTCGCCCACCTCTTCGTTATAGTTCAAAAACTCCCACCCTTCGTAATAAGCTTTTAACTCGCCAAGTTTAAAGGTAAATGGAAACATCGACAAAGCTGGGAAATCCGGGCTATCCATAACCGCTACAATAAGGTTATAGCCCCCTTTTTTGGTGCTGGTCTGCATATCGGCAATAAGTCCTGGAATGGTTTGGGGCTGTAAAAACATCAGCACCACCGTCGAAAAAACAAAATCATAGATTTGGTTAAAATGAAAACGTTCAGTATTCAGGTCTTTGATTGCTGCCTGAAGAGTGGTGAGGTTTTCTTGCCTGATAACATCTTGCAGAAAGGCAATACTGTCTGCATTATGGTCCCATGCTGTTACATTATGCCCTTTAAGATTTAAAAAAAGCGCATTGCGCCCACGCCCACACCCCACATCTAGGGTACGACCGACAGGAACAATCTGAGCAGCTGCCAAAACTTCAGAATGGGTTGGTGTTAACCCATATGTCTTCGTGTAATAATCATCCGGACGCTCAGAGGCGGATATATCTGCCATTTGAAACCCTTTGCTAAAAAATCATGAAGGTCATTGTAATCGTAAAATACAATATCTCAAATACATGAATATATTTTATCGGCTCAGCTCAACCCTGCTATGCGTGTTTTCTTCAGGTCAGCCTCCCTCTTTCCTTACCATACCAACAAATAAAGGGACCACTTTGTAGAGGCAGAAACCTCATAGGGTTTTCTGGAAATCCAACATCAATTTATAGACAACATGATCTAGCAGCATAGCTTGGAGCCTTAGAAAAACTGTAAGAGCAGAAACCTTAAAGGTCATATTCAAAAGCTGGAAGCCCAAGTTCCCTGCCCCTCTCCAACCGTTTGTATGTTTATCTGCGCCGACGAAGAAGGGATGCTCTCAGAAGCACGACAAAACTGTTTATACCTTGGCCATGCTGGAAGCCAAAACAGCCTTTATAGAACCCATCATTTCAAGATCTTCCCCATAAAACCCACCTATCCTTCCGAGGATAAAAGCAATAACGTGTAGAGATAAAGAAATTGAATAAGTTTAGCTTTAAGGCATATTTTTATCAATGCTGATAGGCTATATTAAAGCACTATTAAGCTAAAAGGAATAACGACATTATGGCCTCCACTACACAGCAACGCACTGAGCTCCATCGCAGAATTTGGCAAATTGCCAATGAGGTACGTGGCTCAGTCGATGGCTGGGATTTCAAGCAATATGTTCTTGGTACACTCTTTTATCGTTTTATAAGTGAAAATTTCAAAAATTATATCGAAGCGGGTGATGAAACAATTCATTACGCTGACATGACCGATGATGTGATTACGCCAGAGCGTAAGGAAGATGCCATTAAAAGTAAAGGCTATATCATCTACCCCAGCCAATTATTTGAAAATATTGTGGAAAAAGCCAATAATAACGAAAACCTCAATACCGACCTGAAACAGATATTTTCAGATATTGAAAGCTCAGCAAATGGCCACCCCTCTGAAGATGATATCAAGGGCTTATTTGCTGATTTTGATACCACCAGCAACCGGCTTGGCAACACAGTTGCAGAAAAAAACAAACGTTTGACAGCTGTGCTCAAAGGGGTCGCCGACCTTGATTTTGGCAAGTTTGAAGATAATCATATCGATCTGTTTGGCGATGCGTATGAGTTTCTTATTTCTAATTATGCAGCCAATGCTGGTAAATCAGGGGGAGAATTCTTTACCCCCCAACATGTCTCAAAGCTAATTGCCCTGCTGGCTTTGCACAAACAAGATGAGGTGAACAAGGCGTACGATCCAGCTGCGGGGTCTGGTTCACTTCTTTTGCAAGTAAAAAAACAGTTCGATATCCTCCATACAAACGGCCATACGATTGAAAAAGGGTTTTTCGGCCAAGAAATAAACCATACAACCTATAACCTTGCCCGTATGAATATGTTTTTGCACAATATCAATTACACCAAATTCGATATAGCCTTGGGCAATACGTTAATAGACCCCAAACATAACAACGAGCGGCCCTTTGATGTTATCGTTTCCAACCCACCTTATTCAATCAACTGGGAAGGAAGCGATAATCCAATTCTTATTAATGATGAACGTTTTGCCCCAGCAAGTGTATTAGCCCCCAAATCTAAGGCAGATTTTGCCTTTGTCCTTCATGCTCTTCATTATTTATCCCCCAAGGGACGTGCCGCCATCGTCTGTTTCCCTGGAATTTTTTATCGTACTGGAGCAGAACAGAAAATTCGCCAGTATCTTATTAACTATAATTACGTTGAAACAGTGATCGCCCTGGCCCCCAATTTGTTTTACGGAACCTCTATTGCGGTCAATATTCTGGTGCTTTCCAAACATAAAACCCACTATAAAACGCAATTTATCGATGCCAGTAAATTATTCAAAAAAGAAACGAATAATAACGTTTTAACGGCTGAGCATATTGAAAAAATTATTACCGCCTTTGACGATAAAATAGATATTAAGCATTTTGCCCAACTCGTTGATAACAAGCAGATACAAGCCAATAACTATAATCTGTCCGTAAGTTCCTATGTAGAGGCAGAAGACACAAGGGAAGTAATTAATATTACAGAACTGAATGCAGAAATAAAAACCACGGTAGAAAAAATAAACATTTTACGCGCGCAGATTGATAACTTGATTACGGACATCGAAGCATGAACCCTATCATACAAAAGCTTCTGAAGGGTACAGAGGTAGAATGGAAACCATTGGGAGAAGTGGGGCAATTAATCCGTGGTAATGGTTTACAAAAGAAAGACTTTACCGAAACCGGTGTGCCTGCCATTCATTATGGGCAGATTTATACTTATTATGGTTTATCTACAGTGGAAACAAAGTCTTTTGTTTCACCACAATTGGCTGAAAAACTGAAAATTGCTTATAAGAATGACCTCTTGATTACAACTACTTCAGAAAATGATGACGATGTTTTAAAACCTGTTGCATGGTTTGGTAAAAAAGCTGCAATATCCGGAGACATGATGCTATTTAGACATAGTCAGAATGTTAAATATTTAGCTTATTATTTTCTCACAGAAACGTTTAAAAGACAAAAGAAAAAATATATTAGCGGGACCAAGGTACGACGTATTTCAAAAGATAGTCTTGCTAAAATTCTTATCCCTATCCCTCCCTTATCTGTGCAAACTGAAATTGTAGAAATTCTGGATAAATTTACGGCCCTTACCGCAGAGCTTACAGCTAGGCTTACCGCAGAGCTTACCGCACGTAAAAAACAATACAACTATTATCGTGATAAATTACTGACCTTTAAAGAAGGTGAAGCCGAATGGAAAACTTTGGGAGAAATGGGGCAGTTTATCCGTGGAAATGGTTTACAAAAGAAAGACTTCACTGAAACCGGAGTACCGGCCATTCATTATGGGCAAATTTATACATATTATGGTTTATCCACAGTGGAAACAAAGTCTTTTGTTTCCCCACAATTGGCTGAAAAATTAAAAAAGGTCGAAACTGGGGATGTCGTCATAACAAACACCAGTGAAAATCTTGACGATGTGGGTAAGGCAATGGTTTACCTTGGGAAAAGACAAGCTGTTACAGGCGGGCATGCCTCTATTTTTAAGCCAAGCAAACAAATTTTGGGAAAATATTTTGTATATTTTTCACAAACACAAACTTTTGCAAATGAGAAAAGAAAATATGCAAAAGGAACAAAAGTTATCGATGTGTCTGCATCAGATATGTCAAAAATTCTTATCCCCATTCCTCCGCTCTCAGAGCAAGAGCGTATCGTCTCTATTCTGGACAAATTCGATATGTTGACCCATTCCATTACGCAGGGCTTACCCCGAGAGATTGCCCTACGCCAGAAGCAATATGAATATTACCGTGCGCAGCTCTTAGATTTTCCTTCAAATAATGAGGGTGCTTAGAATGGGAAAAACACTTAGGGAAGTCGCACAAAATCTTCAAAAATGCGATAAAAAAATGCAATTGATTTATGCTTTTAATGGTACAGGCAAAACGCGTCTATCGTATGAATTTCAGAATTTATTTGAAAAACCAACACGAAAGAAAATGTTATATTATAATGCCTTTACGGAAGATTTGTTTTACTTGAATAATAGTTGTGAAGGCGAATATAAGTTAAAAATTCAGGAAAACTCTCTTATAAGTTGGATACTTCGTGATGAAGGTCAAGACCGAAATATTGTTAAGTATTTTCAACGTTATGCCGGCGAAAAATTAACTCCACAATTTAGCGAAGATTTTTCTGCTGTAACTTTTTCAGTTACGGATATAGATAAACAATTGCTAGAAAATATTAAAATTTCAAAAGGTGAAGAAAGGAGTTTTGTATGGAGCATATTTTATGCACTGATACAGCAAGTGATATCAGAGCTTAATGAGCCCAAAGAAGAGCGCTCTACACAGGAATATGATGATTTAAAATATATATTTATTGATGATCCAGTAAGTTCACTCGATGAAAACCACTTGATAGAACTGGCAGTAGATTTAGCTCAGTTAATTAAATCAAGTACAACCCAGGTAAAGTTTATTGTTACAACTCATAATCCCTTATTTTATAATGTTTTATATAATGAAAGTGATCGAAAAAAATCCTCCTCTTCTATGCTAAAAGCCAATGAAGATGGAACATTGGAGTTGGAAGAAAAACCAGAAGATTCAAACAGAAGTTTTTCATATCATTTATTTTTGAAGCAAACGCTGGCAGAAGCTATTGAGCAAAAGAATATTCAAAAATATCATTTTACACTTTTGCGTAACTTATATGAAAAAACAGCAGCCTTTCTTGGCTATAAGAAGTGGGGGGAATTATTGCCAGATGACAAACGGTTATATTTGACGCGTATTATTCATTTTACGAGCCACTCAACATTATCAAATGAAACGATTGCTGAACCAACCCCGCCTGAGCTAAAAACTGTAGCATTTTTATTTAAGCATTTAGTCGATCAATATAAATTTTATCAGTAGGAAGATGAAATTTACCCGCAGAAAGATAAAAAATGAATTTTGCAACAACTGTTCTTGCCGAAACGCAAAATTATATTGTTCTTGATCAATATACCAAAATGGAACCGCTCGATAGCTCCTATCAAACGGAAGCTGATTTAGAACAAGAGTTTACCAAAGATCTGAAAAATCAGGGATATGAGGCCTTACCCAATTCTACACCAGCACAATTATTGGCAAATGCACGCCAACAGGTACAAAGTCTCAATAATGTTCAGTTCTCAGATGGGGAATGGCAACGCTTTCTAGAGGAATATCTCGATAGGCCTGGGGATAGCATTATTGATAAAACCCGCAAGCTTCATGATCATTACATCTATGATTTTACCTTTGACGATGGGCATATTCAAAATATCTTTCTGATCGATAAAAAGAATATTGCTCGTAATACTGTGCAAGTTCTAAAGCAGTTTGAACAAAAAGGGGCCTATACCAACAGATATGACGTAACCATTTTAGTCAACGGTTTACCTATCGTACAGGTTGAATTAAAAAAGCGTGGTGTTGCCATTCGTGAAGCTTTTAATCAAATTCATCGTTATAGCAAAGAAAGTTTTAATACCGAACATTCGCTGTTTAAATATTTGCAGGTTTTTGTTATCTCCAATGGAACAGATACCCGCTATTTTGCCAATACAACCAAACGTGATAAAAATAGTTTCGATTTTACCATGAACTGGGCCCGTGCTGATAATACGGTGATTAAAGATTTAAAAGATTTTACTAAAACCTTCTTTCAAAAAAATACGCTTTTACAAATCTTATTTACCTATACGGTGTTTGACACGCGTAACATATTGCTGGTTATGCGTCCCTATCAAATTGCTGCAACAGAACGCATTTTACAAAAAATTAAAAGCTCTTATCAAACCAAAAGCTGGAATAGGCCCGAAGGGGGTGGGTTTATTTGGCATACAACAGGCTCAGGCAAAACCTTAACCAGCTTTAAGGCAGCACGCCTAGCCACAGAGTTAGATTTTATTGATAAAGTCTTCTTTGTGGTTGATCGTAAAGACCTTGATTATCAAACAATCAAAGAATATCAGCGCTTTTCTCCAGAAAGTGTTAATGGCTCAAACGATACGGCTGGCCTTAAAGAAAATATAGAAAAAGATGATAACAAAATTATTGTTACAACTATTCAGAAGTTGAATCATCTCATTAAAAGGGAAAATAACCTCGCTGTTTATAACAAGCAGGTTGTTTTTATCTTTGACGAGGCCCATCGCTCCCAATTTGGGAAAGCACAAGAAAATATCCACAGAAAGTTTAAAAGTTTTTATCAGTTTGGGTTTACGGGTACGCCCATCTTTCCGCAAAACGCTTTGGGGACTGAAACAACACAAAGTGTGTTTGGGCGCGAACTCCACTCTTACGTAATTACAGATGCTATTCGAGATGAAAAGGTTTTGAAATTCAAAGTCGATTACCACAATGTCCGTCCTCAGTTTAAAATGCTGGAAACAGAGATTGATGAAAAAAAATTGACCGCTTCGGAAAATAAACAAGCCTTACTCCATCCGGAACGGATAAAGGAGGTAACGCGCTATATTTTAAATAACTTCCGCCAGAAAACACATCGTCTGGCAAATAATAAAGGCTTTAACGCCATGTTTGCTGTCAGCAGTGTGGATGCTGCTAAACTGTATTATGAAGAGATAAAAAAACAGCAGGAAAACAGTAAAAACCCATTAAAAATTGCCACTATTTTCTCCTTCGCAGCCAATGAAGAACAAAAGATCGGAGAAGAGACAGCCAATGAAAAACAAGGTGCTATAGGCGAAATTGCTGATGAAACCTTTGAACCCACTGCAATGAACCAATCTGCAAAGGAGTTTTTGGCTGCTGCCATTCAGGATTATAACGCCCAGTTCAAAACAAATTTCAGCTTAGAAAGTAAGGAATTTCAAAATTATTACCGCGATCTTTCCAAACGGGTTAGAAATCAAGAAGTCGATTTACTAATTGTTGTGGGAATGTTTTTAACGGGGTTTGATGCCCCAACCTTGAATACTTTATTTGTTGATAAAAATTTGCGCTATCACGGCCTTATTCAAGCTTATTCTCGTACCAACCGCATTTATGATTCAACTAAAAGCTTTGGCAACATCATAACTTTTCGTGACCTAGAGCAGGCAACAATAGAGGCCATTACTCTGTTTGGTGATAAACACACAAAAAACGTTGTGCTTGAGAAGAGTTATACCGAATATATGCAAGGATTTACCGATAATCTTACACAAGAAACTCAACGTGGCTATCTGGAAATTATAAAAGAGCTGCAAAGTCGTTTCCCCAATACCGATAAAATCGCGAAAGAGCTGGATAAGAAAGATTTTGCAAAATTGTTTGGTGAGTATTTACGCATCGAAAATATTCTGCAAAATTATGATGAATTTACCACCTTGCAAGCTTTACAAAATATAGACCAAACCAATGTTCAAGCGGTTGAAGCCTTTAAAGAAAAGCATAACCTGACTGAGGCAGAATTAAGAGAGATGCACTCTATTAATGTGCCTTCTGCACGTATTATTCAGGATTATCGTTCAACCTATCATGATGTTCGCGGCTGGATTAGATCTCAAAAATCCAATAACGATCAAGACAAATCAAAAATAGATTGGAATGATGTGGTTTTTGAAGTAGAACTTCTCAAATCTCAGGAAATAAGCCTTGATTATATTCTAGAGCTTATCTTTGAGCACCATAAAAAAGCCAAAGACAAACCTGCCTTAATAGAAGAAGCCAAACGACTTATTCGTACAAGCCTTGGTAGTCGTGCCAAGGAAAGTCTTGTGGTTGATTTTATCGATAAAACCAATTTGGATCATATCTCTGATACAGCCAGTATTATTGAGGCCTTCTTCACCTACGCACAAAAAGAACAACAACGAGAAGCTCAAGCGCTTATTGCTTCGGAAAACTTAAAAGAGCAAGCTGCAAAACGTTATCTTGCCACATCGTTAAAGCAGGAATATGCTAGCGAGAACGGTATAGAGCTCAATGAGATATTACCTCAAATGAGCCCTCTTCATCCACAATATTTAACTAAAAAACAAACAGTTTTCCAAAAAATTTCTTCATTTATTGAAAGATTTAAAGGGGTTGGTGGCAGTATTTAGCTAAAATGCTTCAGCCATGCAAAACAGACTTTTTACCGTTTGGTAATACCATACTACAGCGTTGGCGATGATTTTTCTTTAAATACTGACTCAGTGAATGGACCTTTTCTTTGTGCAGAAACTTTTTAAAAAGCCCTTTCCAGAATAGCTCGGTGCAAAATCGGGCCCCAATATTTTTCGAAGAGAACCAATGGTTGTATGACTATTTTTTCTACAAATTGTGCCATTGTTGTCTCGATGCCGATAATCCAATCCTGATGGCTTAGCCATATATACTTCCTATCGCTAGGATAGTCTCATTTTAAAGCGGCAAATCAATACTCGTAGAGTAATCGATTCAAAAAAACGAATCATCTCCTCTTAAAACTAAAAATGAGATTGAGTATTTGAAAAGTCTCTTCACCAAAATCACGCATCAGAAACCCCCATCACAAGCCTTGTAAGGGGAGATTTATACCTAGGAGCTAGGGAGAGGATCTTCAAAGCAGCTAAAAAGGCACTTTGGGGAATTTCTACCTTACCAAACTGGCGCATCCGCTTTTTGCCCTCTTTTTGTTTTTCCAGCAATTTACGCTTATAAGAGATATTAGAGACGTTTTTGTCGTGACTAGAAAGTGGCCAGATAGATATTCCACATAAAAAACTGTTATATCTTAATAAAATATATGGAATTTCTGGCGGAGAGAGTGGGATTCGAACCCACGGTACGCTTGCACGTACACACGCTTTCCAAGCGTGCGCCTTAAGCCGCTCGGCCATCTCTCCATAAGGGGCGGCAAACCTTCAACAAGGTGGGCGGAGAATACCAGTTTTCACCAAATTGGCAAGTAAAAAATATGCCTCTTTCTTTTTTGGCCCAGGCTGGCCTTCAAGCCTCCTTAAGTTCCCTTGGCAAAAGCTTTTATTCTCCTGCAAGACCCCCACAATTTCAGCCAAACACTCCCTTAGGGTTGGGGCCCTATTGGCCCTAAAATTCCTGACCAAAGCCTGTCAACGCTCCTCATTCCTTACCGCGAGTTTACAACGTACCACAAGTTTACAACCAGCGACCGAAACTTTAAGTCCTGTTGCACCTCTATTTCAGAAAACGCTTTGAAACAAAAACGCACACTCTCCTCTTCCCCAACCAGTCCTGCCCAACCCCTTTCGCCCCTACCCTCTTCACCCTCAACACTGCCTATCCAACAAGCCATAACCCTGGCCCAAAAATTTGAAACACCAGAGGCCCTCCTGGCCTTTCTTCCTACCTCATCGTTCTGCCCACTCTCGGAAACGGCAACCCATACTGTTGTCGCCATTCTGCCTGCCACCCCCACCCATCCAAAAATTCTGATTATTGGGGACGCCCCAAGTGATGAGGAAGATTTAAATTGTGCAGTATCAGCCAAAGGATCGGTCAAAGGCCGTTTGAAAATTCTCTTCACCAAAACCACGCATCAAAAAACCCCCTTCAAGCCTTGTAAGGAGGGGGGATTTAACACGGAGATGGGGGGTTATTTATCCATCTTCAAAGCAGCTAAAAAGGCACTTTGGGGAATTTCCACCTTACCAAACTGGCGCATCCGCTTTTTGCCCTCTTTTTGTTTTTCGAGCAATTTACGCTTACGGGAAATATCACCCCCATAGCATTTAGCGGTTACATCTTTAGAAAGGGCCCCAATGGTTTCGCGCGCAATAACACGGCTACCAATCGCCGCCTGAATGGCAATTTTAAACAGCTGCCTAGGGATGAGCTCCTTAAGTCGGGCACAAATGGCCCTTCCCCGCGTTTCCGCCACAGAACGATGAGCGACAAAGGCTAATGCATCCACGGGTTCCTGATTAACTAGAATGGAGATTTTTACCAGATCGCTTTCCTCATAGCCATCCATCTGATAGTCAAAGCTGGCATAGCCCCGGGTAGCAGACTTTAGCCGGTCATAAAAGTCAAACACCACTTCGTTAAGGGGAAGACGATAGACGGCCATCGCCCGATTGCCCACATACGTTAAATCTTCCTGCTGGCCGCGCCGCTCGGTACACAAGGCCAGAACAGCCCCCAAATACTCATCGGGCACCATAATGGTGGCCTTAATCCAGGGCTCTTCTATACGTTCAATCACAGAGCCATCCGGCATATCGGCGGGGTTGTGCAGTTCTTCCATACCGCCATTACTGCGAAAAAGATGGTACACCACAGAAGGAGCGGTAGCAATAAGATCGAGGTTAAATTCTCGGCTTAAGCGCTCCTGAATAATTTCCAGATGGAGAAGCCCCAAAAAGCCACAGCGAAAACCAAAACCCAGCGCTGCCGAGGTTTCTGTTTCATAATGGAAGGAGGCATCATTTAAACGCAGCTTGGCCAGACTATCACGCAGTTTTTCAAAATCATCGGCATTGACGGGGTAAAGGCCACACCAGACCACTGGCACAGAAGGTTTAAACCCTGCCAAGGGCTCGGCAGCCGGTTTGTTCTCCTCGGTTATGGTGTCCCCTACATTACAGTCTGCTACGGTTTTAATGGCAGCATTAATATAGCCCATTTCCCCGGGGCCCAAATCATCAACCTGCGTCATATGGGGTAAAAACACGCCGAGCTGGTCAACATGATAGACAGCCCCATTGGACATCATGCGGATTTTTGCCCCCTTTTTAAGGCGCCCCTCCTTTACGCGCACCAAGATGATAACACCCAGATACGGATCATACCAACTATCGACTAGCAAGGCTTTAAGTGGGGCCTTATCATCCCCTTTTGGGGGCGGCAAACGGGTCACCAGGGCCTCAAGAACAGCTTCGATATTTAACCCGGTCTTAGCAGAAACCTCTACCGCATCCTCAGCGGAAATCCCTATCACTTCCTCGATCTGGGCTTTGACCCGGGGAACATCTGCGGCTGGTAAATCCACCTTATTCAGCACCGGTACAATCTCATGGTTTGCATCAATGGCCTGATAGACATTAGCCAGGGTTTGGGCTTCTACCCCTTGAGAGGCATCAACCACAAGAAGAGAGCCCTCACACGCCGCCAAAGAGCGGCTCACCTCGTAGGCAAAATCGACATGGCCTGGGGTGTCCATAAGGTTCAACACATAGGTTTTACCATCCTTGGCTGGATAGTTCAGACGTACAGTCTGGGCTTTAATGGTGATGCCCCGTTCACGCTCCAGCTCCATATTATCCAGCACCTGGCTTTTCATTTCGCGCTCGCTTAACGCCCCACATGCCTGGATCAGCCGATCAGCCAGGGTCGATTTGCCATGGTCGATATGGGCAATAATGGAAAAATTACGAATTTGCACCAAAGGAGTATTTGTCATACCAATATTATTTCCACAGAACTCTGCAACTTTAAGACCCAAAACCAAGGCTTAGGACTAAGCCATACACTTGCCACTCAACGAACATTCTAAAACCCTATCACACTCAAACCCTATCACAGGTCAGTAGGGCCATAAAACCCAAGCCCAAACTATTGATACCATACCACTCCCCAAACATCCTATGGTTTTCCTCTCTCGGCCTTTACTGGTTGGCCTTTACTGGCGCAATTGCCCCCCGACCGCTTTATTAACAGCTGCTACGATTTTTTCTGAAATCTGCTCAATCTCTGCATCGGTCAGGCTTTTTTCTAGGGGTTGCAAAACCACCTCTACTGCCAGGGATTTGCTATCTGCGGGAATTTTATCGCCTTCATAGACATCAAACAGGCTGACCTCTGTAATCAGCCCCCGCTCGGCAGAGCGAACAACCCTTAACAGGGTTTGGGCCTCTACCTCTTTTGAAACCACAAAGGCAAAGTCGCGCCGTACAGACTGTAACACCGGCAAGCGCATAGAAATTGCCTTACGCCCACGCCGGGGAGTGGGAACCTCATCAAGAAAAATCTCAAAACCAACGATGGGGTAGTCAATGCCTTTCTCATGCAGCAATTTGGGGTGAAGAGCTCCAAAATAGCCTAGAATATTCTTGGGCCCCTGGCGGAAGGTGCCAGACTGGCCCGGATGATAATAAGGCGGTGTATCCAGCGTAACGGTTAAAGAGTCTGGGGAAAGGCCCAATGCCTCCAGCACAGATTGGGCATACACCTTGGCCTTCCACAACTCAGCAGGCTTATTCCCACCACCAGGATGGCGTAAAGAATAGCCCGCACATAACCCGGCCACCACACTCCTTTGGCCCTGCTCATGAAAAGCTACCCCTACTTCAAACAAGCCCACAGTATGGCAGCCCCGAGCATGGTTACGCATAACAGCGGAAAATAGATTCACCAAGGGCGTGGGCCGTAATTGGTCCATATCGGTGGCAATGGGGTTTAGCAAGTGCAGACTCTCGGGGATTTCGCCAAAAAGACCCGCCAATTCGTGCGAGACGAAAGAAAAGCCTATGGTTTCCATCAACCCTTGTGAAGATAACAGCCTGCGAGCCGCAGCAATACGCACCTGTAAGGGCGAAACAGCGGCTCCCCCCAGCGCAGAGGCACCCGGGAGTGAAAGACTGGGGATATGATCAAGGCCAATAATACGCAAAACTTCCTCTATCAGGTCGTTTTCGGCCTCTATCTCGCGGGCTCCTTCTGCAGCCTTTTGATTTTTTACAGCATCCTGGCCTGGGCGTTGGTCCAGCACAAAGGGTGCAGCAATATCATTACGCCAGGCGGGCACAGAAAAAACAGCCTGCCCATTGGCTTCATCATACACCACCTGCTCAAACCCCAAATGATGTAAGATACTTCCTGCCTTTTGCGGGGAGACATCCATACCCCCAAAACTGTGCAAGCGTTCAAAACGGATTTCGGCATTGCGCTTCCAAGACGGTTCCTGCCCCGCAGAAGTCACTTCACTGGCCTCTCCCCCGCAAAGCTCAATCACCATATGGGTCGCAGCCTGAAGCATGGCGGGCAAATTGGCTTGGTCAAGCCCACGCTCAAAACGATAACGCGCATCAGAGACAATGTTTAGCCTGCGGCCTGTATGGGCAATTCTGACCGGGTCAAACAGGGCGCATTCCAGAAAAATATCGGTGGTCTCTTCGGTTACGGCAGAGCCTTCCCCCCCCATGATCCCCGCCAGAGACTGAACCCCACTGGCATCGACAATAACGCAATCCTCAGGGGTAAGGGTATATTCCTTGCCATCCAGCGCCAAAAAGCTTTCACCTTCCCCACGGCATATCGTCAGCTGATTGCCTTTCAAGCGGTTAAGGTCGAACACATGTAAGGGGCGGTTAAGGTCTAGCGTAAAAAACTGGGTAATATCGACCAGGGCTGAAACAGGCCTTACACCTACCGCCCGTAATCGGGCCTGGAGCCACTCTGGGCTCGGGCCATTCTTAACACCACGAACAACCCGCCCCAACACCCAGGGACAACTTTGGGAGTCTTCAATCACCCAGTCCATTGGTGATGGAAACTGACCTTCCACCGCTTCAACCAGCCAGGGCTTAAGCGTTCCCAGGCCTGCTGCCGCCAGATCACGGGCAACTCCCCTCACGCCCAGGGCATCACCCCTATTAGGAGTAATAGCAATATCAATGACCGGATCATCGAGATCAGCATATATCGCATAAAGCTGACCGGGGACAGCATCTTCTCCCAGTTCGGCAATACCTTCATGCTCATTGCCCAACCCCAGCTCACGCAAGGAACAGAGCATGCCTGCACTTTTCTCACCACGAATAGCCCCTTCCTTTATGGTGATTTCACTGCCAGGAATATAAGAACCAGGTGGAGCAAAAATAACATTCAGGCCCGCACGGGCGTTGGGGGCACCACACACAACCTGTACCAGTTCCTTCTGGCCAATATCAACCATACAAACCTGCAGACGATCAGCATTTGGATGGCGAATAGCACGCACAATACGGGCGGTTATGAAGGGGGCCAACGTATCAGCCCTGTTTTCACAACTTTCCACCTCTAAGCCTATCATATTCAGGCAGGCGCAGATTTCCTCAATAGTGGCCGATGTTTCAAGATGCTCACACAACCAGGAGAGTGTAAATTTCACCGGTTTACTCCTTCATGCAGAATAACGGGCATAAACGGGCTGAAACCAAAACGCTTTAACCATCGCACATCACTTTCGTAAAAGGAGCGCAAATCCGGAATACCATTTTTTAACATGGTTAAACGCTCTACCCCCATGCCAAAGGCAAACCCCTGCCACTCCCGCGGGTCTAATCCGCAATTGGCCAAAACACGGGCATGCACCATGCCAGAACCTAAGACTTCCAGCCAATCTCCGCCCTGGCCGATTTCCCCTGTTTTTCGGTTCCAGCCAATATCAACCTCCATGGAAGGTTCAGTGAAGGGAAAGTAAGAGGAACGAAACCGAACCGGCAAATGGGGATTTCCAAAAAAGGCTCGTAAAAAATCTATCAAACACCCTTTAAGATGGCTAAGTGTTATGGCCTTATCGATCACCAGCCCCTCACATTGATGAAACATAGGCGAATGAGTTGCATCATGATCGGCCCGATATGTGCGCCCCGGCACAATAACCCGAATAGGGGGTGTTTGAGTCAGCATGGTTCGAATCTGAACGGGAGAAGTCTGGGTGCGTAGGACACGCCCTATGCCCCCCTCCGTTTCGGGAAGATAAAAAGTATCCTGGTCTGTTCGGGCGGGGTGATGTTCTGGGGTGTTGAGGGCTGAAAAATTATGCCATTCGGTTTCAATATCAGGGCCTTCAGCCTGCACAAACCCCATGGTAGCAAAAATGGCTGTAATTTCTGCGATAGAATGACTGATGGGATGAATAATGCCCTGCCCTAAGGAGGGGACTGGAATGGTCGCATCCAGCCGTTCGCGCTCAAGGCGTTGGTCTAAAAGCTGGGCTTCAATCTTTTCCTTGCAGGCCTCAATAAGGGTGGTAAGCTCATCACGCAGGCGGTTTAGAGCTGCCCCCCGAGTTTTGCGCTCCTCGGGGCTGGCCTGGCCCAGGGTTTTCAACAAGGCTGTAAGGCGGCCACTCTTGCCCAATACCCCCACCCGGATCGCATCCCACTCCCGCAGGTCTGTCACCTGTTCCAGTGCAAGCACTGTTTCTTCCCGTAAAGCCTGAAGGTCATCACTCATTCTTCATTCCTAACCTTTATACCCAACGCTGATATGCCCAACACTGATATACTCAACATTGATATACTCAAACACTGGCCCCACTCTTTTCATGGCCCTATCCCTTTTTTCCACAAGGGTATCCCCTAGTATCCCCTAGTATCCCCCCGAGGGATTTCCCCCCAGGAATCCTCAGGGATAATCCTCTGGGATAATCCCCTGGAGCATCCAATGAGGCATTCCTCGGAACATCTCTCGGAGCATCTCCCTTGGGGGAAAATATTTTTAAGCGAGAATATCATTGACCAGAATACACAGAATCGGGCTGTGCCCTAAGCACAGCCCGCCCTTTAAACAAGCCTTAAAAAACAAGATTGCGCAAAAGTTAACCTAATGCAGCCTGGGCCTGTTTAACAATTTCGGCAAACCCTGCGGCATCATCATAGGCGATACTGGCCAGCATTTTCCGGTCGATCACAATGCCGGCCTTGTCCAGGCCATTGATGAAACGGCTATAAGTCAACCCATGTTCACGCACTGCAGCGTTGATACGTTGAATCCACAAGGAGCGAAAATCGCGCTTTTTGTTGCGACGATCCCGATAGGCATATTGTAACGACTTTTCCAGCCGTTCAATCGCCATACGATAATTGGTTGAAGAGCGCCCAACAAAGCCCTTGCTTTGTTTCAGCACCTTTTTATGACGGGCATGAGCGGTAACACCGCGTTTTACTCTTGCCATGAACTTAAATCCTTACACTAGTCCCAAAAACTTCAAAAACCTTCTGGCCGGCCGATGCCAGCCACGAATATCTCAAGAAGCAACCCTGATAATGAGAGCAAAACCCTCTTTAAGAATCTCTATCTTGAAAGACCGTAGGGGGCCCACTGCTTAACAGTTTTGCCATCCTGTTCGGTCAACACCTGAGTGCCACGGTTCGAACGTTTCATTTTCTGGGAGCGGTTAATAAGGCCATGGCGCTTATTCCCTGGGCCAGCCAACACCTTACCAGTGGCTGTAATTTTAAAACGCTTCTTAACAGAAGACTTTGTTTTCATCTTGGGCATTTTCTCTCCATTCACTCAAATCAACTCTACGTTTGGTGTAGATCCATCCTGGAAAACTCTTTACCAGAAACCGCTATCAGCATTACATGGGCATGCCCATTCCAGGCCCAGAGGCAAAACCATAGCCGGCGAACCCCCTTTGTGGGCCAGCCCCTATAAAGGAAAAGGCGCAAACCCAGGTGGGCTAGTCTTTTAAACGCTGCTTTAATAACAACGTTTAGGCTGTATAACGCAACTTATAAAACTTCTGCAAGAAGAATATTTCCCTGACCTAACCTTCATAGCCCTTACTGCCAAAACACACCCAGAACATGCCCAAAATGCATCCAGAACGCGTCCAAAATGGGCTCTGAACACACTTGCGGGCCTTTTTTATCTGCCAAGCTGTTCTCAATAAGGAGGAAATATCTTTTCTATTCGCACTTTATCTATTGTAAAGAAGCATCATTACCCTAATAAAAATAAAAATTGCCGAGTTTTTACTTAATGTTATCTCGTTTCTTATCCTATAATGGCGCACAAATAAAATGTTGCATGCGGTCTGCACATTTTTCTATCAGCTCTCTGTAAACAACACCAAGTACAAGATGTAGATGGATATATGAATATAAACACACCTCCGCCGCGCAGCTTACTGGTCACACTAACGGCCATTGCATGCGCACTCATAGCCGCCCTTCTGATTATCGGAGGGGGTTATCTTGTTTCCTTAAATGGAACTGCCTATTACCTTATTACTGGCCTTGCATTGCTGGTAACAGCCTTTTTGCTTTTCCGGCAAAATGCCTATGCCTATTTCCTTTATAGCGCCGTTTTAATCGGCACACTGATATGGGCCGTCTATGAAACAGGGCTCGATTTCTGGGCACTAGCCCCACGGCTTGATATCCTGGCCTTTTTTGGGGTTTGGCTCATCCTGCCTTTCGTTATAAAACATTTCGGACGTGGAAGAAAGCCCGGTGCTGCCATCACATTCGGCTCACTCTTCTTATATGCCATTGTTCTGGCCATCGCCCTGTTCGAAGACCCACAAGATGTCGCCGGGCAATTGCCCCCTGTGGCTGCCGATGCCCAGCCCCAGCAAGATGCTAAAACCATCGCCGATGGAGACTGGATCGCTTATGGCCGCACGGGCTTTGGAGACCGATTCTCCCCCCTTACCCAGATCACCCCAGACAACGCCCATAAGCTGAAAGTTGCCTGGACCTTCCGCACCGGAGATCTGCCCGGCCCCAATGACCCAGGCGAGACCACCTTCGAGGTTACCCCCCTAAAGGTTAACAACACGCTCTATTTCTGTACCCAACACCAATGGGTTTATGCCCTTGACCCTGGCACAGGAAAGGTTAAATGGAAGTTCGACCCCAAGGTTAATGATAACCCTACCTTCCAGCATCTCACCTGCCGCGGGGTTTCCTACCATGAAACCAAAGCCGATGCCGTAGATGTTACAGGCACCAAGGCCCCACAGGAATGCACAAAGCGCATCTTCGTGCCCGTTAATGACGGCCGCATGATCGCCCTTGATGCCGATACAGGAGCTAAATGCACAGGCTTCGGTAAAGATGGAGAGCTTAACCTCTACGAATATATGCCTGTCAAAACACTGGGAGAGTTGATCCCAACATCTCCGCCTGTTGTCACAGATAAAGTGCTGATCGTATCCTCTGCTGTTACTGATAACTACTCTTCCCATGAGCCTTCTGGGGTTATCCGTGGGTATGATATCTATAACGGCAAATTGCTCTGGGTGTTTGACTCTGGCAACCCTGACCCTAATCAGATGCCTTCTGCCACCCACAACTACTCTCCTAACTCTCCTAACTCCTGGATTACCTCATCAGTTGATGAAAATCTTGGCCTGGTCTACATCCCCATGGGTGTACAAACTCCTGATATCTGGGGTGGAAACCGTGATAAAAACTCCGAACGCTATGCAAGCTCCCTAGTGGCCCTGCATATTGATACGGGAAAATTGGCATGGTCTTACCAAACGGTTCATCATGACCTTTGGGATATGGACCTTCCCTCTCAGCCAAGCTTGGCTGACATTAAAACTGAGAACGGGATCATTCCCGCTATCTATGTTCCCGCCAAAACCGGTAACATTTTTGTGCTGGATCGTAGAAGTGGCCAGCCTATTGTACCAAGCCCGGAACGCCCTGTTCCTCAAGGCGCTGCTAAAGGGGACTTCTCCTCACCAACACAGCCTTTCTCTGAGCTGACCTTCCGCCCAGAGAAAAAACTCACAGGTGCTGATATGTGGGGAGCCAGCATGTTTGATCAGATGGTTTGCCGCATCATGTTCCATCGGCTGCGTTATGAAGGCACCTTCACACCTCCTTCAGAACAGGGAACCCTGGTATTCCCAGGCAACCTGGGCATGTTTGAATGGGGCGGCATTGCTATTGACCCTGTAAGACAAATTGCTATTGCCAACCCTATCGCCATACCGTTCGTCTCTCGCTTGATTCCCCGTGGGCCTGGTAACCCCTCTGAACCCCCCAAAGATGCAAAAGGGGCTGGTATGGAAAATGGCTTACAGCCCATGTATGGCACACCTTATGCTGTTACTCTTAATGCTTTCCTTTCACCTTTGGGAATTCCCTGTAAAAAACCCGCTTGGGGCTATATGGCTGGGATTGATTTGAAAACCCATAAGATTATGTGGATGCATCGGAACGGCACCATCCGTGACGTAGCCCCACTGCCTATCCCCTTCAAGCTTGGGGTGCCAAGCCTGGGTGGCCCGCTTGTTACAGCCGGTGGCGTAGCTTTCCTGACTTCTACTATGGATTACTATATCCGTGCCTATGATGTCACCACAGGAAAGGTTCTCTGGGAAGATCGCCTTCCAGCAGGTGGGCAATCAACCCCTATGTCCTATTCACATGAGGGTAGACAATATATCCTGACTGCGGATGGCGGACACGGTTCATTTGGAACCAAAATTGGTGACTATGTGGTTGCCTATGCCCTCCCTGATGAGGACCAAAAAGAAGCTGCAAAGCCTTAATACGTCCTTCTCATCAGAACTAAACTAACAAAACAGCTCTCCTTTTTGGGGAGCTGTTTTGTTTATTCACATTTCTTCCTGCGTTCTTGCAGGCTTACACCGGCTTAGTACGCCTTTACTGGCCACGACAACTGATCATGCTTTACTTCAGGCGGACTGGGTACATAATTTTACTCCCCTGCAGCAAAAGAACCCCACCACTATTGCCGCAGCCGTTACCAACCGTGAGCCTATTTCTAGAAAGGATGTTTGGCGGATGTCTAGCAAAACTGAGAAACCTCAAAATTGGGAAATCTACTGAGCCTTTTTTCTGAAATACGCTTGTAAAATATTGAAAAATGCACGGTCTCTCTTGAAAAGATGGTTGTCTTGGGTAGAAGGTTTGTTCCATCTTTAAAGAAATAAAAATATTGATTTTTTTCCTATAGAAAGAGTATACTAGTTTAGTATTCATCATTTGGATGTTTATTGGATTGTTGCAATACTTGCACTTGTCAACTCGTAATTGGGTTCGGCACTTGTCAGTAACATGGCGATCACCTTTACTATTATAGTCTATTACCCCGGGTGAGTAGCCTTCTTTTGAGAAGTGAAAGCCAGGCCTCCTTGAGAGGTCATCTACCAGATAGTTTTATTTGGGGACTATCTGGAAGAGTGAGAGGGAATGAGGTTGCGGGGAAGCTTTTGTCCCTCTCACTGTGAGAATTAAAGGCTATGGATGCTGTCGACCCCTCAGAGCAAGCCTCCTTATCGGCATGGTTTAAGGGCCGTACCTTCCGCCATTTTGATCGCCCTATAGGCCCCAAGGCCCTAGAAGAATTAGTCAGAAAACTGGCTGATCCTATTCAGGTATCCCAGCATAAATTTTCCCCCCTTATCCAGTTTACTCAGAAAACCCGCCACCGAAGACGTTCCAGACCCAAAGAGCGGGAAATCTGCTATCCTTCCCATAAAGACAGTGCCATTCTGGGGTATTATGCTTACCAGTTAAATGAAGCTTTAACCCAGTATTACAAAAAAGAAGACCTAGATAAAAACATTATTGCCTATCGTAATCTAGGCAAAGCCAATAACGATTTTGCAGCCCAGGCCCGCCGGTTTGCAGAAGAAAATAAACCCGCCATGATTATGACATTCGACGTTAAGAATTTTTTTGGCAGCCTTAATCATGCAAAACTCAAACACCGGCTTCAAGCCCTTTTACAGGCTTATGGCCCTGCCCCGCTTACTCCGCAGGGGCCGACTGCCCCTTCAACAAATCCGCAAACCCTTTCGGCTTCTCCTCCCTTGCTTCCGAAAGACTGGTACAGTGTGTTTCGTTTTACCAGCCAGTATCATTTTGTACAGCTAGAGGATTTAAAAAACACAGAACCTTTTGTCAGTCGGCTGTCAAGGCGGGAGAATTTTATTGGCACGATTAAAGAGTTAAAAGAAAAAGGGATACCCATTTACCCCAACCCCGGAACACGAGACCCCACCAAACCCGACAACAAACCCCTCAACTCCAGGGAAAGGCACGGCATTCCCCAGGGAACACCCATTAGTGCGGCCTTTTCAAACCTGTATATGATGGAGTTTGATAAAGAGCTCAAAACCTATTGTACCCACCTGAACGCCTTATATCTGCGCTATTCTGACGATATCCTGATTATCTGCCCCCATGATCCTTCTGCCAGTATGGAAGACATTACCACCACCATTATTGATAATATCCGCAACACGGTCCTTACCCTCCTGGCTAAAGAAGGGCTGCAATGCGCAGAACATAAAACAGACATCACCCAATATGGAAAAACCATCAGCGAGTCCATTACCCAGACTCCTCCGTATAAGAGTCCTTTTTCGCCCTTTAAGCAAGCCCAATATCTGGGGTTTATCTTAGCTGAAGACGGCACGACCATACGGGGTAGCTCCATAGCACGACAATGGCGTAAGCTTGTCCCCGCTTTAAAGGCTTTTCAACGGTACTCCTGCAACCTGAAAAAGAAGCCTCCCCCCAAAAACGGCCTTCCTAAAAACCCAAGCACCAAAAAACTCCTTAAACGATTTGCCCTTATTCCAATAATGGTTAAAATTCCTTCCTTAAAGGAAGAAGAGCCGATAAAGCATAAAGTCCGTTGTTACGCACGAAATTTTCCAGCTTATGCTTGGCGCAGCGCCAAAATATTTCGCGACACTGGCGATACGAACGAAAAAATTTCCAAACAATGCCGCAATTTTGAAAAAAAATTCTACGCAGCCCTTCATCGGGCCCAACGCGGAGAAAACCCTTTTCCCTCCAAGAAAAAACGGACACACCCTTCTACCGCCCTGTTCACCTCTCATAATCCTGAATAACGTTTTGCTGGAGAGCACCGACCTCCATACCTTATTTCAGCTCTATCGCAATAGATATGGATTATCGGCATGGCTTTTCTTAATCACCCTGATTTTTTCTTATTACCCTGATTAATATGTTTCCGAGGTTAATATATTTCTGATTGGATAGTTAACCAAAATCAGCTTTCTGCTCGCTTATATGCCTCTCGTACTTGTGGCTCTGTTTATTCTGCTGGCTATATAAAAAAAGAGATCCCATGTGAAACAACTATTGTGAAACAACCATAAAGCTATACTCCCCTGCTTCCTCTCTTTACTCCCCCCATACGCCCCGTACGTGCCCCAACCATTCGTAATGATTCCTTCTCGGGGTTGAAGTGAACGTTGGCTTATCACCTCAAACTAGGTTCTCGCATAAAGGCCCCTCTCCCACATTTCCTGCTAGACTATTCTCACCTATGACTATTCTCGCCTATAAAGCCATCTACCCAATCATTCTTGAAGCGAGAAAAAAGCGAGCCATGGTAACGGGACCATCAGAGGCCCCTAAAGCGTTGTTGCAATCTGTTTTTATCCCTCAATCAAGGGGTTAAGAGCGAGTATTGATGGGGAGAATAGGTCTATTGAAGATCCAAGAGGTAGGCCGCCCCATTTTTAGAATTCTCCCACCCTTAGAGCTCTTCCCACAAGGTAATTCAGCACCAACGTAATCCCGTAAGGGTAAAGGGTATAACGAAATTACACCTAAGTCTTAAAACCGTTTAGACATTTTTCCTGTAAAAGAATTTCCCGTAAAGGAACCCGTAAAGAAAGAAGGTACAAAAAATTGTTAGAACCAGATCTCAAAGAATGGATAAAGTTCTCGTAGTGGTGATAACGGAAATCTCTCTATAAAAATCTCTATAGAAAAAATACGTCATCCTCGGCACTTATCAGTAATATAGCGATCGCCTTTACTATTATGGTATTCATCATTTCGGTGTTTATTGGATTTATGAATTCGACTGGGATAAAGGCCATTCTTGGCTTCCATTTTAGATCTTCCACTGGAGCTTCCACTTTGGGTTTTCCACTCCAGATTTTCTATTCTGGGGCTTGTTGGGTACCGTTGCCGAGAAAACAGCAGACCGAAACGCACAAATTATAACAAAACCTCTCGGAGTAGAATTCCTGGAAGGAAAACCCCTGAGAGTCAAACTCTCAGAACAAAATCTTTCGGAATAAAATCTCTCAGCACAAAACCTTCGGGATAAAACCCACGAGTAAGAATATCGAGCAGCCCTTATGGCTAAACCCTCAAGAGAAGGTATTATATTCTTTTAGCATCTTTGCTGCCATACAAAACCCCATATGGGAGTGTGGGAAAGAAGGCTTAAGATACAGCTATCATTTTTTGCCGATCATCGAGTTAAACGCACCACCAAAAAAATGCTTCTCCCCCGCATGGCACGCGTTGCCGATTCATAATAATTTATAGATCTTTTTATATCAGCTTCTCCCCCACATAGCTAGCAATGCCCCGAATGGCAATATCCGCAGCCCGGCTTTTTGCTCAGGAGGAATGGTCTGTTATCATTACGGGCAGAAGGGGTGATTAGTTGAAGCTTTTAGAAGAGCAGCTCGCTCCCTTAGCCTCAATATACTCCTATGTTTTCAATGTGAGAGATGCTGAGAGTGTGGCAGAAATGGTTAGCGCCTTACCCGAGTCGTTTTCTCATATCCGTTAACGAGAAAGAGCACTTTTCCTTCGCATAACCAGCATGACCCTTTAACCCACCACACCTCTAATACCCCTTACCTTGGGCAACCCTAGCCTATCTCAACCCTTACCCTGAGGATTGCTGATGGGAGGGGGAAATCATCGTTACCGACCTGCCCGAAATTTTTCCAACACCTCATTCAGACTTGGCAAAACAGCCAGGGCCTTGGTGAATATTTCCTCGGTCGGTTGCAAAACATCGGGCACCATAATAACCGGCATACCCGCAGCAAAAGCCGAGCGCACACCATTATAGGAATCCTCAAGGGCCAAGGCCTCTGCCGGGGGTACCCCAATTAAACGGGCCGCATTTAAAAACGGTTCAGGCCCAGGTTTGCCGTGTGTAACCTCATTACGGGTAATGGTATAGCGAAAACGGGGCAAAAGGCCAACCTTATGCATATGGCGCTCCATCTTACTGCGCCCAGAAGAGGTCGCCAACCCATAGGGAATGGCCTGTTCATCAAGATAATCCAGTAACGCCCACACCCCAGGTTTTACAGTAAGACGCCCGCTTTCAATATAGTCTTCAAACAAATCATCACTGGCACGAAAAAACGCCTCAGCGGGAAAATCCTCCCCAAAATGCTCCTGCAACATCTGCAGGTTCCTATCCATAGGGGCCCCAATCATTCCCTGATAAAAACCAGGTGGGGTGGCATGGCCCATGGCCAGGCCTGTTTTTTCTAAGGCCTCCATGGCCAGGCTTTCCGTATCCAACAGCAGGCCATCCATATCAAACACTACAGCACGATGCGATACCACTTTAAAAAACTCCTTCAAAACCTTAACAAAAATACCTTATGGGCCTCCATACTTCCTTTATATCCCCCTTTTACACGCCACTTGCTCCTCTTTAACGTCTCCTCTACGGCCTTTCTCCCTACAAAATGGCCGCCGCCCTATTGTGCATAAAACCAGGGCAGCTCCCCACTAAAGCGCGGGACTAGCTATTCTCCTAAAGTTGGACTAAATAAATGGTGCTCCAACGTCCCCCAAAAGACCAGAATGCTCAAATTCTGCCTTAAGGGTTATGGGATCTGCTCAATGTCCATTTTCAATACGCCCAACTATAGACACCTAACTATAACCTCATAAATTTTACCATTAATAGCATCTGCTAATAAAAAAAGACCCCGTATAAAGACCCAGTATCATGAAAAAATACCCAGATCACTCCTGCTCTTTTTCACCCTCAATGGAGGAAACGGGAGGCTGATGCAGGGCAGCCTCACGATGGGGATCTGGATATTGGGGGTCTGCAAAACGCGGGTCTACAAAACGGGGAGCTGCAAATTTGAGAAAATAAATGGTTCTGAGCAGTTCATAAAACTGTACACAAAAAGCCGGGATAATCGCCAGCCACGCTGGCCAATGAGCAACCACTATGGCAAGAATGGTAAAAGCCACACCAGAAATACGGGTAATAGGGTAGACGCGGTCTCTTTTTGCTAAAAAGAAGAGAGCGATCCCCGCGACAAGACAGGAGGTTGCCAGAAGGTTATGCAGAAAATAGCCTGGGGCTGTGGAATAAATGCCTGCATCATTCCCAAAGCCATAAGTGGTGGTCTTGCCATCTCCGCCCAAGGTCGAGAGAAGAACAAAAGGGAGCAAAACAGCCCCGAACACTTCCTTAACAAGGATATAAATGCCATTCATTAATGTTGGCAACACCATAATCACAATCGCTATAGCAGTAAAGACCAGAACTATGGCGGCCTCCAACCGCGAAAGCCGGTTTCTCTCTACACTCCGTTCTGATACCAAAAAGCTCTCCTCTCTCGCTAGAATATCAAACCAGAATATCCCAACATACCCCCCAATAGGGCAAGCTGTTTTTAACCCCTGTAGGCTGCCAACCCTATAACCTACTTTTGCCTTTTAGCCAGACAATGGCCTTACACCCTACCCCTTATAAGAACTCTTTGCCAGAGAACTTTTTACCAAAGGACCTAATAAAGCACTTGTCTGCCAGAGCACTTAATAGAGCACTTGCGTTATGCAACCAAAACCCTTTATCCGCTAAGATCTTCCTTTATTCATCCCCTCCCCTTGTCAAACCTTCGTCACGCTTATCGTCAAGCTTTCACCACGCTTTGTGGAAAGGAGCTTCAAGGGAAGCAGGTCTTGGCAAGAAGGGCCATGGCATCACAAACCCTTTATGAATATATTCTTTTCTCCCTGTAAGGGCAAATTTCTATTTTGTTTCCTATTGTCCTTTGCCAATATTCACGTTACTGTAAGATCTTTCCAGGGGTGCCTCTTGCTCTTTTCAAAAAGACAATTCCAGAGGCTGAGATGGTACCAACCAAACCCTTTGAACCTGATCCGGGTCATGCCGGCGAAGGGATGGAACATGGCCAGGCAGTCTTCAACCCTATGGCCAGGCATTCTTTCCTGACAAAACACCCTGGTTTTTTACTGGAGGTTAAATGTCTTACCCATTACATACCCTTAGGGCTCCCCCCAATCTCACTCTCCCAGTTTTTTTTGATTTAGGTTTTTTTGCTTTAGGCTTTTCTGCTACAGATCACAGACAAAGACGCAAAACCTTTTCACAGTCTGGTAGTTTTCTAATGGGCTCTTTTTAAGGAATATTTGGTTAAGGAAGATTTGCCATGAGTGTGAAAATTATCGGGGCAGGGATTGCTGGCCTAACCTGTGCTGTTGCCTTAGCCGAAAAAGGGATTAAGGCCGAACTTTATGAACGGGGCCCTACTGTGGGGGCTCCGACCTGTTCTTGGTATGCAGGGGGCATGCTCGCGCCATGGTGTGAGCGTGAAAGTGCCGAAGAAATCGTGGTGACCCAAGGGGTTTCAGCCCTTTCCTGGTGGGCTCAGCATGCAAGCTCAGTCCAACAAAATGGTACCTTGGTTCTTGCAGCCCCCCGTGATGTGGCCGACCTTACCCGCTTCTCTCGCCGAACAAGCGAGTATGAATGGGTCGATGAAGCCCGCATAGCCGCCCTTGAGCCAGACCTGGCCGGCCGCTTTCGCAAGGGGCTGTTTTTCCCGCAAGAAGGCCATCTTAACCCGCGCGAGGCCATGCACACCCTCTATAAAACATTTGTTAAACTGGGTGGTGTTGTTCATTTTAATACCGAACTCCCCGAGGATTACCAAAAAAGCGCCTACGCCCAGGCAGAAGATATCTGGATAGATTGCCGCGGCTTGCCAGCCCGCCAGCAGTTGAAGGATTTGCGCGGGGTCAGGGGGGAAATGCTGCTTCTGAAAACATCGGAGATTTCCTTCTCTCGCCCGGTAAGGCTGCTTCATCCACGCATTCCGCTCTATATTGTCCCCAGGGGAGAGGGCATTTTCATGGTCGGAGCCACCATGATTGAAAGTGATAGCCCAGGCGAAGCCAGAGCCCTTTCCATAGCCGAATTGCTCAATGGGGCCTACACCATTCATCCTGCCTTTGGTGAGGCTGAAATTTTGGAGCTTGGCAGTGGTGTACGCCCTGCTTTTGCTGATAATATCCCCAAGGTCATTCACCAAACCCCTCACCAGTTTTATATCAACGGCATGCACCGTCATGGGTATTTGCTGGCCCCTTGGTTGGCCCAGCAAACAGCCCTTTCTGTTTCGCACCTGCTAGAGGAACACGCCTTATGATACTGACCATTAACGGGAAGGAGCACACTGTTTCCGCCTCGACCCTGACCACCCTTCTCAACACCTTAGGCTATGATGCAGAACTTGTGGCCACAGCTGTTAATGGCCAATTCATTAGCCGCGAGCACCGCACAACACTAAAACTTTCTGAAGGGGATGCAGTAGAAATCCTTGCTCCCATGCAGGGAGGTTAATCTTTATGACAGGCTTTGAGACCATGACCCAAACCACAATGCCCCCTTCTCCTTCCTCTGCCATGCCCTCTACCAAAGAACGTGCCGAAGACTATACCCAAGAACACACCACCAAAGAACGCATTGGGAAACGCACCGGAGAACATATCGGGGAACCTACCAGAAAAGGAGAAGCAGCCCAAGAAAGAGTGAGGGAAATCATAGGGCGGGCAACCCAAGCCCCCAGCTTATTGGCCGATGAGCTAAAGGTCTATGGGGTTTCCCTGCCCTCACGCCTGTTTTTGGGAACAGCCCGCTACCCCTCCCCGGCTATTTTGGCGGAAGCTGCCCAACGCGCAAAAACCAGTGTGCTGACGGTCTCGCTGCGTCGGGAATCCTCTTCAAGCCGGCAAGGGGAAACCTTCTGGTCCCTGGTTAAGGGGCTGGGAACCCATATCCTTCCCAACACAGCGGGCTGCCATTCTGTAAAGGAAGCCGTAACCACCGCCCATATGGCCCGCGAGCTTTTCAATACAAACTGGATCAAGCTAGAGGTCATCGGCGATGGTGATACCCTTCAGCCGGATGTCTTTGCCCTGGTTGAGGCGGCTCGTATCCTGAATGAGGAAGGGTTTGCCGTCTTCCCCTACACCACAGAAGATCTAGGCGTTGCCGAGCGCCTGATTGAGGCCGGCTGTCAGGTGCTTATGCCATGGGGCGCCCCCATTGGCAGTGGCCGAGGGCTTAACAACCCCTATGCCCTGCGCTCCCTTAGGGGGCACTTCCCTAAGATTCCCCTTGTGGTTGATGCCGGCATTGGCCTGCCCTCTCATGCCACCCAAGCCATGGAATTGGGCTATGATGCCATTTTGCTGAATACGGCCGTCTCGCAAGCCCGCACCCCGCCCCTTATGGCTGAGGCTTTTGCCAAGGCGATAGAAGCAGGGCGTGCTGCCTTTCTGGCAGACCCTATGGAGCAACGTGATATGGCCAGCCCCTCTACCCCCGTTATGGGAAAGGCCTTTACATGAGCGCATTCTCACTTCCCCCCTTTTATCCCGTAGTGGATTCGGCCCAATGGGTGGAAAGGCTTGTTCCCACAGGGGTCAAGCTCATCCAGCTGCGAATGAAGGATAAACCCTTGGCCATCATGCAGCAGCAAGCAGCCCAAGCTTTGGCCCTCTGCCAGCGCTATGCTGCCCAGCTGGTTTTAAATGATTACTGGCCCATAGCCATTACCCTGAAGATACCTTTTGTGCATCTTGGGCAGGAAGACCTGCAAACGGCCGATATTCAAGCTCTCAAACACCATAATATTGCCATTGGCGTCAGCACCCATGACCATGCTGAGCTGGAAAAAGCCTTGGCTATTTCGCCCGATTACGTAGCCCTGGGCCCAATCTTTCCCACCACTTCCAAAATTATGGCGTTTGGCCCCCAAGGGATAGCGCGGATTACGGAGTGGAAAAAACATGTAGGCCCCCTGCCCCTAGTTGCCATTGGAGGCATTGCCTGTGAGCAGGCTGCTGCCTGCCTGAAAGCAGGTGCCGATAGTGTGGCAGCCATTAGTGATATTACCCAAAACCCTTCTCCCGAAGAACGAGCGCGGGAATGGCTTAAAGCCACCCAGCTTGTAGACAAGCCTGCCTTAAGCCTTCCCCCACAGCAAGGCCTAGATTCTCGCCCCAACCCCTCCGCTGAGTCCAGCTCTGCTGTTCATGCGAGCCCTGAACAGAGTGGCTCTGAACAGAGCGATTCTGGACATAACGATTCTGGACATAACGATTCTGGGCATGGTGATTTTGGGCATAATGATTCCAGACAGGAAATACGCTCAAACCCTAACGAACCGCCAAACTCACCCCTTTCCCACGGAGCACACCAAAAACACCTCACGCCTTAGCTCCCACACCTTAGCAAAGTTAACTCTCTCTATTTTTCTTCACCTGAACATCTTTTCTTTAACCTCAACATCAAATAACCCTTTATCAACACTGTAAAAAACCCCAATATGGAAGCAACAAGGTTGTTTCCCTACCAATGACAGGACCTTTGATCATGACGGCTCTCTCCTCTATCCTCAACCAGCTTCATACCGTTACAACCGGGCCCATTCGTGGCTCGCATAAAATTTATTCCTCCCCGAAGGATTTCCCGGACATGGCTGTGCCTTTTCGTGAAATTCCCCTTGCCGCTAGCTCTGGCGAGGCCCCAGTACGTGTTTACGACACTTCAGGACCCTATACCGACCCCGATATCACAATCAATATTACCAAGGGCCTTACCCCCTTGCGCAGTTCCTGGCTTAAAAAACGCCAGTTCCAGAACGAAACTTCCCCGCGGATGGTCAAGCCAGAAGATAACAGCTTTGTCTCTGAAGATCAGCTTATTCCCGCCTGCCCTGCCCCCCACACCGTTCTTACTGGAGAAGGAGCAAAGCTGATTACCCAATATGAATTTGCCAAGGCAGGCCTGATTACCGAAGAGATGATCTATGTTGCGCACAGGGAAAATCTTGGGCGTGCCCAAACCGGCGCTGTGACCCGCAATGGCGAGGGAATTCCCTCTTTCATTACCCCAGAATTTGTACGCGATGAAATTGCTGCAGGGCGGGCCATTATTCCAGCCAACATTAATCACCCCGAGCTAGAGCCTGTTATTATCGGTAAAAATTTCCTGGTCAAGATTAACGCCAATATTGGCAATTCGGCCATTACCTCCTCCGTTGCCGATGAGATTGATAAAATGGTTTGGGCCATACGCTGGGGTGCAGATACCATTATGGACCTCTCTACCGGCCGGAATATCCATAATATCCGCGACTGGCTCATTCGTAATGCCCCCGTGCCTGTTGGCACAGTACCCCTTTACCAGGCCCTGGAAAAAGTCGAGGGAGACCCCTTCCGCCTAACCTGGGAGCTGTTCCGTGACACCCTTATTGAACAAGCTGAACAAGGTGTGGACTATTTTACCATTCATGCCGGTGTGCGCTTACACCATGTTCCCCTTACAGCCAAACGGGTGACAGGTATCGTCTCTCGGGGGGGCTCTATTATGGCCAGCTGGTGTCTGCATCATCACCGTGAAAGCTTCCTTTACGAGCATTTCGATGAGATCTGCGATATTATGCGCCGTTACGACGTCAGCTTCTCCCTCGGAGATGGCCTACGCCCTGGCTCTATTGCCGATGCCAATGATGAAGCCCAGTTTGCCGAGCTAGAAACCCTGGGCGAGCTAACCACCGTTGCCCATGAGCGGGGCTGCCAGGTGATGATCGAAGGCCCTGGCCACGTCCCCATGGATAAAATTAAGTACAATATGGAAAAGCAGCAGAAAGAATGCGGCGAAGCCCCCTTTTATACGCTTGGGCCATTAACAACCGATATTGCCCCCGGGTATGATCATATTACCTCTGCCATTGGTGCGGCTATGATCGGCTGGTTTGGCACGGCCATGCTGTGCTATGTGACCCCCAAGGAGCATCTTGGCCTGCCAGACCGCCACGATGTGAAGGTGGGGGTCATCACCTACCGAATCGCAGCCCACGCGGCAGATCTTGCAAAAGGGCACCCTTCTGCCAAACTGCGTGACGATGCCTTAAGCCGTGCCCGCTTTGATTTCCGCTGGGAAGATCAGTTCCACTTGGCCCTGGATCCGGATACGGCCTATGCCTATCATGATGAAACCCTGCCCAAGGAAAAGCACAAAACGGTTCATTTCTGCTCCATGTGTGGGCCTAAATTCTGTTCCATGCGCATTAGCCAAGACTTAAGAGCTGATGCTCAGCGCCTGGCTGGACTTGAACAAAAGAAAAAGGAATTCCAAGAAGCTGGCGATAAACTCTACGTTCCTACCGATATTGAAAATACACCGGCTGAATAAGCCCGCATCCTCCCTCTTCTTAAGTGACTTAGCTATAGAAGGGGGAGTTTTTTGTTTTTTATTCATATATTCCTATTTTTTCTATAATTGTTTCTTGATGAAAATAAAAAATCCCACTATCTTTGACTTCCTACAGAAAGTTCTCTTCTCGAAACTTTTCTTCTTGTAGGAAAAATTTCCTTAGATTGTATTGCCTGGAGAGGAAAACTCTCTTTCCTCTCCCTTTTCTTCCAGTAAAATAATACCGTTCTGCTTTTTTTGCTTTTTTTCAGGCCAATAAATAAGTACGACCATTCGCCTGATACAGCAGAAACTCTTTTAAAGCAAAAACCCTTTTGAAGAGGTTTTTTACTCGGAATACCCTTCTAAACCCGTTGTAACAATAAGACCATGACAGAAAAAACAAGACCTCGACAGAAAGAAAGCACTTTCTTAACAAAGCCCTCTCAATGGGCTGTTCCCCCGCAAGGATATAAGGCTTTACTGGCCCCGCCCTTACGCCTTCCAGAGCCTTTTTAGGTTCTGCCGTAATTAAAACCCGTGGGCTAAAACCTATTCTCCATCGTCTTGCTCTATAGAGGTCAGAAGGCTCCTCCTGCATGACTAGAATAATATCAATTTGTGCATGCTGTTGATTCGCCATCAACATATAAGGTGCAATTTTCCGTAAGTCCTTCTCGAACTGCTTCCTATCAAGAATTCCAATGGGAAATAGCCTTATTCATGTTAGCAACTCCTATATTAACAATGTGGCAAGGTGCTAAATGTGGTAAGACCCTAAATAGGGCAAGATGCTAAAAAACCCATTGTAGAACTTCCTAAAGCGAGCATCCACCACCCGAGCCCGATGGCCTCAGCTAAACGCAGAGCCTCTGAGCAAGATTCTCCATGACCTTTAACCTTTATCAGCAGCATTTCACAGGTCATGGGCTTTTCTTGCCTCCCAGGCTAAGGTTGGCAACCTTATAAACCGGCACAAGACGGTTCAGCTGGGCTTTGATCTGAGCAATCACCATTGGGGCATCATCGTAGTGACATCGGGGTGCCATTAAGGTACCATCAGGGTGACAATATTCATACGTGAACGTTGACCGTCTTCCCTCACTGATGACATCCTCTACTGGCATCCACCACTGGCTGATCCCTACTGGGGAGGGCCTCTGTGGCTCCTACTTGGTGGCGCGCGCCACTGGTGCCCCCTACTGCTGCCCCTCACTGGTGCCCCTCACTGGTGCCCCTCACTGGTGCCACAGAATATGATGACATGTCAGAGTCAATGTCAGTTTAAGGTCAAGACCAAGACGGCTTTTTTCTTTATTCAGCAGGCCAGGAAACATTTGAACCATGATGGCAAGATTTGCGCTCTCAAGATTTGCGCTCTTGTGACATCGCACTTCACCAATAGCTGTCTCCCTCAATGAAGGCCTTCATCAAGGCCAGTTACAGTTCATCAACCCAGTTACAATAAAAAACCGCCGCAATGATCATCGCAGCGGTTTTAATTTAACGAATTGGGTGCCTCGACCTAGTTTTTGCTTTTATCCACCAGGCGATTCTTACTAATCCAAGGCATCATAGTCCGGAGCTTCTCTCCCACCTGCTCAATCTGATGTTCATTGGCCAGATTACGGCGCGCTTTAAAACCAACCATACCCGATTTGTTCTCAAGAATAAAATTACGCACAAAGGTGCCATCCTGAATGTCTTTCAGCACGCCCTTCATCGCCTTTTTAGTTTCTGCCGTAATCACCCGTGGGCCAGACACATATTCCCCATATTCTGCGGTGTTGGAAATAGAATAATTCATATTGGCAATACCACCCTCATAAATAAGGTCTACAATCAACTTGACCTCATGAAGACACTCAAAATAGGCCATTTCAGGGGCATAACCTGCTTCAACCAGAGTTTCAAACCCTGCGCGGATCAAATCAACCAAACCACCGCATAACACGGCTTGCTCACCAAACAGGTCTGTTTCGCATTCTTCACGGAAATTGGTTTCAATAATCCCTGCACGGCCACCGCCAATGGCAGAGGCATAAGAAAGGGCAATTTCCAGCGCATTCCCAGACGGGTTCTGCGCTACAGCAACCAGGCATGGCACCCCACCCCCTTTCTGATACTCAGAACGCACAGTATGGCCAGGGCCTTTCGGAGCAATCATAAACACATCAAGATCAGGTCGAGGTTCTATAATGCGAAAATGAACAGCAAGACCATGAGCAAAAGCAATCGCTGCCCCTTTCTTAAGGTTCTTTTCAAGATGCTCCTTATAAAGGTCACCTTGGCCTTCATCGGGGGTCAGAATCATCACAACATCGGCCCAGGCCGCAGCCTCTGAGGCCGTCATCACCTTAAAACCAGCAGCCTCTGCCTTGGCCTTGGCTGAAGATTCGGGGCGCAGGCCAATCACTACCTCAGCTACGCCACTATCCTTAAGGTTATTGGCATGGGCATGGCCCTGGCTACCATAGCCAATAATGGCAACCTTTTTCCCACGAATAAGCCCTACATCTGCGTCACGGTCGTAATATACGCGCATTTACCTTCTCTCTTACTTTTAAAATTCACTGGGTTAAAACTGGCTAAAGCCCCGTAGAACCACGAGACATAGCAACAACCCCTGTCCGGGAAACTTCTACCAGTCCCAACGGATACATAAGGTTGACAAAAGTATCAAGCTTGCTGGGAGAACCGGTAAGCTCAAACACAAAAGAGTGCGTTGTGGCATCCACCACCCGGGCCCGATAGGCCTCAGCCAGGCGCAGAGCCTCTGAGCGAGACTCCCCATGGCCTTCAACCTTTATCAGCAGCATTTCACGGGTAATGGGCTTTTCGCCCCCCTGGCTAAGGTTGGCAACCTTATAAACCGGCACAAGACGGTTCAGCTGGGCTTTGATCTGGGCAATCACCATCGGGGTGCCAGAGGTGACAATATTAATACGCGAACGTTTACCGTCTTCCCCCACCGGTGCCACAGTCAGACTTTCAATATTATAGCCTCGCCCAGAAAACAGGCCGATCACCCTTGCCAGCGCCCCGCTCTCATTTTCGACCAATATGGCAAATGTTGCCGATACAATTTGATCACTCTCCATCATGCTATCATCCTGCCTTCAAATACCATCGCTGCTATGAACCCCCCGCAGGCTTTTGCGCAAGAGCTGGATCCAGAAGGATCTGGTTATGGGCTGCCCCTGGCGGTATCATGGGATAGCAATTCTCTACTGTTTCTACAGCCAGCTCCACGACCACACTCCCGTTATAGGCCAAAGCTTCCGTCAGCACATCATCTAGCTCACCAACGGTGGTAGCCCGCATACCCCGCACCGAAAAACTTTCCGCCAGCTTTACAAAATCCGGCAGGGATTCACTATAGCTTTGAGAATAGCGCTTATCATAGAGAAGCTCCTGCCATTGCCGCACCATGCCCATATAGCGGTTATTTAAAATAATCATTTTAACAGGCAGACGATATTGGGCCACAGTGGCCAGCTCCTGGATATTCATTAAGGTTGAGGCCTCTCCTGCAATATCTAGCACCAAAGCATCGGGATGGGCAATCTGCACCCCCATGGAAGAGGGAAAACCATACCCCATGGTGCCTAAACCACCCGACGTCATAAGCTGGTTGGGGCGGGTAAAGTTAAAATGCTGGGCTGTCCACATTTGGTGCTGACCCACCTCAGTGGTCACAAACACATCTTTCCCCATCTGCGCGCTGATTTCTGAAAGCCTCTGAATGGCATATTGTGGCTTTATGGTGGCATTCTCGGATTTATCCTGAACAAAGGTCAGGCATTGTACAGCACGCCATTCCTCTATTTGCTGCCACCAGGCCTGAAGTTCCCCACGATGGGGTTCCACGGTGGTATCCTTCTCCCAGAAGGTGCACATCATCTTCATGGTTTCGCCCACATCACCAATAATGGGGATATCAACATTCACCACTTTGTTCATCTGGGAAGGATCTATATCCACATGGATTTTTAAGGAATGGGGCGAAAAGCCACTCAGCTTGCTGGTAACCCGGTCATCAAAACGGGCCCCCAAGGCCACTAGAACATCACACCCATGCGTGGCCAGATTAGCCTCATACGTGCCGTGCATGCCCAGCATTCCCAAGAAGTGAGGGTCATCGCCTGCAATGCTCCCCAACCCCATAAGGGTTGTTGTGGTAGGGAAATCTGTTAAAGCGACCAACCTCCTTAAGGCTTCTGAAGCATAAGGCCCAGAGTTGATCACCCCACCCCCCACATACAGCAAAGGTTTTTTCGCCCTTTTCATCGCCATCACGGCCTGATACACAGCCTGTTCCGGAGGCAGGCGTGCAGGATGGTAAGAACGGTGTGAGCTGGCCTTCGCTTCAACCTCAGCAGAAATATAAGGCGCCGGGGCACTAACCACATCCTTGGGCAAATCAATCACTACAGGGCCAGGCCTGCCAGAACGCGCAATATAGAAGGCCTCGTGAATGGTACTGGCCAGATCCTCTGGGCGACGAACAAGATAATTATGCTTGGTCACTGGGCGGGTAATCCCTGTGGTATCGGCTTCCTGAAAGGCATCAGTGCCGATAACTGTGGTGGGAACCTGACCGGTCAGACAGACGACGGGGATAGAATCCATCAGCGCATCCAGCAGGCCGGTGACGGTGTTGGTTGCCCCAGGCCCACTTGTCACCAACACCACCCCTACCTTGCCCGTGGAGCGGGCATAGCCTTCTGCGGCATGAACGGCGGCCTGCTCGTGGCGAACAAGTATATGCCGAATAACATTTTGTTTAAATAAGGCATCATACAAGGGGAGTACTGCCCCACCAGGATACCCGAAAATCACTTCTACCCCTTGCTCATGAAGGGCACGAAGCACCACCTCTGCCCCATTCAATGAGTCTGAATGGGTCGAAGCTGTTTCTCCTATCGCCTTCTGCTTGGTGGTCTCCGTCATATCGAGCTCCTTAAAAATATAGTGGGCAAGAATAAAACCAGCCCCTGCTGAATGTTTCCCGCTAGATGTTTCTTTTCTTATCAAATCTTATCAAACCTCTTCTAGCTTTTCTTTTTATACCGCTATAGGGGTTTTTCCTTCAACGTTCTTATTTCCTTCACCATTCTTATAAGAGGGCAATCCCTTTCATAATGGGCAAAAGCTGATAAGGCAAAATATTCTGCAAAACGGGGCTTTAAAGCCTTATTCAATAAAACGGGATAAAGCCCTGTTCAATTTCTTAAATGCGTGGTGCATATTAGAAAGGCAAAACTTATTCGTCAATCATTTTTATAATAAATGAAATAGAATTATTATACATATTTTCCATTTGTTGCTCATTTTTGGATGAATTCCATGCAAAAATTTCATACCTGCCTTGTTCTGCCAAATCATGATGGGCAAACCAGGTGGCCTGCCTTTTGGTATATCGCACTGTAGCCTGCACTGCCAGCTGGCTGGCTTGCTCCAAGGAGCAGTCTGCTGACAGAAAACGTATCAGTTCCGGCACCCCGTGGGCCCGCATGGCAGGAAGGGCTGGGTCTAGCTGTTGAGCAAGAAGAGCCTTAACCTCGTCAACAGCGCCATGGTCGAGCATGGCTGCGAAACGGGCTTCTATCCTCTCGCGCAGCACAGGCCGCGAAGGGGCCAACCTTATTGCCATAAACCGGTAGGGTGCTGGCGGCAACCCCGGTATGGACTGCCACTCGGTAATACTGCGCCCAGTGCTTTTCCACACCTCCCAGGCGCGGGCCAACCTTTGCCCATCGGAAGGGTGCAGGCGCTGGGCAGCTTGCGGATCAACCCGCTCCAGCTGCCGATACAGCCCCTCGCTCCCTTCCGCCTGTAAAAGGGCACGGCTTTGCAGACGGACTTCTGGAGTGGGATCGGGGATGCTGGCCAAACCCTTCACCAGGGCATTAAAATACAGGCCTGTGCCCCCACAAAGAATGGGCAAACGTTGCTGCTGTATCGCTGTATCCAAGGCTGCCAAAGCTTGGGAGCGCCACCAGGCAACGCTCCCCGCTTGGCTGGCCGGCAGACACCCATAAAGCTCATGAGGAATTTCCGCTTCCTCTTGCGGGATAGGCCGAGCAGTGAGCACACGCAGTTCTTTATAAACCTGCATGGAATCCGCGTTAATGATCGTGCCTTTTAAACGTTGTGCCACATGAAAGGCCAAGGCTGATTTCCCCGAGCAGGTGGGACCCGCTATAATCAGTGCCCATGGTTTCAAACTTCTCTGCTTCGGGCTTGGCTGCTTTACACTTTGCTGCTGCGGGCTGTGCTGCTTCTGATTGTGCTCCTCTTCCTCTTTGGGCCTATTTTCTAACACGCTCTTCTCTCACCCTTTTTCTTCCTCTTTTTGACCTTATACTATTGAGGGCCCTATTCGATTGGCCTCTCATTTTAGAAGCCCTTTTTTGATTTGATTAGAAACCCTTTTTAGAACTGTCTTTTCAAATTAGGGCTATCTTTTCAAACCCTACGGCTTAAAAGCCATTCAGGCCCTGAGGACACTCCCGTTCAGCACCATCCATATGATCCATTCAGGAGAAAAGATAAAACCCTCTCCCTCCCGTTAACCGCCAACTGACTCCTTGCCAAACCGCCTATCCATTAGGTCATCCTCTGCGCCAGTGTTTGTGCACCAGTGTTCTGCACCAGTGTTCTGCACCAGTATCCTAAAACTATAATGTCCTAAAACTATCCTGATCTCTTATAACATGGTTTCTTGTTTAACATGGTTTTTCGTTCTCACAGCATAGGCATGTTGAAAGCCAGGCTCATTTATTTTGGAAACAAAAAAGGGCTATAATCCTCCTTGCCCCCATTCTTCTGGCGCTCATGCCCTTGCTTTAAGATGCAAAACTGTGCCTATCCAATGGCTTTCAGAGTCATGACCTCCTGAGTGCATGGCTCCCAAAATGTGAGCGATCTCCCAAAGTGTGAGCGATCTCCCAGAGTGTAAGGCGCTCCCAAGTGAAAGACCCATCTCCAAACACACCAAGCCGTATGAGGATATGATGATCGTGGTAAAGGATCTTTCCGATGTTTACCATCCTCTTTTACGAAATAGAGAAGATATAAGATAGTAGGAGAGCCAATACCATTGCCGCGTTTGAAACGATAGTCATTATGGTTTGAACATTCTGGTTTGAATGATAAAGATTTTTACAGGATTCTCCTAAGCTTCTCCTTTTCACAAGGAGGGAAACGCTAAAGAAGACGGGCTATATCCCCAATGGGAGTCTTACTCTCATGAAGTCCTCAAAATAAGTTCCCCTATCTTCCCTTTATCCCCACCGCCTCATGCGACCAGTAATTCAAATAAATGCCTATCGGGCAGAAGGTCAGGTAGAAGAAGAGCTATCTCTATTTAGAGGAAGAGTGGCTTCAACCTGTGCATAGACCCTTCTTTGATTTTTTCTGATTGGATTTTTGCTGATCGGAGCACAAGATGTTTGGTGCTGGTGGCATTGTGCACCCTGGGGGCATAAGCCGTCAGAGATACCAATGAGGACATATTGGTCTTCCCCAAGCTTGAAGAAGCCACACCGCTTAAATTCCCAACCTCAGCCCTATCGAGTCCATAGCCCCTTATTTCCATTACAAACAGGCCCACTCTTGCAAAATGCCGTTCGCATTGTTCATTGTCAGCATCATTCATTATAGAGTGCTAAACATTATGGGGTACCAAAGAGATAGAGCACCCAAAGGGCTCATCTGATGCTGAGTCTTTTGCGTTTTTTACCGCTAGACTGGTTGAGTCTAAGGCTTATATGATCCATAATCTTTCTTAAACATCCATAAATCTTTTTTAAACTATGTGCCACTCGTTACCAAACCTTTCGCCGCCAAACCTGTCACTGCCAAATTTGTTGCTGCCCAACTTATTGCTACCAGATCTTTCTCTGCCAACTCTTTCATTGTCACACCTCTTGCCTGTTTTTTTCCATTTTAAACCCCTTTCATCTCCTAACCTTTTCTCTGTTCCCGCTCCTTCTCATACTCCTCAAAAACCCCACTGATTTTATGACACAAACCCCCACATATTTCCTTACCCTTGTTGCCAACCGTGCTGCCACCAGCCTTACAGCAGCCCATTGGGCCCTTGCCCAGGAGATGGTTAAAAGCACCACTGTGATTCCCCTTTCTGAAGGAGAAGCAGTCGATATTCCGTGCACCCTGCCTGTAGAGGAAGATTTTAGCCTTTTTCTTGCAGAAGAAGCCCCGTTTAACCGCTTACGGCAAACATTAGCGCAGCAGGATATCGATCTTTTCCTGACCTCAGCAAAGGCACGCCAGAAAGCCCTCCTCATTGCTGATATGGATAGTACCATTGTCTCAAGTGAGACCTTGGATGACTTAGCCTTTGAAGCCCATAAGGGCAAGGAAATCGCCGCCATTACAGCACTCTCCATGAATGGTAAGATCGACTTTGTCCAGTCAGTGGAAAAACGGGTTGGCCTTCTTAAAGGCGTCTCCAGCCATTTACTGGAAACCACCTGGCAAAACCATATAAGGCTTAATGAAGGGGCCCAAACCTTGGTGGCCACCATGCGGGCCCATAACGCCTATACGGCGCTGATTTCTGGCGGGTTTACCTGGTTTACCGAACGTGTGGCAGCCCTTTGCGGGTTTGATACCCACCGGGCCAATATCCTTGGGATAAAAAACGGCCAGCTGGATGGCACTGTTCAGCACCCTATTTTAGACCGTTCCGCCAAACGCACCTTGTTGGGGGAGCTTTCCGTTGAAAGGGGCCTAACCCTTACGGCCTGCACCTGTATAGGCGATGGTGCAAACGACCTGGCCATGTTAAAAGAGTGTGGCTTGGGCGTAGGGTTTAAGGCCAAGCCCATTATTAAAGAAGCCATTTTAAACCAGATTGAAAAAACCAGCTTGCTTTCCCTTTTATTCATGCAAGGCTACCCGAGGGCTGAATTTGTACAATAAATAGTCTTTTGCCTACCATACTTCTTCTCAATGCCTTTTCAAAACTGGGCCTCTCCAAAACTGGACCTCCCAAAAACTGGCCCCCAAAAACTGGAATGTCCCCCAAGACTAGACTCTCTCTCAAAACTGGAAAGCGCCCAAAACTGAAATACCCCTAAGACTGAAATACCCCCAACACGAGGCAAATAGTACCCACCCTTTTGATAAAGCGATGGGGCCTCTCAATATCTCCTGACCTTTTTTGGGCATATCTAAGCCCCCTCAAGCCCCTTCTAAAAGAGGCTGATCATCTTTTTTAAAAATTAGAAACAGGCTTACAGCCCTAACGGGCTGACCAAATTTTACACCTCTTAGGCTTTTATACCTCCTAAAAGAACCGTTCTTGGGGTATAATACCCCGTATCACTTCTCTAGCCAGCAAAACAGGCTATAAAACCATGCTTGAAGCTTCACTTAAAAAGCGTGAACCCTCACAACCTTCAATACCCCACCGCCTTAGCTAATGGTACGAAACTGATCACCCTCGGAGTGACAAGTTTATCCCCCTTCTGAGAATGTTCTACTCCACAATTAAAAACCCATACTCCCCAAGGTATAAACCTACCCCGGGCCCTACACTATAAACTGATCAGCCTGCCGGGTGAGATGACAGGTTTACCCCGCTCTCTGAGAATGCCCTCATTCCACAATCAAAAACCCATCATACTCCCCAAGGTATAGGCCTACCCTGTGCCCTGCATTATAACCCAGGCCCTAGCACTATAAACTGGCTTGCCTATGTGACAAGTTTACCCGCCCTCTAACGAGTTCTCATAGCACGCAATCAAGAGCCCGTACTCCTCAATAAAGTGGGCCGCTCATAGACCATCTTTAGAGCTAGTAAGGAAACTCCAGTGCAAATTCGCAACGAAAGTTCAAGCCTGCCACTGCTGATCATTACGTCGTAAAGCGCTATCCAGAGGAAGGATATTTTCTACTTCCAACTCATGAAGGGCATGGTAGCGAACTGCTGAGCCAGCTGCAACGAAGCGATTCAGAAAGGCCTTTTCACCTTCACGCGCTGTACAGGCAAAAAGCCGCCTTCCTCTTTTTCAAAAAAGATTGCAGAAAGGTGCTTGCCTCTTCACCAGCAGAGTCTGCCATTTTAAGAAACAGATGATGTTCATAGCGATGATGGCCCTGAAAGGCTATGAAACCTTCCCGAAAGGAGATGGCCAACAAGACGGCCCCAAAACCTGACCTGACAACCGTCCCAACAAGAAGGAAGAGGAGGGAACGCTCAAGGATAAAGCCTGAAAAAAGTAAGATCAGTTATGGGCTGAGGAAGGAATTTCAATATTTTCCGCAAGTGCAAGATGCGGCTCGAGAGGGTCTTGGAGTTTTTCTGGAATGCGCGCAACCAGTTCTATACCTTCCTTAACAGTGAATATGGCCGCTTTTTCCTTCTTGGTTAGCTTAATCTGGGCTTCCTGAAGAGAGGCTGATTCTTCTAACTTTAACAACCCCACCAGCAGGTCTGGGTTAATGGGCTCTCCTCTCTGCCGCTCTGGGCCCAAAGCCTCTTTATGCACGGTGCTGACCCCTTCGGCATGTTTGAATATTTCAAAGGCATTCCCAATCTTACATCCTTTGACCTCCTCACGGGCAGCCCACTGAAGGCGCAATACGGGGGGGGGATTGACCTCTTCAGGAATAAGCAGCAGCTTTTTCTTTTTAAGCCACAATCCCCAAGGGCGGCTTGCCGTGCCATAAACAAGCGGAATAGCCAGCAAAAGCCCCAACAATACGGGGGTCATCCACAAGAACAGGGAGTGCGAAACCTCCCAAGTGCCAAACCCGACAATAAGCCCAAAAACCGTAAACCCCCAATAGCTGCGAATAACCTCTTTCAGGTTCAACCCGCCATCTTCTCGCCTTTGGGTATTCCACCCTGAATCCTGACCTGAGAGAATGGAGATAACATGCGATGTCTGGATCAGCATGGCCACCGGTGCCAACAATCCCCCAATAAGGGTTTCAAGCACCACAGAACACCCTGCTGCCAGCCACCCCCCACACCCCGTCCGCAAGGGTCTGTCAAACAGTAAGGCGATATAGGCCAGCACTTTGGGAACCAACAGCACGACCATGGTGGCAATAAACATGTATTTTGCCAAGACTGGATCCACCTGGGGCCAATGAGGGAACAACCTACGCTCAGAGCCAAAATATTCTGGCCGAACAAAGTGACTCTGAAACGAGATCATAATCCCGACCAGCAGGAAAATAAGCCAGAGGGGGGAGGTGACGTAAGAGCCAATCCCCATCATCATATGCAAACGGCTAATCCAGTGCATACCCTTGGTGGGGATAACCTTGGCATGTTGCAAATTCCCCTGGCACCAACGACGATCCCGAATGGCAATATCCGTTAATGAAGGAGGACTTTCCTCATAAGAACCAGAAAGGCCTGGTACCATATGAATGGCCCACCCCCCACGGCGCATAAGCGCTGCCTCTACAAAATCATGGCTAAGGATATGCCCCCCAAAAGGCTTGCGCCCCGGTAAGGTTGGCAAACCTGCCTGCTCAGCAAAGGCCTGGGTACGGATAAGCGCATTATGCCCCCAATAATTCCCCTCTGCCCCATGCCACCAGGCAATGCCATGAGCGATGAGTGGGCCATACACACGCCCGGCAAACTGCTGAAGGCGGGCAAACACCGTATTGCCATTCACAATAACAGGCAAGCTCTGGATCAACCCTACCGTAGGATGCGTATCCATCGCTGCCACCATACGCACCACAAGGCTGCCATCTATTACACTATCGGCATCCAAGGTGAGCATATAGTCGTACGCCCCCCCAAAGCGTTTAACCCACTCGGCAATATTGCCGGCTTTTCTCTCTGTATTATTGGTCCGGCGGCGATAAAAAATACGCTCAGCGCCATGGGTTTTTTTCCGAAACTCCAAAAAGGCAGCTTCTTCGGTTAGCCATATGTCGGGGTCTGTTGTATCGGAGAGGATAAAAAAATCAAACGACTCAATCCTTCCACACTCATAAAGCGATTCATAAATGGCCTCTAACCCTGCCATGACCATAAAAGGGTTTTCGTTATAGGTTGGCATCAGCACAGCTGTGCGGCCTTTAAGCTCAGGCTGGGGGCCTTTGGCGTGAATGCCAAGCCCCAAGCCCCCTTGCCGTAAAAGAGAGATAAACCCGGCCACAGCCGAGGTAAAGGCCAGCGAAATCCAGCAAAACAGAAACACAAACAAAACCAGGATAACCCACCCCAGCACAGAAGCCCCCGTACTATTCAGCACATTATTCATCTCATAGGCTGCATAAGCGCTTAACACCATTGAGCCCCCAATGACCAGAAGCCGCCTTAAGGTGATATTGGAGGGCTCGGTTACAGGCCTAAAAGGGCGGCCAAAACGACAAGGCTGCTCATGAAGCGACTGAATCGGCATTTCCAACGGTGAGGGGTCAGGCAATACGGGCATGGTTTTCCAACTCTAGAAAATGAATTTCGGGAATGATACTTCCTCCCCAAGGCTTCTTTTCAGGACTCTATCTTTCTAGGACTCTTCTTTCCAGGGCGTCTTTTCAAAAAACGACATCTTTTCAAAAAACTTTTAGGAGAGACTCCAAAATTGAGAAAAACTCCAAAATTATTGAGAGGAGCTCCAAAATTAAGGAGTCCACCTGTAAAACCACTGTTCAGAAATAATCCCTTGCGAGTCTGCCAGAGCGCAACGCAACTCGGCAAGTTTGGCATCACCTGGGTAAAACTCAAAGGTTGTTCTCCAGCCACGGATGACCGGATTCTGATAAATCGCAATATTGCGGATGACCCCAACAGAAGCACTGGCCTGTAACTTCAAACTCGCTGGCGAGAGGGTTTCTGGGGCGGCATCGCCTGCAAAATCAATACTGATAAAGCGTGCCTCTGGATGATCGGTTACAGCGCCTATCCGGGTATCCATTACACGAGCCAATCGCGTATGGGAAGGGTGATCCTTTCCCCAGAACATCCGGTAGGTAAAGGCATATTCCTGGCCCGCTTTAAGGCCTTCTTTCGGGCGCCAGAAAGCTACGATATTGTCATTCACCTCATTGGGGCTGGGAATTTCCACCAGGTCAACACTGCCTGGCCCCCAATTGCCGATAGGCTCAATCCACAAGGAGGGGCGACGCTCGTAATGCAGGGCCAGATCCTGGTAGTCTTCAAAGCGACGCTTGCGCTGTAAAAGGCCAAACCCCTCGGGAGCGTTATCGGCAAAGGCTGAGAATTGCAGGTCAAGCGGGTTACTTAAGGGCCGCCATATCTGCTCACCACCTCCTGTCCATAAAGAAAGGCCTTCACTATCATGGGCAGCATTTCGCCAATCATCAATATGCTGGCGGTTATTGGCATCGAAATAATACATGCCGGTAAGCGGGGCAATCCCTGATGAGGCAATTGCTTTACGGGGATAGAGAAAGGATTCCACATCAAAAATGGTAGAATCCCCCGGGCGGGTGCCGGGACGGATATTAAAGCGAAAAGCCCCCGTTACGGAAGGGCTATCTAACAGGGCATGAATAACCATGGCATCCACCCCTGCTACTGGGCGCTCTATCCAAAAAGCACGAAAAAGAGCAAATTCCTCTCCCTTCTGGTCTCCCGTGCCATTGGCAAAACCACGGGCCGATAAACCATATTCCTGTCCGTTCGCTACGGCTCTGAAATAAGAGGCCCCCAGAAAAACACAGAACTCTTCCATAACATCGGGGCGGTTGATATAGGTATAAATACGCAAACCCGCATAGCCAAGATTTTCCTTAACGCGTAGGCTTTCATCTTCATACGTAAAGAAATTGGCATCATAGGGCACAGGGGCATATTTTCCATCTACCACCTCAAACATCTCTATTTTCGGACGGTAGAGAAAACCACGGGGGAAAAACTCCACCTGAAATTTTAAATTCTGCCCTGCCCAGAGAGCGTTTTGTTTACGGAAAACAATCTTGCGGTAACGATCAAAATCCAGATTGTTCACAGCCTTGGGCAGGTTTTGATCTGGTGCGCTATAAGCGCTATGAGACATTTTTTCAGCCAGCTGCTTTACAGTGGACTGGGTAAATGCCCCGCCTTCCACAGACAAAGGCAATTTGGCTGCCTGCGCCGATGACGGTTTAACCATGTTATCTGCCAGCGTTAGCAAAGAAGTTGCTACACCAGCTTTGACGAGTTCTCGGCGGAACATTTTTTCTCCTCAACGTCGAGCTGAATAAAAGATCGTCTTCTACAGGCTACAAGCTTTACGCCACAAGATATCGGGTTACTTTATTACCGAAAAATAGCGGGCCAAACAAAAAGATGTCTCTTAAAAAAAACCGTATTTCTTTATGGCAACCTTATTGTTAAGACCAACAACAAAACCATTCTGTTTGACCAACAGCCTGCTTTTTATCAAGACTCTATGATGACACAAAACAAACAATTATGGCTTTTTTGTAGGTTATCCACAAAGATAATACCCATAAACCCAAGGAATTTTCATACAGATTTTAAAAATTTATCCCATTACCTTAATTTATCCCATTACCTTGTTGCTATCTGGCTACCGTTTCCTTTCGAAAGGCTGACTTCCTTGAGCAAAATATTGTGAAAACCCCTAACAGCTGACGCAAGAAATAGGCTTCCCACAACCACAGAGAGCGGAGAAAGGAAGCGTATGCCCAAAAAGGTACTCCCCACACAATGCTCTCCCAACCAAATCCACAGAGAGCAACCATGAAAGGATGATCCAAATACCCTAACGAGAGATGGCGTATCTTTACGGCTACTCTTTACGGTTATGGGGGTTACATAAGAGTTCTCTATTGAAAGTGATTTTGGCCAATATTTTGGCTAAATATTCTTACCCATGTTCTGGCCAATGTTCTAGCCAATAGTTTGGCCAATAATGTATTTGGCCAAACTTAGTTCTGCAACAGAATCCTAAAACATTAACCCTCAACACTAGTCCTGATTTTCTGGCCCCTGACTCTGATTCTGGTCCTAACTTCTGGCTGTCTTCATGCCGGAAACAATGATAAACCAGAAACAGTGAGAAAAGTGAATAAAAGTGATCCCGTGCTACAAACCAGTATTCAGGAAACCAGTGTTCAGGCAAAATAGAAACGCGCGTATGAAACTCCCTATCTACCCTCTGACTCCCTAGCTCTCTAGTTCTCTAGCTCTACCAGAACTAGCTCCACAAAAACCAGCTCCATAAGAAAGCCCTTTTTTAAAAAACTTCTGGCAATGTGCGTCTTCTGAGCAATATATGTGCGAAGCAATATGCGTGCGAAAAACCCCTAGTTCTTGCGAAATAGTGGACAACTTGAAACCATAGAGCACCTTGCCACAGGGGTAACATAACACTCCTGCCTGATATTCTCACCATGTTTACCGTAATAGCACCTTCTCCATAGGGGTACCACCGAACCATAAAAACAGGATTCCCCTTACGTCATAGAACCTCCTACAGAGGGGCACCACGCCCTTAGGGTTGGAGTATGGTTTTCCAGGGCACATAGTACTCCTATAGGGGTACCACACTTTTAAAGTGCTACATTTTAAAAGTGTCAGAATCTTAAAATGCCAAAATCTTAAAGTATATGGCTTCAGCTTGCTTGGCTTCTTCAGCCTCTTTAAGAGCAGCCAGGCGTTTCTGAGCCTTCTTCTTGGAGGCAGATTTTTAGATTGCGCACTATAGGCAGGCATTAGTGCCAAACCAGCTTTCCCCAAAAAATGAACAACAGAAAGTGGACAGCAGAAAGCAGGCAATACGATCTGTTGGCTGGCCCCCTTGGGAGAGCCAATAAGTTACACGGTCTTACACAAGACGTATACGATCTGCATGATCTTGAGGAAGCATAGGGTTTATAAGAGGATAACAAAAGAAATACTCCTACCCCTACCAACGGGGTGAGCAATCCCCCCTTATGACCTCTCAAAAAAAGAAAAATGGCAGACAGGATTTTATAATCATAACGCAGATATTTACACTCATAATGCAGATAAATAATCATAACGCAGATAAATAACGCAGAAACTTGATCGTTTTCGGCTCTGGTAAAAAATAACCAAGGTTATGAATATTCAGGATAAACCACTTCACGGTAGAGTTTCTCCCACTCCTGGCGCCAGCCATCAAATGCAGAAAGGCTTAACCCCTCTTCCAGGTTGAGAGAGCGAGCATTTCTAAAATCCTCTAAGAATATGGCACTAGACAGGAAAAGCTGCCTTTACCCCTTGGGTACGAAGACGTTTACGAACCTCTATAAGCTCTTGCTGGTGAGGTTTATCCCACTCCTGGCGCCAGCCATCAAACGCAGGAAGGCTTAACCCATCTTCCAGGTTGGAAGAGCGAGCATTTTTAAAATCCTCTTCGGAAAGGGTAGGCTCATGAACCTGAAAAGATTTACCGTGGCAGTCTTTCTCTCCCAGCATTTCCAAATAACAGGCCAGGGCAAAATTCACACGGGCCATATCCCCCTTCTCCTTCAGTAGGCTTTTAACCGTATCTGTCCAAAAAACCTTGATTTTTGAGGTCGCATCAGAGGCAATCCGCAAGAGCTGGTCCTTAATGGCTGGATTGGTGTAACGTTCAATCAATGTATTCTTATAGGCAACCAAATCCATCCCCTGAGGCGGGGTAATAAAGGGGATCACATCCTGATCAAGAAAATCATCCATAATACGGGCAATCAACTTATCCTGCATGGCTTCATCAATGGTGTCGTATCCCATCAGCACACCGGCATAGGCGACAAGGCCATGGCTGGCATTGAGCATACGCTGTTTAACATATTCATAGGGGCTGACATCATCGGTAAACTGTACCCCCACCTTTTCAAATGCTGGACGGCCCGTACAAAAGCGGTCTTCCATCACCCATTGGGTAAAATCCTCCGCCAACAGGGGACGTAAATCGTCTACTCCGCTGGCCTTGTTCAAGGCTGCTGCCGTTTCCTTTGAAATGGAAGGGGTAATCCTATCGACCATACTATTGGGGAAGGTCACATGCTCTTCAATCCACGCTGCCAGTTCGGGGTCTCTGGCGCGGGCAAAGCTGAGTACGGCTGTTTTGGCGACATCCCCATTATGGCGTTGGTTATCGCAAGAAAGCACCGTGTAAGGACCAATACCAGCCTTACGCCTGCGCGCACAGGATTCCACAATATAGCCGAACGCTGTTTGAGGGGTACTGGGGTGAGCTAGATCGGCCTGAATCTGTGGAACATTCAGGGTAAAGTTTCCTTCATGATCAATAAAGTACCCCCCTTCTGTCAGGGTCATGCTGACAATACGGGTTTTGGGATCGGCCAGAATATCAAGTACCGCTTGCGGATTGGCTGGCGCAAGGAGGTAGTCGACCAACGCACCAATGACCTCAATGTTCTGCTCCCCATTCGGGGCGGCCTCGGTAAGGGTATAAAGGCCATCCTGCTTTTTAAAATCCCTGGCTTTCTTTTCAGAATGCTCGCCCCCGCTTAGGCCTACCCCCACAATCCCCCATCCCTCCTGCCCGGGTAGGGAAAGGCACTGGTTGATATAAAAAGCCTCGTGCGCACGAAAAAAATTACCGACTCCAAAATGAACAATGCCTGCCTGTAATTTTTTACGATCATACCCCGCAAAATGCACTTGAGGGGGTAAAGAATGAAGGGAAGCGTTGTTCAATTGCATATCAATCTCCTGAATTTGGGAAGAATCCAATATTTTCAGATTATAAAAACCCGTTATAAAAACCAGGCGGCCCTACGGCCAGTTTACGGTTATGGCACGACTGAGCTGCCTGCCGATTTTCTCAACTTACCCTCCTCTTGAGTATGGCGGGAATGCCCTGTTGTGCCCAATGTTATGCCCACTGCTATGCCAAGTAAGGAGGAATCGCCTGACCAGTGAACCGCCCGCTGCCTTCGCCCCCTCTCGCACACTGGATCCGTACACCAGGCCCACACACTAGATCTGCATATTGAGCCTGCATACTGGGCCCCCCACATACTAGGCATGAAATAAAATATAATAATGGTCGTAAGGACCATACAATCAGACCATATAATCAGTCAGAACATACAATCAGAAAGAGTATACACTATCTCACCCCGCCTATTAAGCCCCAAGACTGTAGGATAATCCCCTTTCTTCTCTATTTTTACATGCTCAAACCCCCTTTATACACGCTCAAATCCCCATTTTCGCCTCCTGTAAGCAATATCTGAACGAAAAAATACTATCACTGCGGGCTTGCTTGCACTTTCCTATAGCGCAGTCTTCTTTATTTCGATCGTTAACCTTTATTTCGATCGCTAAAATGAATGAAATCATTTCGTCATCGTGTTCGTCATTGTGCAAGAAGCGATAAGGGAGGGTCAGAGAATTCAGAAGGGAGGGTCATGCCTGCGGGTCATCTTCGTAAAATTAGCGTGGCTTCCAGAGGTTAAGAATTCCTAAGGTGAATGACTCAGGTTGGGAACTCCTAGGGGTGAAAATTACTCGGGTTGGGAATTCCTAAGCAGAAATGCAGGTGGCTCTCCTCATTTCCCAATAGATCCTACATTGCGATATAGATCTATTTCCATATGGAATAGCCCTCCATGATCGTAATAGAGGAAACTCTCCCCACCTTGCCTCTGCACCATTCTCCCCCCAAAGCGCAACTCTTCCTTACTAGAGGCTTCCCCCTGTTCCTGGCAGAACCATGGCGAAGAAAACAAATGGCCAGCGTAATCGGGGTTTCTCCCATTCCTAGCAGGACCATGTTAATAAGGCCGCTTTCTGTTTCGCCCCTCATAGCTTTCCCCTTCCTGGCAGGTTCTTCCCCCATTTCTAAGCATTTTTGCCTTCCATAATTTGCTTTCTATAATCAGGAAGACTCCTGACTCAGGAAGGCCCAAACCCAGGGACAAGGAAGGAAAGGGAAGAAACGCCAAAAGGGAGTGCCCTATTTTTATGCAGTTTTTTCAAACCACTTTTTCCTAAAATATCCTTGATCCTCTCTCCTTTTAAACTTTTCTGTCTTCCTTTCGAGCAAAAATTTGCCTCTATTAAAAAACCTACTCCTTCTTCCCTATCCAATAAAATCCTTTATAAATCAGCTATTATTGCCCACTCTTCCCCTTTTCCTCCTCTGTTTCTCCTTAGGTTTCTCCTCTATTTTTCCCTTGAACAGGGCTTGAAGTTTTTTTCAAAATATCCCTCTGGAAGGTAAAATAAGGCATTCTTTAAGAGAATTATTAAAAATATCTTCTTGCATCATTCTTTCTAATCATGCACCTTTTTCTTGCGTTTTTTTTTGACTTCATTTTTTAACTTCCTATAGACTGTGTTTTTTTATAAAAAGCCATTAAAGGGGAGGAACCGCCTAACACACCAAAAGTTCAATACAGGGCAACAACCTGGTGAATAAACAGGCGTAAACGCACGTGTTTATAACTGCTCTTGCTCATCATTCTACCCCATTTCCCCTTTATAGATGACAAAGTAAGGAAGGGGATTGCACAATTTTTTGGTTAACCTTGCCCCCCACCATTCTTCATTCGTTTTCTTTAAAATTATTGAGTTAAAAATGTATCCTGATTCAAATGATAAGCTCGTCCATCTCTCCACTGCCCTTCGTAAAGCTGGTGCCCCCCGGGTGCTGGTGGTTATGGGTGTTGCAGGGTGTGGAAAATCCACCGTTGCTGAACTTATTGGTAATGAAGCCCACTGGCCTGTGGTAGAGGGTGATGCCCTACACCCCAAAGCCAATATCGACAAAATGAGCGCGGGGATCCCCCTTAACGACGAAGACAGACAACCCTGGTTGGAAAAAATTGCCCTGGTTGCCCAAAACTGGATTAAAGATAAGGAGTGCGGGATTGTAACCTGCTCGGCCTTAAAAAGGAAATACCGCGATATTATCGCCCAGGGCAGCAACAGGGTCTGTTTTTTGTACCTTAAGGGCACCAAAGAAGATATCGCTCCACGCTTACAGTCCAGAACAGGCCATTTTATGCCCGCCAGCATGCTTGATAGCCAGTTTGCCACCCTTGAGGAACCAGCTGATGATGAAGTCATGATGGAACTCGATGTCAGGGCCGATCAGCAATCTATTGCCAAAAGTGCCTTACGGGCCCTGCGCCTTTTAACCAGCGATCAGGACCACCCCTTACATCGCGCATGCGCATCTCCTACCGCAACTGTTAAGCTGCCCCTTTAGCCAAAAACCCCTAGATAAAACCCCCAAGAAACCCCGAGGGGGAGAGCTTCTCCCCTTTTTTTTGAAGTTTCCTTGTCTTCAGGGTTTCATTGCTTTAAGGTTTCTTTTCTTCGAGGCTGCCTTGCTTTGAGGTTTAGGGTTTCCAAAGCCTGTCAGCCTGCCCATGGTGATTAAGCCGCCGGGCTAAAACAAAGAAATAGTCCGATAACCGGTTCAGCAGCTCTAAAAGCAGCGGGTTGACAGTAGAGTATTTTTTCTGGGCTAGGCTTACAGCTTGGCGCTCAGCCCGGCGAATAACCGTGCGGGCCTGGTGGGCGTAAGCCGCCGGCAAGGTACCGCCTGGTAAAATAAAGGTTTTTAAAGGCTGTTGGGTGGTCAGGCAGGCCGCTATTTTCTGCTCCATTTCTGCCAATATCTCTGGCTTGAGCCGACTGGAGCCCACCTTTTCCTCCTTGTGGATTATTGGTGTATTGTTCTGGGACACGTTTTTCTGAAACGTATTGTTCTGGGATGTATTGTTCTGGAGCGCGTTTTTCTGACTGCCCTTTTGGCTTTTTTGGCTCTCCTGCGGACTCAACAGGCTGATCTCCGCTCCCATATCAAATAATGTCGACTGGATCTTCAGCAACCATTCCACCAGATTATCGTCCCTAAGCAGATTCTCATCCCCAGAAGCATGCCCATCCTGATGTAGATCACTCTGCCCTGGCATAAGCTGCTTGGCTGTGTTTTCCAAGGGTCCAGCCCCTTGTTGCCTCTCCTGTAAGGGTTTAGTCAGTGTTAAGGGCTTGGTCGGTGTTTTTTGGGCCAGTATTCTTTGAGCCTGTGCGTTTTGGGCCAATATTTTTGGAGGATTATCTTGTTGGCGGGGTTTGCTTTCCTCCTGCCAGCCTGGCGAAGGTGCGTGCTCCAAATGGGCTACCAGCACCCCAATCACAGCATTGGCTTCATCTAGCGCTCCCAACATCTCAATAAGGACATGGCTTTTAGGAACCCGCCGGCCACTTCCCAACGAAGTACGCCCTTTATCCCCACCCTTTGTGACTACCTGATCGATGACAATAGCCATTCTTTCCCCTCCTTCTTTGATGACTTTATCCCACACTTACCCATAGGTTATAGAAAATACTCTTCTCATCACGGGTTTTATAGCCAATAACAACACTCATATCGACCGAAAAAGTCTGCAATACAAACACCGCTCTGATCTATGCTCTGCCTATAAAACTGGCCTATACCTTTCTAAAAAGGGAGCAAATCTAAAAAAAGGAAGCAAGCCGGGTTGTAAGCCTTTTTGGATAAATTCTCTCCATTCTTCTTGCCTTTTTCTTACCTGCCTTGAAATTAACTGTCTTGAAATTAACTGTCTTGAAATTAACTGTCTTGGAGTTCATTATCTTAAAGTTAGCTATTTTGGAGTTCACTATCTTGAAAAAACGTTTCCTCCCAGCAAATCCAACCCTTTTTAAGCACTTTTAAAGGGTTTTATCCTGCTCTCATCGATGGTATCCTGAAGCGATGATGAGTGAAAAGATCTTTCCCCCTTCTCGGCCCCCTTCGCGCCTCTTGTCGCGCCCCTTATCTCTGCCCTTGTCGCAGCATGCCAGAATGTTCATTTTTTGTGCAGCCCTTTTAGGGTTTTTTACCGTTGCCAGCTCTGCCCTTGTCAGCCATTTACCAGAGCACGCCTTTGCTGTTGGGGGACGCACCATGGCCCATACGGCCAATGAACTCCTCAGTTGGCATACTGTAGCCCTTCTTGGCATGGGGCTGCTGGTAAACTGGCTGCCTAGTACCCAGCTTCTTGTCACAGGGTATGGTTTTATCATTGGCTGCCTATGTTTTGGTTGCGCCGTTTTCTATACCGCCTTAAGCGGTATACATCCTGGCCCTATCGCTCCAGTGGGCGGCAGCATTTTAATGTTGGCCTGGCTTAACCTCGCTTTTTTTGCCCTACGGGGTGCACGCCGCCGATGAACCACCCCACAAGTCTTACATCCACTGTCATTAAAACCGTTCTTCTCTTGGGACTCTTTAGTGTGTGTGTACTCCTTGTCCGCACCAGTCACACACTCAGCACAACCTTGGCTCGCCTCCCCATATGGGACATGCTGGCCAAAGGGTTGGGCCAAACCAAGCCCCACCAAAAAGAGCAGCTTATTGCCATTGGCTTATTGGCCTTGTGTTTTGCTATAGCCCTGATCACCCTGGAAATAGGCGAGCGCCTTTTCTGCCTGATGAAAAAACGTATGACCAAGCGCTCTCCTCCCTAACGCCTGAATTTTGAGGTTTGATGTCTGATATCTGGGGTCTGATATCTGAGGTTTTCAGCGATCTTTTTTGTCTCGTTCCCTAAGACTAAGCCCCTTTCTTAAACGTTCCTTGAACGTTCAGGGATATCTCCTTACCCCGATCTCTCTTACCCGTTTAGGATGATTCTCACAAATAGCGGGTACAAACAACAAGCTATCTTTGACAGATTAATCCAAGACAGACTGATCCCCCAAGACAGACTAACCTAAGACAGACCAACCCAAAACAGGTTAACCCAACGAGCCCATTCAAAAGGGGCCCCTTGCGCTGAACGATAGGTTGAACAATAGAACAATAGAACAATAGAACAATAGAACAATAGAACAATAGAACAATAGAACAATAGAACAATAGAACAATAGAAAGAATATTGCAGTATCACAGCTGAAACACCCCCTTTAGACCAAATGACGACCCACAACCCCTTTTTTACCACACTCACCCTTCATTACCCCTTCATCACCACCCCCTTTATCACAGGAGCTATAATGACCCCTACGCATTATCGCCAGGAATGGCTTGGCAATATCCGACAAGATATTCTAGCCGGAATGGTCAGCACCTTTGCCCTCATCCCCGAGGTCATCGCCTTTTCCTTTGTGGCCGGTGTAGCCCCGGAAGTAGGGCTCTACGCCACCTTTATCATCAGCATTGTTATTGCCTTTACCGGTGGGCGAGCGGGCATGGTTTCAGGGGCTGCGGGTTCTGTTGCATTGGTGGCTGCCGCCTTGGTGCGGGGCCATGGAATTGACTATCTGTTTGCTGCAACCATCCTTGCTGGCCTCTTTCAAGTGCTGATAGGGCTGTTGCGCCTACATGTGCTGATGCAGTATGTCTCACGCCCTGTTCGTACGGGCTTTGTCAATGCTTTGGCCATTCTTATTTTTTCAGCCCAGCTTCCCCATCTTCTGGGGGCAAACTGGCAAACCTATCTGATAACCGCCTTGGGCCTGGCCATTATTTATCTGGCTCCCTTTATGACAACTCTTATCCCTTCACCATTGATTGCCATTATAGCGCTGACGGCTCTCTACTGGGTTTATCCCATGCCCCTCCACACAGTAGCCGATCTGGGGGCGTTACCCACTGGGTTTCCCGGGCTGGTTTGGCCTCATATTCCTTTAACATTCGAAAGCCTGGAGATTATTGTGCCCTATGCCGCTGCGATGGCTTTAGTGGGGGCTTTGGAATCCTTAATGACGGCTACTGTCGTTGATGACCTGACAGAAACCCATAGTAACAAGCGTAGGGAATGTACGGGCCTGGGGATTGCCAACATGGCCGTGGGCTTTTTTGGTGGTATTGCCGGTTGCGGCATGATTGGCCAAACCGTGGGCAATTTACGCTATGGGGGTGTGGGGCGGCTTTCGACCTTTATGGCCGGGGCTTTTTTATTATTGCTGATGGATGTTTTACGCCCCTTTGTGGCCCAGGTTCCAGTAGCGGTGCTGGTGGCAATTATGATCATGGTCTCTATCAGCACATTTTCATGGTCTTCCTTAAGGGAAATAACCTTCCATCCTAAAACCTCTACCCTGTGCATGCTGGCAACAGTCATCGTGGTGGTCGCCACCAAAGACCTGGCCATTGGAGTGATTGTGGGGGTCATGCTCAACGGTATTTTCTTTGCCTGGCAGCTCAGCCGCTTACTCGAAGTCAGCAGTACCCTGTCAGAAGATGCTACCACCAGGATTTACACGGTAAAGGGGCAAATCTTTTTTGCCTCTTCCACCTTATTCGAAAATTCCTTTAAAATTCGCGATAACGTTAAAAACGTGAAGATAGACCTCAGTGATGCCCATTTCTGGGATGTTACTGCCACCGGCGCCTTGGATACCATTGTCACCAAAATGAAAAACAACCATCTGGCTGTCACCATTACGGGCTTAAAGAAAGACAATGCAGCCTTTGTGAGCAAGCAATCCACCCTTAAGGAGCTTTAAACAGAAACAGTCCCACAATCCTCTTTCTGTGGAACCAGCCTTGAAATACCACTCTAAAATTTTCTAATGTCTAACCAATTTTTCTAATGCCTAACCGCATCCCGTTACCCTGAATCAGAACCCTGCATGGTGGATGGTGGGCAGTTTGACTGGGGCCAATCACCTCCAAAAAATAACGGAAGCTGCGCGATGGTGGGTTCAAGCCAGCTCTCACGCTCTGCTTAGCCCCACACTCTCAACCAACCGCTATAGAAGTCCTTCTATTACAGAAAAGGCTACCCCCCTTTTGTGAGATGCTTAGTAGTCTGTACCGCCCCGAAGGTTCGCTCACCGGCGGCTAACCCCCTTTCGGGAGATGTTAGTAGGGGGTGCCTCACCACTGTCTTCCCCTCCCTATTTTACTCCTATCTCCTCTGAACCATCAGGCCCTTTTCCGCATTACCGACATCACCTTCCTTCCTCAAACGCGGCTTTCCGAGAGGCGCCAGTAGGGGACTTCATGACCATCTTTCCCCTATTCTACTCCAACCTTTTCGAAGACGTCAGGCCTTGTCCACATCACCAGCATGGTCTTCTTCAAGTCCGTTTTTCCATGAAGGATATAAGAAAATGCCTGGACTACTTGCCTCACCCAATAGACTAAGGAGAGTCCTTATGAGTACAAAATAAGCGGCCGACCACCTTTCCCAAGGGAGTATTACTCAGAAACATATTACTCAGAAACATATTACTCAGGGGCCTATTACTCAGTATAGGGATTTCTGTTCGGCTCTGCCAAAATGGGGGAATATCTAAAAATCTGCTTGGGATTATGGTGGGCATGGGGATCGATTTCTGCAGGAGTATCGACCCCAGAATGCACTTGTGAGAGACTGCCCTGCTTGATAGAAGAATGGTAATAGGGGTCATACTGAGTGCCGGGATCTGTTTTTTTGCGCCAGACAGTATCCTTAGGACGATTGCGGCCATAATCTCCCGTTGAGGAACACCCAACCAGACCGATCAACGCCAGGCAAGCCCACATCCGCCTGGTCTGTTTTGCCCCGCACAGGATAGCCCCTATGAAAGCGGTTGGGTTGCGGATAACCAGGGCTTTTTTCGGATCACCTGGTGCAATGGCAGCGCTTCCGCCAAATAACTGACCAGAGAAGCGACCAGATAACCAGCCAGAAAAGCGGCCAGAAAAGCGGCCAGAAAAGCGGCCAAAGAATCTGTCAGAGAAACTGCTAGAGAATCTACCAAATACGTCAGCCGATAACCAGAAGTCACCTCCCTCTTTCTGCCTGTGCAGGACGTTCCCGACAACAAGTTTTTTTACAAAGGTTGCCACCAAAGCCGCTATTGGATTGCGCAAAGCACTACCAGCGGTTCTCCTGTTGGCGGGCTGCACGTTTTTTAATAATATCGACCGGAACATCCATTAACTCCATACGAATACGAGACATACTTTTCTCTGCCTGCCTTTTCCATGCACCCGAAAGCGGCAGAACCTGAATTTTACGCCATAGTTTTTCTGCCCCGTGATCGTCCCTCAACAAAAGAAGTGACTGGGCCGCCTGAAGGTAAAAATCTCCGGCGCGTTGGGTATGACCTTGCTGAAGAGTTAAATCTCCTTCAAAAGCCAAGCTACGGGCCATACTGCGGTAATCCACCGCACGGCGATAAAACCCACTGGCCAGCGTAATCTGTTGTTGGGCCTCGTTCAACTGGCCAGATCTACGAAAAAAGCGGGCTTGCAATTCGGCCTTATCAGCCCTTTGGGGTAAGCTGAGCTCACTTTCATCCTTATCTTGCGGCGCCACACGCCCAAGCATGGCCCGTAAGGTTGGGTTGTCCCCCTGCTCATCAGCAATTAACCCTCTGATAAAGGCGGCCCGCTCGGCAATATCACTCTGAGAAGACTGCATGGCCCTCTCGGCCAAAAGGGCAGCCTGGCTATAATGGTCTAGCCTAAACTGGGCAGCAGCGGCCACCAGATCAAGAGCAGAAGCCGTTTTAACCCCCCGCACCAACAAAGCCTGCCGGGCTAGGGTAACCTGTTTGAGGGCTGCTTGCGCCTGGCTTTGGGCCAACTGGGTTAATGCCAGATTATAGGCGGCATTCTCTATGGCTTCATGATCATTTCTGGCCACAGCCGCAAAATAGGCTTTCTGATATTGCTGTTCTGCCTGGCTATAACGCTGCAAGCTGGCTGACTGATCCCCCGCGCGCATGGTAAGATAAAGATTTTGATCGTAGGGATCTTCCTCTTCAACGCTCCCACAGCCTGCCACACCCCCGGCCAACCCCAAGAATAGAAGACCCACCAAAGATGCTGACCACCTCCAACCTGCTTGCCTTCCCAAGGTTGCCTGCTGTGCTCTGACCTCTCGCTCTCGTGCTCTAGGCTCTCGTTCTCTGGGCTCTCCTCCAGGAGGTGGTACTGGGTGTGCTCCTAAGTATGTTACGGCATGTGTTACTGCCTGTGTTACAGCATATGTCATTGGGGCTGTGATTGGAGCGCTGTAATTGAGGATGTCATGGGAGGTGTTAGAGGGAATACGCTCTGATGGGGCCCTTGTTTTCTTTCCTGCAAGGAGACAAGAATCGCTCCTCGATAAGATTGGCACTGTGATTGGGTGTGTCATTAGGGGTGTTGGAGAGGATACGCCCTGATGGAGCCCTTGTGTCCTTTCCTGCAAGGAGACAAGAATCGCTCCTCGGCCTGAAAAGGCGCCGAGAAGTGTTTTTTTTATTTCTGTTCCTCTCTCTAATATGTCCGCTCTTCCCTCTGGAGTTAGTCTTGAGGATATTTTCAGAGATATTCTCGGGGGTATTCTTGGTGGCATTCTTAAGCTTAGTCTTGTTTTTGAGCTTAGCCTTCCCCTTGGGTCTGTTCTCTTGTTGGGTTGTAGAGTAGATTTTTGCGTCCCAGCCTTTTCTTTCAACCTCTCCTGATCATTCCCCTCCCACCCTGGCTGTGGGTTTAAGCCATAATCTACAGCAAAATCTCTGCCAACCCTTGGCCTTCCTATCAAACTTGCGCTGGAGTTAAGCTGCAAGCTTGGATCAGGGATAGACCGTAAACCTGGCCCTGGCCCCATTTTTGGGCCAAGACCCCAAAAGTGTCCTTCTGGTTTGCTGTGGGGTAAGAGCCAAGTGGGAACAATGCCGGGCCACACTATACGGAGGGCCTTGAGAGGAAACAGAATTTTAAACATCTCTCTCATGGGTTAACCTCATGGGCAGGCAGGCGGTCTGTTTGAGAGCGCGGCTTGGTATTCGCTCCCCCCAAATACCACAATCCTCGAAGCTGGCGGGTGAGCTTTTCAAGCTGGTCAACCATCAACTGAGTTTGGGTCAGCAAGGCAGGCAGGTTGCTGGTGCTTTCATCAAGGTTTTTCACCAATCGAGGCAGCCGCGGAGAAGCCTGCTCCAAATCATGCGAGATACGGCGCAAATTCGCCAAGATCACATCGGTATGGGTAAGGATTTTGTTGGTATTGCCCATCACCTGGTGTGCACTGCCCAACACGGCACCGGCTTTGCCTTCCAGTGGTTGAAGGTTGTTGACCACAGCATTCAGCGCGGTGACCATTTTTTCTGTCTTGCGCGCTAGGTCATCATTGCTGAGCAGGCGGCCAATAGTGCCCTTACCCGTCCGCAGATTGCCGGTTACGTTATCAAGGTTATCTACCAGCTGCTGGGCACTATCGAGAATAGGCAGGATCTTTTGGTGAACCTGAAGCAACATCTGGGTTATGGTATCCATCGGGTTGGGCTCGGTGTTGGCTTTAATAACGGCGTAGTGCCAGTCAAACTCCTGGCCAAAGCCACGGCTAATGGCAATATAAGTGGCCCCTGCCACGGCAAAACGCCGGCGAATAACAGCCTGACTATCTTGGCGAATATAAATCGTCACCTGGGGGTCTATTTCGGCGACAGCATAGAGCCCACCAGAAGGGTTAACCGAAACCTTGCGGATGGTACCGGCATGAATACCAAACACCTCCACATCATCGCCCACACTGAGGTTAGCCACCCCTGTTTCTGGCAGCAAGATGCGCAAGCTGGCAGAAGGGGTTAACCAATCCCTTAAAAAACCCGCTTCCACCACGGCCGCCCCACAGGCAATTAAACAGATCAAAACCAGCACGCCGACCCATTCATCCGTATAGCGAATATGGACAAGCTGGCGGGCATTATCGGTTCGCCTAAATAAAAACATTACTGTATCCCTCCTCTCGACACGACCAGCCCTTCCGTCCGTAAGCGGTAGAAGCCCGATATCTCGCGGTTATAATCCTTCCATAAAAACCGATCCCTGGTAAAGCTGATCACCGCCGTCCCTGTGCTTTGCATATTGTTAATGGTACGAAACAAGGGGTCTTTTAATTCCGGCAAATAATCTTCTAGGCAATATTCCAACAGAACAAGAGAGGGGCTTCCCATAAACGCCCTGACACAGGCTGCACGAGCCCTATCAACGTCGCTTAACATTTCTGGGGCTTCAACGGGAAGGCCCGGCAAGCCAAAGCGCCGTGAGAGGGCTGTGGCCTCATGAACAATTTCTTCTGTCTCACGCTTGGTGTGATGAAGCTGCTGAAACATAATGTTAAAATGGGTGCCCAGAAGGTTCATCCAGTTCCCTTGAATATGGGGATAGCGGCCAACACGGCCACGCAAGGCATTTTTTTGCTGGAGCTGGAGCTTGGCCCAATCCAACCCCATAAACCGAATGCTCCCCGTCTTTAAACCCACCATACCCAGGCACATATCCGCAAAAGCATTCCCTCTAAAAGCATTGCGGCATTCTATAAGAATAAACTGGCCAGCAAAAACCCTAAAATTATAAATTGCGGGGGGTAAGACGGTCTGCTCAAAATAGGGCAGAACATCTTGCATTTCCAGTAGGGGTTCAATACCGCTCATAACCTACTCCTGAAGCCTACCCTAAAAATTAATATTGATGCTAAACAGCACCGTTATAAACATAACCATGAGAATACCCCTGGCAAAGGCTCTTGGCAAAAGGGAAGAAACGCTCTCGTTACTTTGAATGAGCAGCCCGGTTAATGTGGAGCCAAGGCCAATGAAAAAACCAATGGTCACAAATTTTAACGGCACAAGAATGTAGTCCCACGCTGTCATGGATAAAAGGACAGTATTGAAGAAAAACCACACCGAGCTGGATGTTGTCCCTACCGAATAGCTAATGATATAACCCACAAAAAGTGCTGTAAAACTAAACAAAATCCCTAAGGTAAAGCTACTGATGGTAAAGGAAAATGCCCGCGACATAACAAAAAACGTAAAGGGGTCTACCCCTTGGGATTCCAAAAGCCGGATTGTGCCTGTGCGCGTTAGCTGTCCACATTCTGCTACGGCCAGCATGCCGCTTCGGCCCAGCATGATGATTCCCACCAAAATGGGGGCAACCTCACGCAGAAGGATCGTAGCCAGGATCGAGCCTGTCATCTGGTCCATGCCAGCCACCCCAAGCCAATAAATGGTTTGGGAGATAATGGCTATTCCGGTCAGGGTGGCCGTAAAGAGGGTGCTCATGACCCCCCCACCAACCGCCTGCGATAAAGTGCGCCGAAACTCATAAACCACCGTACGCCGCCACGATAAAGGGTTCACACTTTCGCGTAGCACACCCCAAGCGGTTCCCACCAGCACCAGAAAAAAACGAACATGCGTACGCGTTACCCGGCCAATAAAGCCCAACCAGCGAAAAAACGTAATAAACCAGCGTGAAGACCACAACCCTGCCCAGCTTAGGCGCATGAGAAAACTCCTTTACCCGCTTTAAGAGCTGAAAGGCCAGACTCATAAACCCACTCATAAACCCCCTGATTAAAATAAACCCTTTGATAAAAAGACCTTACAGCACCCCCCCCAAAAGAAGGTAAGACCCAGGAAAAAGATAAAGACCAAAAAGAAGATAAAAAAGATACCGTAAAATAATGCCTTCTCACCAAAGCAGGATTGCCCTGTGCCCCCAAAATCTTTCGCCCCTGAATTAAAAGAGAAGGGAAGAAGACAGGCCATGGGGTAAGCTGGGTTTTATTTTTATTCTTATTCTTGTTTTTATTTTTACACTCGCCTCTCTTTTCTCCTGCGTTTTCAACTTCCCTTGCGTTCTCAAACCCCTTATAAAGGTTAAGCTTTCCTTGACTTTCATTCCCTACAAGAGAGACCATACCCACAAGAGGGACCCAGCGCACAAGAAGGATCCTGCCAAGAAAACAACAAACCCACTTTTGCCCCCTGTTCCAGGCCTTATTCTGGCGTGTTTTTTCATGGGCCTCTTTTTCATAGCGCATTTTTTTATGGCCCGTTTTCTCAGGGCGTGTTTTCTCATGGCCCATTTTTTCATGACGTGTTTTTTTGGGGCCTGTGTTTTTGGAGCCTATCTTTTTAGGGAGGTCTTGGGAGGGGTCTTGAAGCTGGCAGTCTTCTCTCTCCCCTTTATGGCCACGAGAATATTGAGAACATTCGTCACGGTTGCTTTCCGCAACTCCTCTGCTCGCTAAGCGAGCTTGGTTAAGAGCACTCCCCTTACTGTGTTGGTCGCTGCCCCACTGGTCACTTCTTCTGCGCTGATCACTGCTGTACTGGTCACAGTTGCACTGCTCACGACCCCATAACCCGCCCACTATAGGGCTTAAAATCCATGAGGTAGCCCTTGGGAAGCCCAGTATAAAGGGATCTGGCATAGGGCTTGGCATAGGACCTGGCACAATCCACATCTTTTTTGGGGCCCAACCTATCATGTTAACGCAACCCCGCCAGAACATAGGTTTGCACCAAGCCACTGCCAGGCACAAAAAACGTGCTTCTAGGCCTGAACAGGAACCGATGACGCAAGTTCTCATAAACCACTTCCGTCACCTGAATGGTGCCAATATCGGGGGCATCAAAGGCCATAAGCTCTGCCACTTTAACCACCCCACCCCATATGTTAAACACCTGCCCTGCCTGACCCAAATGGCCTGCATAAGCGGGCCCAATATCCATGCCTATTTTAAAGAGAGGGTCAATATCGAGCTGGCCCAGCAGGGCTGCACAAAGATCACGGATATCCAAAGCTGCATTGGCCAAGCGAATAATGGCTGTGGAATCCCCTTCAGGGACAAACCCCGTTGCAGCCAGAATACGGTTGCCAACCACCTGTATATACCGAAGGTTATATTTCTGAGCCACCTCTTCAAGCTGCAGGCTCATGGTTTTAACCGTTTCAACAATAGTGTCAGCACTATGGGCAGAAACTTGGTTTAATTCCAAAAAGCTGAGCATCATAACCGCAACATAGGGGAAGAACCCCTGGTTGGCCAGTTCAGCACCCTCCCCCTCAGGCACAGATTGGGATGAACCCGCTTGGTGAGGCTTCTGCAGGGCCAAAGGAAACATCTGCCCATTAACCCCCTGCTCGCCAATAAGGTTTTGCTCTTTTTGGGCCAGTATAACGGGCTGGCTTTGAGAGGCTACTTTGCGGGTATAGCCTATCATCTCCCGGTTAGCGACGGCAAAGCGCAAGGCTACAATCGCCCCGACCAGCTCAACAGTATTGGCCACATTGCGGATAATTTCGGCATCCTCTAGGACAATCGCCCCAGCTGAGGCAGAGCCCTCACCCTGGACAATAAAAATATCAAGCGAGGTAGAGCCGAACTTGCTCATATATTGCCGGTAATAAGGCAGCACCCGATCATCTCTGCTCGCATCCTCAATATGCACTGTCCCCCCTTCTTGAATAAGGCTGAAGAAAGCTGACATTTCCGCATTGGCAATTTCAAAGCCACCGGTGTGGGTATCGCCTTGGACATCGTAAAAATCATCGCATAATAACGTGCTGCCATCTCGCAATAAGCGCCATAAACCCACGCGCTTGCTATGCGAAAGGCTCGCCAATTCTTCTGTGAGTTTAAGAGCTTCTTCTTGTGGGTTGAGCAAGGTTGGGTCTCTTGCGAAATCTCCGATAATTTGGCCCTGCTGTTGGTTGATATATTGTTGGGTGCGAAAATCCTTACGGGCTTTTTCTGTTCGCCTTCCCTGGCGGATAAGCAAGCCTGCCAAGACAATGGCCAGGCCTACAATGACCAGAGAAAACAGAAAATTCTGCTTTCCATCGGACGCTGTAAAGTCAGAGAAGTCATTTTCAGGTACCACCACCAGCAAAATCCACCCCTGGGTATCAGAGGGAAGGGCTGCTGCAATCATGATATAACGCTTATTATCCTTTTGAATCTCACGGACCCCATAACTATTGACACGAAAGTCATCATAAGCGCGCATTAACACCGGGGTATGCTGGCTATCGACCACCGTATCGGTGGGGTCCCACTCAGCATTGGATTTCTGCTTTTGGTGAGCTACTTCCAAAAGGCGCCTACCGGCAATAAAGTGGCCATCCTTGTCAATAATGGCGGCATCCCCATGGGTACCAAAACGTAGGGAAGACAAAAATGTGGTCAGCTGGCTTAAGGTGATGTTCACTGAGAAGACTTTTTTCTTGCCATCAGCCCCCTGAAAAGAGGCCGCAGAGGCGATCAGCACCTCGTGCAAGTAACTGAGGTAATACGGCTTATACCATTGGATCATGCCATCCTTGCCGGCATTTTTATACCATGGCCGTGTGCGGGGGTCATATCCGTTGCTGGGGTCGGAGCTTTGGCCGATCAGCACACCATCCTGATTATAGATCCGGCGGTAGAAGACCATTTTATGGGTGGTGGGGTCTCTTTGCAGAAGCGTGCGACGCAAGCGTCCCTCACTCATATGTTCAACCATGGCAAAGTTGCCATCCTCATCAGCCAGATAGAAGGACTGAAATTGGGGGATTTTCCGCAAGAGGCTTGTGGTATAGATCTCGAACAGGCCCCTTTCATAGCGGATGGGGCTGTGGTGGATCATATCATCAAGGATGAAAGCTGCTGTTGAGGCGGGCTCTAGAAAGTCGGCTACTTCTTTTGAAACCCGCTGTTGCTGGTTGAGAAGAATGGTGTGCGAAAGCCTCAGCACCCCTTCCCGTGTGGAGTTATAGGAATGAAGGCTTACACCAACAATCACCAAAACAACCAAAATAACCCCAATAATCGGAATCGCAATCTGAATCATAAAACGACGAAATGGATGAGACTCCTCCCCTGTGGGGTCAACCAGCTCTTCACTTGCCACTATTTTTTCCTCTTTGTTATCCTTATAGGCCTCGGCCAGAAAAACAAAAACACAGAAAACCCCGCCATTTTTCTAAAGCCTGTTACCACCCAAAAGCCCTAATCCACAATCACCAGTCCACAACCATTGGCCCACAAACCATGAGCTACAATCTCTGACCCATACCCCCTGGCTACACCCCCTTAGTATAAAGGCTGTTTTTGCCCTGTGGCTGCTTGGGTCTTCAGTGTGCTCTCATAACCCCTTACCCTCTCATATCCTTCACAGGCCACCCTCCTGCTTGGCCCCTTAACCTATTTTATAAAACCTGTTTATAAGACCTATTTTATAAAAAACTGACCCTTTTATCCTTCTAGAAATGATACGGCAGAACCATAATATAAAATTATGGCCACATACTGGCTTTTTACAAAAACTCCCTGCGTAAAACAATAACATTCCCACTATAAAACAGCAAATTCCACCCCTCCCCCATTTGCGCATGATCCCATGGAAATTCTCCATCTGGGTTCTGCCATTTGGTTATAAACACGCCTTAGTGCCGGCGCCATTTTATTTGTAAGCGTTCCAGCAACGATCATAACATCAGGTTGCCGAGGAGAGCCTCGGAGAATATTCCCATCCCGTCCAAATCATAACGAGGTCTATAGGCATGGATCATCTCCACCGCACAACAGACCAGCCCAAAAGACATAGGCCATATGGGCCATAAACTCCCCCGTACGGTAACTCCCCGTACGGCCCCAATTCACCAGCTTATCCAGAGTGGGCACCACAAGGCCTTTATTGTTAATTTTGCCCGTATTTTTAATTTTACCCGGTATGCCTTGAATGACAGCATCTTATCTTCTTACACCCACCAGCAGAGCATCTTGTTTTTACAACATAACAACATACTTGTTTCTATACCATAACAACATAACGGAAGGTAAGGCTTATACGCACATCCAGCCCGAGCGGCCTTATGCCATCATCTTTTATGGAAGAAATACCATGGTAACACAGGCGGCTAGCACCCCCCCAGACAACACCATCGCCATGGTGGAGCCGATAACGCTGAACAGGGTCTTGCCGCTGTAAGCCTCCAAAGGCAAATGTTGCCGACAACCCAAGGGAAATGGCAACAACCGGCGCACTTCTATCCCCCTCATCCTTATCCTGATGAAGGCCCATTTGTTGCCCAGCCCTGTAGCGATTGATCAGGCAGGTTGAAGGCACAAATCCTTTAAACCCTGCCTGCTCGGCCAGATGGGTTGAAAGAGCTAAAAATTCCTGGGGCATAGCGGGCCATGGCTGACCGGTTTGCGGGTCTTTGGGTTCGTAGCGGTAACCCTTTTGGGCATCGGTTACCCAACCGAGCGGCCCACAACTGGTCATGGCAGCCCCCATACGATAGCCCCCCGGCGTAACCATATGGCGAAAGGGAGAACTCTGAGCAATACGTCCCACCGCCTGCAATAAAGCCGAAGCCGCCGATAATGCCGCCCCACGAAACAGAAAAGCCCCCGCCCCTAAGGACTGAATGGCAGGCGGCCTATCCTTAGAAAGATATTCAAAAAGATCTGGTAGAGAAGGGCTTGGTTTTTGGGCCATCTTGTCCCTTTCATCATGGAATTTTTCTAATAATAATTTCACCAATAATAAGACATTTTACCCTTAATAAAACCATAGCTAGTAAGACCATAGCGATTTACAAATAATGGGCCATAGGCTGGCCGAATGGGCCAGTTTTGCGCAACGAGAAAATCAGGGCAATGATAGTCTAGCACAAGGTTACACCCTCCTAAGGAGACCAGGAAAACCATGCACGTTGATAACCCACCCAGCAGGCCTCTTCATTCGCAAACTCTGGCGCAAACTCTGGCGCAAACTCTGGCACAAACTCTGGCACAAACCCTGAGCCGGTCTATTGTCTGCACAAGCCCCATACCCTTTTACAATGCGTAGGAAGAATGGTTATAGGGATGAAGAACGGCTATAAGAATAGAGAGACCGATGGAATGCCTTCTCCTTTTATTGACGGTAACTGGCTATTTATTGATGGTACCTTATATTTACAGTACTCTTACTTTACAGTTTACAGTACTCTTACTTTACAACACTCTTATTTACGGTAACCAACTATGCCATGAGCCGTTTGAGTGCTGAGTTTATTAGATATTTTCTATAAAAAAAATAGGAAACACCGATAATTTAAGAATAATAGCCTATTTTGGCAGTCTATGTTCCCAGATTAAGGAATATTATCATAAAATGACCCTTTCCAAATGAACATTAATAATTTATTAGTGTTTTTATCACTTTTTAATACCCTTTAACTTTTAAGTCTTGCTGTAAAGCCTTTAGTTACAAAGACGTTTCAATTGTTTCTATGGGTTTTACAGACTTTGTTTGATAAACTGCCTCTGGATTTTTTCCAGAGGCTTTTCTTTTTACCACATGTTTTTATCCTATTAGCATAATCTCATACCGTTTTTTCTCAATAAGAAAACCCTTTACCCCCCTTGGCCATAGCCCCACCAGATGATAAAATTCCATACCAATCCCTAATGTCTGAGCGGGTTTACGCTAAAGCCACCAGAGCAGCAGCCTCCCCCTCTTGCCCTGTCAATCTCTGCAGAGGCCATTGCTCTTATTGTGAATGGGAGCTGCCGATGGAATTTGCCGTAGAGGCCCAAAAACTTTTGGAAATCAGCTTGGAAGATAGTGTGGGATAGGAATGAGAGTATGAGCAAAAATCACTTACTGGAAGTTAAAAACTTCCAGGCCTGTGTTGCAGAAGCCGAGCCAGAAAACCTATTCTCAAAGGGGCAAACCTGAGTATTCCAGAACCCAAGTATTTCAGAGCCTGAGTATCTAGGACCAAATTATTCCAAAAAGAGTGCCTTCCCCTATAGAAAATACCCCATTTTTGGTATGAGCCAGAGGGAAAAGCCTAGGTTATATCAACCTTGCACCCCTTATTGAAGGCCAAAAAAACACAATTTCTAAGCTTCGGTAACTCCCCTCACCCTTCTGAACACCTGGCGAGTTCTTTTGATCTTTGATGAAAAAATACCTTCTCTCAGAGAAAACATAGAGAAAAATCTACAAAAGAGAGAGCCCTTTTTGAAAAAACCTTTCTGGATAATCTACTCTGCACACTCTGCAAGCGGAAAAACCCTGGCTCTCGATGGCGGGTACAGCAGGCTCCCCCATTTCCTGAACCAGGCCATTATAACGCCCCCCCGCCAGGACTGTACCCTGGGCCCCCAGCTCTGTTGTTACAAATTCAAAGGTCGTGTGTGGACTATTGCGCAAAACCCGATGAAGAACAAAGGTGGCGTATAGAAAATAGGAAATCTCCTTAAGCTTTAAAGCGCCTTCTCACACTGCTCTTTCACACCGGCCTCTGACTAGCATCTCCAACCCTTTTTACAACCCCCTTTTCGTGTAGGGCTATTCATTTTCGTACAAGGCTACTCATTCTCATTGGCAAGCTCTACGCGCTCCCAGCCCTTACGTGTCATACAGGCCTCAACAGCGACTTGCTGCTTGTGCGCCTTCAAAGCCGAGGCCTGCTGCTCACACTGGGCGTAAGCCTGCCTCTCATCCTCTACACTGGCCTTATCCTTTACCCATCCTTCATGAAAACAGGCCGAAAGGGAAAGCATTAATACCATAATACCAACCACATACCCACAATGTTTTATCATTGACTCTTCTCTTGTTAAAAATCCATCTTCTGTCAGGGAAAGCCTATACCATTTAAAAAAAAGCCTATTCTCTTGAAAAACAGACTCGCTTCCTTCAAGAAGATCCCTTTTGATCTATTGAATAGGATCTGCCCCCTATTGGTCTTTGGCCGGCTACCTCATCAAAAGGTAGGGGCTTACCATCACTTTTACGTAATATTACACGCAAGACCAATTGTATCTTTCAATATTTACGATAAGCTAGAAAAATAAAAGGCCATATCCGCAGAACGCGCCCCTTTTCCTCCAGTTGCAGGAAATTTCAGCGCCTTCCGCCCCCCTTGTAGGCCCCGATCATTTTTAGAAAGGATAGCCCACCCGTTATTGCCTGGCTGACAATATTTAGCGTTCCTCCCCGCTCAAGATCCCATTTCGAGATCCCATTCGGCACATCACGATCAACGCATGACTAAAAGGTTGATCACGCTTTCCCCGTACCTTTTAAAAAGGAAATCTGTCCCATGAAGCATCTTTCCTCTCGCCCGATAGCCCTTCCCCTCAGCACAGTGACTTTTACAGCCCTTTCCCTGCTTTTATCCCCCTTCGCCTTACAGGCCCATGCTGGCCCCGCCCGTGCCGAGGGCATCCACTATTACTGTGATGACGATTTTTTCTCCTTTTCTCTTACCAATATCTCAGAGCAATCTGTTACGATCTCCTCCCACCATACAAACGAAACACTGAGCCGAATTCCCATCTCTTCTGAAGAGACCTATCAAGGGAAAAATTTTAAATTATCCTTGCAAGACCAAGATAACGCTACGCTAGACTTTACGACCCATGGTCATACCTATCATTTTAAGGACTGCACCAAGGAAGAGCCCACTTCGACAACGGTTGCTGCCAAATAAATGGTTGTTGCCAAATAACAGGCCTCTTCCTTACAAAATCTTCTCCAGCAGGAATAACCATCTAGGGCATGGCGTAGACGTGCTTTCTCTAACCTATTAAAACGCCATTTCTTCCCTTCATGCTACATCCAATCTGGGATCAAGGCCCAAGGAGGGTAACCCAGAGAGGATACCCAAGGAAGATCAAGGCCCAAAGAAAATAAAAGATGAAGATAAATACGCCGGAAAGATAAAAGTTTAGAGAAAATACCACAGCGGGATTGGCTTACTGAAAAGCTGACACAAAAAGCTTGCCCCTCTCCATAACCCTCCATCAACCAAGCGTAAACTCAGGAGAAAAAGGTCTTTACTAAAAACCCAGATCAAAAAAACTAAGTCAAAAAACACTGATCAAAAATATAAGCCAAAAGCTGGACCAAAAACATGAGCCAAAAAGCATGGGCCAAAAATTCGAAAGAGAAACCAAAAGAAAAAATAGAAACACACATCAAGGCATCACAAAGCCCCACTCCACAAAAAACCAGCCCTATAGGCCCAATAAAAGGGGAGGTTTTTCTGAGCCATGTCAGTTCTCTGACTTGGTGGGAGGAGTTTTCCTCTCTTTTTGAGTATAAGGATGTTTTAAGGAAGAGGTATGGGGGGGTATTTTTGGCGCTGAATAGGCTTTTGGCATACGAAGAAAACAGGGCAATAGAGCCATAGCCATGCGATGCCCCATAGTCATGAGATGTTAAGAATAGGCCTATTAAAAAACAGGTTCCGTAAAAGCAAGTAGAGGGAGTCCTTCTTAAACCTTACCCCCCACTTGAGCTTTTACTTACAAACGCTTTCACTCACAAATATTGATGATCCACAAACCTCAACCCCCAACACATATTCACAACTATAAAGGGTAAAACTTAAATAATACAACTTAAAGGAGATAACTTAAAAGGCATAACTTAAGGGGCCAGCGGTGTTCTAAAAATGGCATAAGGACCAGAGATGGGACGAGAATTATCAAAGAAATATTCCCATAAATGAGAATCTGCCACATAGAGATAGCCATCATGAATTGCAAAGCCATCTGCCCAGGACAGTTCCGGGCTAGTAGCAAAAAGGCGTGTTTGCAGCTGGCCCGTCTGTTCTGAATATTTCATGGCCACCACAGTGCTATGTTCAAGATCTCCCCCATAAAGGGTATTGTTCTGATCAATAATCAATCCCCCTGTCATGGGGCCTTTCCCCAAAAACTGGACTTTAGCAGAGAGGCTCTCTGCAGAAAGGGTGGAGTTACGCAGGGCCTCGGTTTTTATACGCCAGTAATTATGGTCGGTAAGGGGGCGATAATATAACCACTCTTCATCATGCGAAAGGGCAATGCCATCTGCATGCAGGATTAGGATTTTTCCTCCCTTTATCGCTGGTTGATCTCCTATAGAAAGATACTGGCCTGCCTCTGAATGGGTAGAGGGATCACCTTTTAAAACCTGGCGGCTCTCCCCCGTTTGCAGGTTGAGCACCACCAAGCCACCAATCCCTCCTACATTGGTAAGGTAAGCATAATGATGCTTGGTATCGATACGCACATCGTTTAAGGAATCCTGGGCTGAAACCGTTGAACCAAAACCGTAACTTCTCAGCATACCTCCTGTTATAAGGGAAAACTCCACCAGTTTGGGGGCCACCTGCCCCTTACCAGAATCCAGCACCCAGAGATGATTTTGCTTATCGACCCATAACGCTTGAGGAACCACCCACCTATGCTGGGCAGACCCCTTTTCCTGATTCCAGGAGAGATCTGGAAAGGGTTTAAGAGCCCCAGTGGACACCATAACCTCAACCACTTTTGGCTGATCCCCTAAGGGGGCACTGGCAAAAATCCTTCCCTCATGGGAAACAGCAATACCCAAAAGCCTAAACTGCTCAAACTCTGCAACCTTCTGCAAAAGGTGCCCTTTCCCAGAGACGGTCACAGCAGTATTCTCCACGGCTTGGCTAGGCAGGGCCCATAAAAGACAAAACCCAATAAAAGCCGCCAACACCCACCCTTTAGATAGATTTATTCTTATCATTACACCCTCCCAAACCCTTATGCCAAACGGTTAAGCTAAATGGTTAAGTCAAACGCTCAAACCAGACAAGCGCCAAACAAGCAATAGACCAGACAAGCGGTAGACAAGAGCCAGACAAACGACAGAAAAACCGCTTTATAAAGCCCTTCTATAATCTGTAAAAACTATCCTACTTTAAAGAATAATGCTATTTCAAATAGGTTATTTTCCTATTAAGCTCAGCCTCTGCCAGCAGGTAAGGTTTGAGCAGCTTTCAGACATTATGGCTTTCACATTATCGTGCCAACATGAGAGGCCTGTTATATGGCTCTTGGGGTTGTACATGCACCCGATACAACAAGCCTGAGAGGGGATTAAACGATGACATCCCCGAGAGAGCACCCCGAGAGCAATCTTGCCGCGGCCAACACCTTACCAAACCCTCTAATCGTTTCAGAACCATCCCCTTGGTCTTATACTTCCCTCTCCCCCGCAAAGCGCAATCACCATATAGGTAGCAGCCTAAAGCAGGGTGGGTAGGTTGGTTTGGTTAAGCCCATGCTCGAAGCAATAGCGCGCGTCAGAAACACTATTCACCCTGCGGCCTGTATGGGCAATTCTGACTGGGTCAAACAGGGCGCATTCGTGGGAGAGGATATCCCCGGATGAGAAGAAGTTCTTGCTGAATATGTAGATTTTGCTGAGTGCGCAGATTTGGAGCGTGGAAAAGAAGAGATACAATGCGAACTATGAGGCCTTGCTTTTTCCCTTTGTTGGGGGTTTACCTCCTGTAAACTAGGAATAATTTACCCTATGTCGATCAATTCAATTTTGCTCCCAATAAGCTTTTCTGGTACCCGCGAGGTGCTGTGCATAAGGGGTCATAACAACACCACGATTATGAGGCCGACACCCTTACCAACGTATCCGACCAGCCTTACCACAGCTTTGGTTCATGGTGTCAGGGTTAGATACAGCCCCAATTGTGGCCATACAGTCTCTACGAACAAGACGATGCTCGCCAGATTGTACTTTAATCTGTGCATAACCTCCGTCTTTCCCAACAAGCTGAGCATAAGTCCCAGCTGAGAAAGTACTGGGCGGTTTAAAGAGGGGGTCATTCAAAGAGAAAGACCGCCTCGGCCGGCGACATCCTTATTGTCTCTATTAAAAGATGCAACGCCTCTCAAGAGGCCATTTCTCGTGGATGCAACGCCTCGTGGCAAGGTCAAGAAGAGCGATGTGTAAAAGCATTCCCAAAGAATACTTCAAAACAAAAAGGCCTTCCTAAAACAGGTCTGATGGGGAACAGGCCTGACAAGAAAAGAATGAAGAAAGTCAGAACCCATCAGAAAGTATACTGGAGAAATTCCAACCCTATATTATATGGTGCCCTTGCCTGTCTCGTGGAGGAAAACTGAAGCACAGCAGACAGGACACAAGCATACCCTTCGTGACTCTCTTTCTAGGGGTTGGGACACTCTCTAAACTGCACGACAAGATCCGTACCCGTTATGAAGCAATTGACGCTGAGGGAAGGAGTGTTCGCCAGACTGTGGTCACCACACTAGGAAGGATGATCATTGCACAGATTTTACCTAAAAATCCAGCCATCTCCTTCGACCTTATTAATAAACAGCTCACCAAAAAGACGATCTCTGATGTCATCGATATGGTCTATCATCATTATGGACAAAAAGAGTGTGTGATTTTTGCTGATCGTTTAATGGGCCTTGGGTTTGGCCAAGCCGCTAAAGTAGGTATTTCCTTTCCTAACAGGGGATAGAACAGGTGTTCTTGAACCGTATGTTTGTATACCCACGAAAGGCCACTTGTTGGTTCGAATTCATTTTGTCTTCTCTGCATTTCTGTTGAAGTCGTGTAGAGCCGTGGTTTGTTCCCATTCGGCTGATAGACGGGCACAAAAATGGCTTGATATACGCTCACCTCTCCTTATCATTCTATCCTAAAGCCATGCTCCTATAAAGCTATACTTCCATAAACCATGCTTTAGGATATTCGCCCACACCTTCCAAAAACAATTCTTCACAAGCGCATTAGGAGCCCCGAAAAACTCGTCAGGACCCTCTCTACCCTACCTTATCTGCGCTCCTGCTTTCGCTCTAGGCCTGCCTATTAGGCCATTCTCCAAGAGAATATTTCTCCAAAGCAACAATCTATCGAGAAGTCTTACCTACAGCCTCTCATCAATAAAAAAAACTGCCCCTTCATAAATCAAGGAGCAGTAAAAATAATGCTCAAAAAACTACAATACAAGGTTCAATAGAAACATTGTCTCTATCTGCCATTCACTATAGTGCGTTTTCACATTTTTGTTATGATCCACATCAATCATGATAAAATGAGTCTCCCAACAAACATAATAGTTACCAAAAACAAAAAAGCTGCCTCTGACAACAGAGGCAGCCCGAAAAGATGTATCCCCAAAAGAAGTCTCATGAATTATTTCTATTTATGAATTCAACATGTATGTTCTTTGTGATTTTTATGTGATCAATCCCCTAACGCCTAAAATTTATTCCCTACCAAGCCTTCAACAGTTTTCAGGCCCTCCCCGTAAAGGAAAAATCTGGTGGAACCGTCTTTGCCCCCCCAACACACCACCCACCTTTCCTTCCTGCCTTTCATGCTTCATGCTGGAAAAGAGTGGTGGTTGTCTTACCCCCCCAAGAGCGTCTATCTCCCCCCTTACCCCCCTTTAAAAACTTGAGAAAATGCTTTTCTCAGAGAAGAGGTTTTAAAAGAAATGGGAACGTGAATTCTTTTTTATGTTCCCATTTTATTTTCACTTATTATTTTCCTTGGACGTCATTCCTTTGTCCAACAACAAAAAACCCTTACAAAGAAGGGTTTTTTGCTCTCTATAGTGTGACTTTAATAGCAATAGGCTTAAGAAGCGTTGACTATTTTTTTAGTTTTTTAGAAATTATCTTGCGTGATCATCTCTGTTATCATCTTTATCTCTTTTCTCATTCGTTTTATATAGAAAAGAAAGAAATACATTGTTTCCATTAATACTATTTTAATGTTCTTTAACACCGCTGGTACTACAACTGGAGGGCGATCAAAAAAAGAATCACCACTCTCGTCTTTCCTGCTTTACCCTCAGCAAACCTTCTCATCTCTCCCTTTATGGGGCCGCAGATTATTGGGCCACAGACTTCAACCCTATTAGGTAGGCTTCACCCTACTTTGACAGGCTTTGGAAAGACCATTGTCTAAAAACAAGAATCATTCAAACAATTCAGGAAGCCTACGCCTTCAAAAGATACTCTTCTGAAACTGTAAAACCTCTCTCATCAAAAAAAATAAACCGCCCCCTAGAGCTCCGCCACCGCAGGAAAGGGATTCTCAAAAAGGGGGCCTCAAGCCCGCCAACCCTTCTCAGGCACAGGGGAAAAACCAAAGAGAGCGGCCCAAAAGCCGCTCCCACGAAAAACAAAAACCATCCCCAAGCTCGCAAGCAGACAAATTCATGGAAGGCCTATGAAAACAAAATCAGAAGAAGCCACCCCTCTGTAAGGCACACAGCAAGACCAGACCATGACATGCCCCTTAAAGAGAGATCCTAACCACGCGTACTGGCCTACGCTTACGATAATACCACCCTACAGATTGGCCGCCTACACATTGGCCGCGGTATAATAATAACGAAGCCACTCCTTGCGCGATGATCAAGGCGTGTACTCATCAAGGGGTGTCATATGAAAACCCCTTTACAATGGGCAATCTCCAAGGATTAGACTGATGACAAGGATTGGACCAATGAAAAGTTAGGCATTTCGGGCCGATTTAATAAGACCTTCCAGCCAATCCTGATGGGCATTTAACATAGGGTTTGGCCGTTCTGCTGCCAGTTTTTTTTGCGGGTTCTCCCATCTGGGTTTCCTGCGTTAAAAGCCTAACCCTGTTTTCGGAAAGGTTTTCAAACAACCAAGCATGATGAACCCGTAACTGTTGCGAGGGCTCTGCCCCATCCACTTCTGCAGACCAGACCACCCGTGCGACCTTATCCATATCAGGAGAGACATATTCTGTCACTTCAGCCTTAATCGGAAAAGAGAATGTTACAAAATTAAATTGGGCCCCGAGGGAGAGCAAAGGCCCGCTGGTGTTTTTAAAAACTATTTTGGAAACATTATGATAATAACGCGGCCAATGGGTTGTATCATTCAGATAAGGTCACAAAGCCTGAACGGTTAACCCTGAAACAATCACTTCGTTTGAAACAAAGTTATCTGTTTTTCCTGGTTCAAAACCAGATGGCCAAATGATAGAATTCAACATGGTGTGTCCTTTGATAAAAAAAATTTTGTAAAAAAGAGTTTTATAAAATCGTACATTTAGTTCTCTCTATGAATATAGGGGACTTTCTTCCCTTATCAAAGCCCCTAACTACGGAGAAAATAAAACCGAAGGATGATTATCTCCTCCCAAAGAACCGAGGTAAGAGAAGCAAACAACCAAAACTCCATAAAAAGCAAAAGAACAGCTTCCCTTGATGGGAAACCACCTTTAAAAAAGCTGCACCGGTAAGCTTCACTGGTAGATTCATTGGCAGGTTCACCAGCAGTCTCACTGATAGTCTCACCGGCAGGCATTAGCAAACTGCATGAGCAAGCTCTGCACAGCACACTCTATACTTGGGCACCCTGCACTGGTCACCCTTTAAAAGGCAAAATTGATCATGGGGGGAAAATACGCAGGATAGCGGTATTTTGTCCTCCTTTCTTTTTGCTTTCCTTCCCAGTGTGCTTGCAGTGTGCTTGCGTGCGTTTTTTGCGTCATATGTTTGCATAGCGTTTTTGCATAGCAAAGCTTACGGATCCTTAGAGGATGTGAGGGAATTGTCTGGGAAAGGATCTGCAACAGGAAGGGGAGAAGCTTTGGGAGGAGGCTGTGTTGATAACAGTGCGCGCAGAGCCTCACCGTGAAGGGATTAAAGCAGATTTTCGCGAGTCTTCTGCCCTGAGAGCTGGAAACCTAGAATAGCCGCACGAATAAAGAGCTGCTCGAACAAAATATCACAGTCAGGACCTCCTGGCCCGTGGAGAGGAAACACTCTCTGGAACCAGACTTTGGGGACAGGTTTTGGAGTCAAATTCTCTAGAGTCAATCTGGGGGGCAAGTTCTGGAGTCAAGTTCTGATATCAAGTGCTCTGGGGGATCAAATTCTGATGTCAGGAAGAAGGGAAGTAAGATATGCGAGGGTCTCCGTCCCTTAAAATGTGCGGAGTTCTTCGCTCCTTAAAATGTAAGGAGGTCTCCGCCCTTAGGGATAAAACTTGGCTACGCATTATAATAAGCCGAATTTCCCGGAAGGAGGTCTCCACCTCTTAAAATATGAGGAGATCTTTGCCCCTTAAGGCGTTGCCCCAACAGGGGGTTATTACCATCGTGGGCCTAGGTGTCGAACCACCAGCTTCTGAAACTGCTAAGAAACCTGCTGTGGTGGTGATGTCGGCCTCTTCTAAATCTTCCAAGCCAGCGGCTCCAGCTCCTCAACCCACAGCTGAACCTTCTCCCCCGCCAGAACAGATGGCTTTAAAGGCGTTGGCACTTAAAAAGCGCCAGAAGATGGGAAAAGAGAAGAGAAAACAGGGTTGGGTGTGGCTTATCTTACCCTTTATCCAGGGGGGGTATAGTGTTGGGGAAACAGAAGGCGGCCACATTAATTTTTCCCCTGTCGATGAGAATGTGCGAGGGTCTTCGCCCCTAGGGGTAAAACTGTTATGGTACCAACCTACCGTAACAATCCAGAGACCCGAGGGCCCTGCCCCGCCCCGTCTCGCCCCTAGGAATAAATGAAATCCGAAACGCTCTGTTGTAAGGTGAATACAGTCCCCTCCCCTCGGGATAAAACCTTAGGGGGTAAGGTCTTAAGCCTATCGGTCAACCAGCCTCTCCAATGATTGTGGATAACGCTCCCCAACAATGGGAATTTGAGAAGAAAGAACTGATATTTCCTTCTCTTCCTCTGCAGTGAGCTTAAAGGCCACAACCCCAATATTCTCTTTAAGGCGATGCAGCTTTGTTGTGCCTGGAATAGGAGCAATCCAGGGTTTTTGGGCCAAAAGCCAGGCCAGAGCAATTTGAGCAGGGGTGGCCTGTCTTGCGTCTGCCACCTTTTGTAGAAAATGCACAATCGCCTGGTTGGCTTCACGGGCCTGGGTTGTAAAACGCGGTGAATGACTTCTGGTGTCATTTTCTGTAAATACCGTTTGGGAGTCGATTGTTCCCGTTAAAAACCCACGCCCTAAGGGACTAAAGGGGACAAACCCTATCCCAAGCTCTTCTAGGGTAGGAAACAAATCTTTTTCTGGTGTGCGGGTCCATAACGAATATTCGCTCTGCAAGACGGATACGGGAAAAACGCTATGGGCCCTACGAATCGTTTTTGCACTTGCCTCTGATAAGCCAAAATATTTGACTTTCCCCTCTTTGACCAAATCCCCTACTGTTCCTGCCACATCTTCTATAGGAACAGACTGATCCACCCGATGCTGATAAAAAAGGTCAATCCTGTCGGTTTTTAACCTTTTAAGAGAGTGCTCGGCTACCTCCCTGATATGCTCTGGCCGGCTATCGAGCCCATTCAACTGACGGGTTATTGGGTCTATTTTAAAACCAAATTTTGTAGCAATCACCACTTTATCCCGATAAGGGGCGAGGGCTTCGCCCACAAGTTCTTCGTTGATATAAGGGCCATAAACTTCTGCCGTATCAAAAAAATTTATCCCCCAGTCCACGGCTTTTCTTATCAGGTCAATACCGGCTGCTTTTTCTACAGGCTCTCCATACCCGTAACTTAAGCCCATACACCCCAAACCCAGGGCAGAAACTGTCAGGCCATTTTTTCCCAACTTACGATATTCCATTATATATTCCCCTCTGTCATTCTCTTCGTTCGGTATTAAAAGCTCTTCATCAGTGTAAAAGACCGGTTTCTTTCAAAATAAGGCTTTTTTCATCAAATAAAATGACTGTTATCAGATTAGGCTTATGAAAATTATTCATCCATGACCACAAGATGCCTCACCAGCCTCAGCCAAAACCTTCATCATCACTGCTGTGAGGGGGATCTTTCCATAATCAACGTGACCAACGTGACCAACGTGACCAACGTGATCAACGTGATCAATCGCTCCAATATTACAGTGCGGTTTTCCGCTCAAACTTTGCCTTTGCCATTATTCAATATCTCCGTTCTAGTGCTCACTGAACCAAAATAACATGGAGAAATCTAATTTATACTCCATTTGTTGCTGGGGATTAAAGACGCTATTGAATTTCCATATGGATTTCGCAAAATTCCATTGATTATGGCGTACAACCTTATCCCATAAAATACCAAACACATCGACTACGGCCCGCCAACCCATATGTTTCATATTCATAACCTGTTGGGTTTTGACGAGCTCCTTATAAAATTCATCTAACGGTAACTCAATAACCAAATTACCAACGATCCCGCTAACCCAAGCGTTGATCGAGCCGGTGTCATGACAGCCTGTTTAAACTGGCCAGGTCGAGGCTCCACCTCAAGGCCATAGGTCAAGGCCCCAGGTCAAAGCCCCACGTTAAAGCCATAGTCGTTCATATAAGCCTGGGGCATTCCAATAAAAAAGCCTCCTAGATGGGGGCTGGGTAACCAAAGCATTATTTCAGAAAATTCAGTAAGATCATTGAAATAAGTAAGATAATTGAAATAAGAATTATGCCTTTATAAAGATACAGATACAAATATCGGCAAAACATTAAGGAAATTTAGAAAATGTCTTTTTTATTCGACTTGTTTAATCACACCCAAACAGCTGTCACTCCAGGAACTGATACGACCGCAACTTCTACATTATCTGGCGGAAACACTGAACAAGCAAGCCAGCAGACCATCCCCACCTCTTCAGCCTCAAAAGCATTTAACCCATTTTCAGCCATTGATGATTTTGTTAAAGGGGCCATCAACGGTGTTACCAATATTGCCAATGCTATTGGGCGTACCGTTGAAACGATCGGCCAAAATATTCAGCAGGGGATCGTCAATGCTGAAAATGACCTAACACGGTTTTTTCATCAATTCCAACAGCCCCTTACTCTTGATATCGGAGCTTCTAATGATCCCAATCTCACACATATTACTTTTATAGGTAATGGCAAACCTATCACTGACGTTTCAATCAATCTAACAGTTAATTCCGTTTCCCCAGAAGCCTTAAAAGGTTTAAATTTTTGGGCACTGCAAGTAAACTGGCCAAACAATACGTGGGCACACGGTGGGCCGCAAACCCATATTGCCAACTCTTCTCAGCCGTGGGGTAATCAGGTCAATTGGGGTGGTCTTGTCAATAAAGGTGGCGGTTCAGCCGATTATACTGACAAAAATCTAGCAGAAGATATCTACTCTATTCAAAATGGGCCCAACAGACTTGCCCCTTATGACTGGGAAGTAGGAAAAACCTATACCCTAAGTGTCGATAGAGGTAACCTTGTAACGCTGCCCCCTGGTACATATAACTACGGTGGTGATGGCGAACCAGTCAAAGTTGATAATACCCGCCAAATGTGGGAGTGGACTTTTACCATGAAGCCGGCCGATGGCTCTGGGCCTGCTTATACTTCTACAATGTATAATAGTGCTTCTAGTATTGATTCTGTTCTGGCATGGTCTGAATCAGGCTACGGCAGTGAAGGTAAAGCCAAAAGTGCAACCTTCAGTAACCCACAATATACAACAGCAGATGGTACCATCCACTATTACTCTTCATATTATAGATCATAAATTCGACTCTCTGATAAATAAACTTTTAACCTACCGAGTAAACCAGCAGGCTCAATAAAACAACTTGCTGGTTTCAGTGGTTTTAATCCCTCTTCCCCCTCTCCCTCTCAAACGCCAGTTTTTAGCATTTATGATCGCAATAGAAACGAAACTTTGCGTACAAAAATGGCAAAAAGAATTTAAAATAACTGGTAGCTGATATACTAATAAACCATCCATGAGTTCAAAGTATCGCTATCAGTAATGATGAAACAGAATAAATATTTTCTATGAAACATCATAATCATTATGGAAAAATTATTACTGGAAAAATTATTACTGGCGACCAAGTATTGATAACAGATCAAGATATTCGCTATGAAAATTTCTGGGAATATACGCCCACAGCATTAAGAGGATAAGAATTCCCAGGCCCTCTAAAAAAAATCAAACCATGATCTGGACGATGAAATCCCCTTCTAGAGAGACAACCATTGCGTTCATCGAGGCAGGTGTGCGGTTGAAACAACACTCAAACACAACTATCTAAACATTGAGTTCCTCACTTTAATTGGTCTCCTATCTGCTATTCTTAAACATTTTAAATCTGGAAAACCTATGACAAACTTCAATATAGACATACACAAGGCAGGCACATTTATTTTAGGAGAGAAAAGCATAAACCGTATGGGATATGGCGCTATGCAACTAACCGGCCCTCATGTATTTGGCCCTCCTAAAGACCGCAATGCTGCTGTATCCGTATTAAAAAAAGTCATCTCTCGTGGTGTGAATCATATTGATACCAGTGATTTTTATGGTCCGCATATCGTTAATGAAATCATTAGGGAAGCCTTGCATCCCTATCCTGATAATCTTCTCATCGTTACCAAAGTGGGCGTTAAACGTGATAATAAAGGCGGTTGGCTTCCTGCCCAAAGTGCAGAAGATATCACAAAGGCTATTCATGATAACCTTAGAAACCTTGGGTTACAGTCTTTAGATGTTGTAAATTTACGGGTTATGATTGATCCTACCAAACCCACAGAAGGCCCTATTACACCCCAAATTAAAACTCTAGTGAAGCTACGAGAAGAAGGTCTCATTAAGCATATCGGCCTCAGCAATGTTACGACCCGTCAGGTTCACGAAGCACAACAATACACAGCCATTTCTTGTATTCAGAATCACTATAATCTTATCCATAGAGAAGATGATGATCTCATTGATGAATTAAATAATAACCATATAGCCTATGTTCCGTTTTTCCCTTTAGGCGGCTTCTCTCCTATCCAGTCAGATTCATTAACAAAAATTGCCAAACAGATCAATGCTACGGCCCATCAAGTTGCCCTGGCCTGGCTATTACAACGTTCACCTAACATCCTCTTAATACCCGGCACATCATCGTTAAGCCACCTGGAGGATAATCTTGCAGCGGCTTCCTTAGAGCTGGATAAGGAAACCTTAGCTCAACTCAACACTTTAGCCACGCAGGCATAATGTCTTTTTATTGGGGTTTTTTAAGTAAGTTAAAGGCATAAATTTATTCTTTGCTTACTTTCTTCTCCCTTTCCCGCTCGAACTCCAGTTTTTGGCGCTTGTAATCGAAATAGAGAGCGAAAAACCCGTCGATTGCGCAAACAGCCAACATTCCAATAACGGACAATAGGGTGAGAACCGAATATAGAATAGGATGAGCAGCGACAGCCAGGAGAGTTTTCCAGCGTCCATGCCCTATTATCCCCCCAACGCCTACAGCTAAACACAAACATGTTCACGCCTGCCCAGCCCATAGAGAGAGCTAGCCCAGGATAAAAACCATAGCCAGATGCATAAATATTGAGTGTAACCCAACAGGACAGCCAAAACGCCAACACAACCCATATTCCACGGAAAAGACAACTCTCGCAGGCTAGGGAACAAAGTTGGCCAACCCCTGTTACCAACATAATTCCCTACCAGGCCCAATTCGGGAAAAATATCCGTAAATCCCATATCTGGCAACCATTCCCCATGTTCAATTGGGATATCAACACGTGCCCAAAGAGCGTAAACAATAAACATAATGGACGATCAGAACTCCGCATATCAGTGGACCTTTTGCCCCAAACGGCGAGAAACGGCGAGCAAGGGTTTTCAGAAATAAAAGCATAAGACTTTCCCAATAAAAAAACCCTCTGAAGAGAGTAAGGTCTATCAGCCCCCAACCACAATACCCCTGTAGAGTTCATGATTGTGGCTCCACTGGACAGGTCAATACCCCTGGTTGCTTTGAACTTATACTCGAACATTTCCCTATTAGATATTATACTGGACTGGAAGGCCAAAACGCCCCCGCTTAACCCCTCCCCATTGAATTGCAGCGCAGCTGTCGCATTTGTCGTATAGCGTAGAAAAACCCTTCATAAGGGTAAGGGGACCTTAGCGGAAAACCTGTTTGTTTGCGGTTGGCAGTATCGTGGGAATTGGCAACATTATCATGCGCTAGTTTATAATATCCGATAGCCTGCTCACTATTGAGCAGTGTAGCATTGGGATCGGTTGAGAGAATGGGGTATAATCTTCGTTATAAACCACCTTATTAAAGAGCGTGACTTCACGAACCAGCAGCAGATTACACGGGGCATTAGCCTCTGTGGGATCAAGGTTGCGCCCCGGAAAACCATATTCCAACCCTAGGGGCACTCTAACCCTAAGACCTGGGGGGAGGAATCCTCAATCCCATAAAACAGCCTGTAAGAAAGCAGGGATTGTTAATTTCAGGGTGCATGATTGGCGCCATCACTGGGCAAGTCATCTGGTAATGTCTGGCTGTGACCTACATACCCTCATGAAATTGAGTGAATGGACTACGCCAAGGATCGTTCAACGCTATGTTTCTGTTCGTCACAACCCTCTTTCTAATGCCCTAGAAAGATTAAAATGATTCCACAAATTTTGCCCAGATTTTGCCCAAGCGATTTAGAAAAACCTGTCCATTTTTGTTTAAAATTGTCCAGAACTGTCCCTTTAGGGAATAGTATGACTCTGTGGATAATATTAAAAAATGGCTGTTTTCTGGGGAAAGGATGGTGGGCGCAACAGGGATTGAACCTGTGACCCCTACCATGTCAAGGTAGTGCTCTACCGCTGAGCTATGCGCCCATCCTTATAAAGGGTCAGGTGGTTTCTATCCTGTCTTGACGGGTTGCGCAAGCTGAAAAAAGAAAAATTCCAATTTTTTGCTTCTCTTTTTCCTAAAATATTTCCTTTATATCCAAAATATTTCCTTATATATAAGGAGTTAGGCCCTCAATTGATATAAAAACTAAAGCTCCCCCCGCCACTTTTTCATGGAACAGGCCCAGAATGCCATCCCCCCCTGTTTATAGCGTTTTTACACCTTCCAGGGCTTTTTCTACCCCCCTCATTCTCTGCTCGGGGCATTCTGGCCGCCATTATGAAGACCACCTTCTTGCCCAAACCTCTCTAAGCCTCGAAATGTTACGGCAAAGTGAAGATGCTTTTGTGGACCAGATTCTAGAGCCATGCCCTGACCTGGGCTGTCAGCTCTTGATGGCCCACTTCCCCCGGATCTTTTGCGACCCCAACCGCGAGGAGTGGGAGCTTGACCCTGATATGTTTTCCTCCCCCCTGCCTGCCGGGTGTAATACGACCACCAGCCGCGTGCAAAATGGCATTGGCACCTTTCACCGCTTCGCCGTGGGGAAACACCCCCTCTATAGGGAGAAACTGCCCCTGGAAGAAGCCTATACAAGGCTAAAAACCTATTGGCGGCCTTATCACCAAACTCTGGAAGCCCTGGTTGAAGACTGCCTGCACCAGCATGGAGTATGTGTGATTCTGGATTTTCATTCCATGCCCCAATGGCCGGGCCACGGGCCAGATTTTGTGCTGGGCACGGGCTATGGCACATCATGCGCGCTTAGTCTGGTTAGGGAAATAGAAACCTTCCTGCTTCAAAAAGCCTACCTTACCCGCCGCGATTTTCCCTATGCTGGCGGATATACCACCCTGCATTACGGTCGTCCCCATCGGAATATCCATACACTTCAAATTGAAATCAGCCGCACACTTTATATGAAAACAGCCCCCTTACAGACCATTCCGGCTTTCCAGACACTTCAGGCTGACCTGATGGATTTACTGTCCCATTTTATAAGCTATCTCCAGCATTCTTCTCCCCTCCCCACATCCTCTTAGGTCACCTTCCTCCAAAAGACGCACATGTTCTTCAGCAGAATGAATCTGAGGATCTACCCCTTCGTCAAGAACCTTGCGAGCAACAGCCCGATACAAAAGATCCGTATCAAAATAAGGAATCTTTAAAGCACTAGCGATATTTCTGGCCAAGGGCCTTTTCCCGCAGCGGCTGGTCTTCAGGAGAAATAGCCTTGGACCAACCCATAGCAAAGAGGTCTGGCCCAGGACTAAAGCACTTTTTGTTCTAATAGGCTTCAGTTCTGCAATGCTCCAAAACTAAAGCGCTGAGAAAGAACTAATAAACAGCAAAAACAACCAGACTGCTGCTGGTTAATTTTTACCCTTCTCCCTCTTTAGGGGCTGTATACCCTTCAGCATTCGTGTGGTTATCAACCGCCTTGGGCAAGAGAAAGGCAATGGCGGGCATAAGAATATTCGCAGGGATCCCCGTTTTGGACAAGAAATGATTCACCTGCTCGCTTGAAAGGATCTGACGAAGCTCATCGGCTGTAATGGGCAGGTTTTCCCCACTCCCAATCCAGGAGCGCACCTTGTCACCCAAGCCTGCCTTTTCTGCCTGTTCCAACAAAAGCTGCACGCCATCAATCTGTCCATTAGATGAAGACGTTGGAGATGAAGAATCTGGAGATGAAGAAGCGGAAGCCTCTCCCCCCTCTGGGCGCTCCCCTGAAAGGAAGCTGCCCACAACAGCGTTTACCACCTTTTCGCTGGCTGCACCGGTGACCTTGTTAAAAATATCACCAAGAAAATTACTCATACTCTCTGTTCCTTATAGCGTGTATAGAGTGTTTATGGCCTCCTATAACGGCCATATCTGTTAAAATCATGGCCTGGCAGACGAATTTTTAAGCAGTCTTTCGCCTGGGTCATGGCCTAACAAACCCTTAAAATAAAGAAGATAGGACGTGTTAACTATAACGCAAAATGAACAAAAGTTCTTATTCTTACAAAAAAATAATCATGATCGTGGTATTTATACCCCTATAGGGACGGCCCTGTTTTAAGAGTTTGCCAAAACAGACCTATGAAAATATTTTTAGTTTTTTATTCTATTCTAAAATTATAAAATTACCTTATATACAGAACACCGCATTTTTATTGCTTTATGTAGAATTTCCACTCTAGAAAACTGAAAAGGTCTTAAGATGACAGAGACATCGTCTTCTACCGTAGAAGAACGCCATGAATTTAGTGCCGAGGTTGGCCGGTTGCTGGATCTGGTGGTACATGCCCTCTATTCCGAACGCGAAATTTTTCTACGAGAACTGGTTGCCAACGCCGCCGATGCCACTGATCGCCGCCGGTTTGAAGCCCTCACCGAAGCAGCCTTGGCCCTGCCAGAAAAAGCGGGTATCCATATCCACATCGATAAGGACAAGCGCCTTTTAAGCATTTCCGATGATGGAATTGGCATGACCCGCGAGGAGCTAGCCCGCAACCTGGGTACTATTGCCCGCTCGGGCACCCGTGCCTTTGGCGAGCAGCTCCAAAACAGCAAGCCAGAAGAACGCCCAAGCCTGATTGGCCAATTTGGGGTGGGGTTTTATGCAGCCTTTATGGTAGCAGACAAGGTAGACGTCATCTCCCGTCATGCGGGCACTGAAGAGGCGTGGCAGTGGTCTTCAGAAGGTAAGGGCGAATATAGTATAAGCCCTGCACAGCGCGAAAAGCCCGGCACCAGCATTACCTTGCACATTAAAGCGGATGCTGATGAGTTCCTAGAAGTTTCCCGCCTTGAGACCATTATCCGCAAATGGGCCGATAATATTGCCTGGCCCATTACTGTACATGATGGCGAGAAAGAAAGTACAGCCAACCAAGGTACAGCCCTGTGGCGCAAGCCAAAAAGCGAGCTCACCCAAGAGCAGCTTACGGAATTCTACCGCCACACCTTTCATATGTTTGATGATCCTTGGGCCACCTTGCATTGGCATGCTGAAGGCACATTAGAGTTTACAGCCCTGCTCTTTATTCCCAGTATGCGGCCCATGTTTGAACCTATGGATGCCACGCGTGATAGTAAAGTGCGGCTCCATGTCAAACGTATGTTCATTACTGATGAGGGCAACATTCTTCCGCCTTGGTTACGGTTTGTCCAGGGTGTGGTCGATACCGAAGACCTCCCCTTGAATGTTTCGCGCGAGATGCTGCAAACCACCCCTGTGCTTAATCGCATCCGCAAGGCGGTCACCAACCGTGTTCTTACCGAACTTAAAAGCCGGGCCAAAAATGATGAGGCCTCCTATCTTAAATTCTGGGAAAATTTTGGGGCTCAGATTAAAGAAGGAATTTGGGATAACTCAGACCACCGCATGGAACTGGCAGAACTCTCGCGCTTCCACTCCACCACCACTCAGGAGCAGGCCTTAAAGGCCATCCCTGCAGAGGGGCAAAAAGCTGAGAATGCCGACAAAGGCTCTGAAAATAATCCAGCAAACCAGGAAAAGGCCCAAGAGGCCCAGGACAAAACCCAGAAAGAAGCCCAAGAAGAGACCCAAGAAAAAATTCGGGAAAACGTTCAGGACAAGGCGCTAACCACTCTGGAAGACTATATCTCCCGCATGAAAGACAAGCAGGAGGCCATTTACTATATTGCCGGTGACAGCTTAAAAACCCTCTCTTATTCCCCGCATCTGGAAGGGTTTAAAGCCCAAGGGATAGAGGTGCTCTTGCTGATTGACCCTGTTGATTCCTTCTGGCCAGAACGTTTGGGCAGCTATAAGGATAAACCCTTACGCAACATTACCCAAGCCCAAGACGATTTAAGCAAGCTGGCTGGTAAAACCGAATCAGAAGAGGCCAAAACACCAGCCGAGATGGAAAAGCTGGTAACCAGCCTTAAAGAAGCCCTAAAAGACAAGGTTTCAGAAGTAAAAGGCACGCATCGCCTTGTAGAGAGTGCCGTCGTGGTGGCCCCGGCCGCCTTTGGGCCAGACCTGCAAATGCAACGCCTGATGCGTCGTAGTGGTCAGGAGATGCCTGAAATTCCGCCCATATTAGAGCTCAATTTTCAACACCCCCTTATTAAGGCCTTGGCCGAACAGGTTGAAAAGGGAGAAAATATTGCCGAGACTTCCCTTATCCTACTGGATTTAGCCCGTATCCAGGAAGGGGATGCCCCTTCTGACCCACCTTCTTTCGCGCGAAGGGTACTGGTAGCCTTAACCGAGCAGCAAACCAAAAAGTAAGCCTAAGCGATTGGGCAATGCCCTATTCTTCCGGCTGTTAAAGCGGGAAGAATAGGGATCCTCTTGGGAAATCTGGACTTGCTAGCCCCTCAACCTTACTAGGTCACCCTTATATACTCGATCAGCTTATTGGGTCAGCCTTACGAGAAGGTCTGGGTCAGTCTCACCTAATCAATCTCACGTGATCAATCTCAATGGGGGACAGCCTGTAAGGAGATTAGCTTACCAGATCAGTCTCATGGGAGAGATCCCTTTCTTACTAGAGAGGATCACCTCTCAAATCTTATAGGAAACCACTTGGTTAGCCACCAACTTAAAAAAACAGGGACATCTCTAAAAAGGGAAATCTCTAAAAAACGAGAAAATAAAAAGGGGAGCCTCCTCGCTGGCTTTTCCTCTTATCCCATTGACTCTCCCTCATCCAAATCCTTAAATCGGGGTTGGAAGAAATTACACCCCCCTTAAAAAACTCCAACAGCCTTAAAAAATCCATCTGGAAGCCAATCCTAAAACCCACAATAAAACCATATGGGCCCCATCTTGAAGGGCTTCTCCTCAGCCTCCAACGCCATAGAGCCTCCCCATAGCGCCCCAATATTCCAGTATCCAGTGTTCCTGTGTTCCAATCCCAGTAATCCAAGGCCCGAGTACCACAGTCTCCCAGAGCTCCAAAAAACCCCAGAACTCCAGACCCCCTGAAACCCTAGAGCTTTAAAGCCCCCATTGAAAAGACCATGAAAACACCTTCGCCCCTTACCCTTTCCCCCACCACAGACATGCTCGGCGTGATTGATGTTCAGCCGGATTTTATGCCAGGAGGGGCCCTGCCAGTGCCGCATGGAGATAAGGTTATAGGGCCTATCAACACCTTGCTGACCCGTTATTTCTCCCAAGCCTTTGCAACCCAAGACTGGCACCCCAAGGGGCATTGCTCTTTTGCTTCCAGCCACCCGCCCCATCGCCCTTTAGAAACCATTTCTCTCCCCTATGGCCCCCAAACCCTCTGGCCGGACCATGCTGTGCAAGATACCCCCGGTGCACGCCTTCACCCCCAGCTTACAACAGCTGCCATTCAACTGATTATCCGTAAAGGCACCCATCGAGAGGCTGACAGCTACTCAGCCTTTTTTGATAACGGACATACCTATTCTACCGGTCTTGCGGCATGGCTTAGGGCCCAGGGTATAAAACGTCTCTTCTTCTGTGGCCTTGCTTTGGAATATTGTGTGCTTTTCTCGGCCCTGGATGCCAAGAAAGCAGGCTTTGAAGCCTTTGTTATTGAAGATGCCACCCAAGCGCTTAATACCCCCTTTGCCGATGGAACAACCAGCCGGCAAAAGGCTTTAAAAGACCTTTCCCAACACTCTATCGGCCTTATTACCACCCAGAAATTACGGGCCTTCAAAAAGGGATGAGAGATGAGAGATGAGAGATGATAAGCTGATTATTCCCCATGTAAAGCCTATGGCTTCATAACGAGAGACAGGACCAATGATCAAAAGAGCATCTGCCTGTTCAATACCCGCTATCCCAGAGTTCACTGTATAAAAAGGCATGCTTAATAAAAAGGCATGTTAACGATAAACCGAGGGTTACGGGGTCTCTCACAGCTATTGCACGCTCCCCCACCCATTCGTAAGGAATAACCACAGCGAAGGGTTTCTTGCCAAATGCCGGCCCCTCTTACACCCATTCGTGAGAGATGCGCTCCCGCTCAGTTTATCGTTGCCCAACCAAACTCCTCTCCCTCCCACTCAAGAGGGATGACCAGGGCTGATGCGTTTTTCTGCCCAAGCCTCTGCCTCTCTCATCCGTTCCTGGAGAATGACCGGATGCCTGTCGCATTAACAGTCAGGGCAATTTCTCTCATCCGTTCGTAGAAATAACCCCTATTGATTAAACCGTTTTAAGTCTTGGGGGTAAAGACATGGTTCTGGTCAGGAAATTCACGGCGGCGCACTTCCTCAGCATACTGGCGAGCCGCCTCTCGCATCTCCTCGGCAATATGGGCATATCGTTTAACAAACTTTGGTTTAAACCCTTCAAAAAGCCCAAAAATATCGTCACTAACCAAAACCTGCCCATCACACGCAGATGAGGCCCCTATCCCAATCGTAGGAATAGCAATCTGAGCGGTAATCTCTGCAGCAACCGGCTCGATCACCCCTTCCAGAACAATAGCAAAGGCCCCGGCCTCGGCAATGGCTGTCGCATCACGGCAGACTTTCTCTGCGGTTTCCCGATCGCGCCCCGTAACCTTAAAGCCCCCCATAACCTGCACAGATTGAGGCATAAGCCCAACATGACCACAGACAGGCACCCCACGATGGGTAAGGAAGTTAACCGTATCAGCCATTTCCTCTCCGCCTTCAAGCTTAACAGCAGCAGCCCCCGTTGCCTTTAGAATACGCACAGCCGTTTTAAAGGCCTGCTGGGGGCTTTTCTGATAGGAACCAAACGGCATATCAACCACAACACAACTCCGCTGACTGGCCCGAACAACCGCTTGCCCATGCGCGCACATCATCTCAACACTCACGCCAATGGTCGTGTCCGTTCCGTAAAGCACCATTCCGACCGAATCCCCAACCAGAATCAGATCTGTGACCTCATCAACAATTCTGGCAACGGGGGCCGTATAGGCGGTGAGGCAAACAATGGGAACAGTGCCCTTCATGGCCTTAATGGCTGGAACCGTAAGCCTTTTGATAGGAGTTGCAGAAGAAAGCGGGGTGGATATGGGGTAAGATATCATGAAAGGAGCCTGAAAATGGAAAATGAAACACTATTTAATGAAGCACTCTTTATGAAAAATGAAACACTCTATTAAAGTTAAGCCTTACTGTGCAAAAATATAAACAGGGCTGAAAGCTTTACAAGGCCCCTCCTTTATTATCCTGCCTACCGCCCAAGCTCATTGGTATCGCATTGTCCATATATTGGTGATATTCTTTATGATTGATGAGATTATTTACGAACGTATATAGAAGGAAAAAGCTATTTTGATACCCGCATGGCCTATAGTACCCGTTCTGTACCTGTATCCGACTCATCTGGCCTGTTAAAACATCAGGAAACATGTCTGGCCCTTATAAATCAGGAGGGGCTCAATCTTCCTTACCCCTAGAAGCATTAAGGATATCTCAGGATAGGACAAAGAACAACAATTTTGGGATTTTGCTTAAAATTCTGGGATTTTTTACTTTGGGGTCTTTCTTAAAAAAGGAAATGTGCAGCCTTTTTTTCTTATCTTAATTATTTTTCTCATCTTAATGATGCGGGCCAAGATCTGTCATTTTCTAAAACCCCTCACACCAAGTCCAATTCCGAGAAGGGTTAGGCCCGTCATGGCCTACCAATAGAAACCAGACTTTCACCGCCTGTTACTTATAGACCAGCCGAGAACGTCCCTCATTTTATTTTTCATATCAATGCGTAGCGGTTATGTTATGCCCAAATTCACCCCATCGGCTAAAGTGACCCGCACAGCAGACTGGGGGGGAGAAGTTATCCTTTACGGAAAAGACTTTGCCGAAGCAAGCGAACATGCCAAGGAATTATGCCAAAGAGAAAAACGTGTTTTCATCCACCCCTATGATGATCCCGCTGTTATGGCCGGCCAAGGCACACTAGGGCTGGAGTTTCTTCAGGATTTCCTAGAATCCCTCGATTATAAAGGCTTAAAGGCATAAATTTTAGCGCCTTCTTGAGGGATAAGGAAGAAAAATAGGGGGAAAAATGGAAGAAAACGCTCTTTATAAAGGTTTTCGGCCCTGTAAGAAGTTTGGCTGAGCAGTCTATTGCTGCCTACCTTTAAGGGCTTTGAATGAGGGCTAACCCGGCTGATCGATAATAGGAGCAGATTGTATATCGGCCCTCTTTAAAGGAAGGCTTTTACCATGATGCCGCAAAAAGAAAGAAGCTACAAAATGTCCTTCATCAAAAACGTAAGTCTCCCACATATACCCTACATAACGTACGGTGATGAGGCGATAATACACCAGATAGTCTTTCTTTTCAGAAACCAGAAAAGCATATTGATAGGGCTTATATTAGTTTTCATAGAGTGTACTTGAAAAAACATTAGAAATACTCGGGGCCATTGAGAGGTCTAAATCTTCTTGCGGAAGGATCGAGCTGAATTGGCTTTCCTTATCCCTAGATAGATGCCAATCAAAAACATTGGGTTGTTTCTAGTTAATATAGCGATGATCCAAACCCGTAATAAAGGTTTTTACATGCTCCGACAAAGCTTTACAGGGGGCTCCTATCAGGCAGAACCGGCCCTTATACGGGTGAGAAGAATCATCAGGAAAACCAACAGAGAAATAATGGGCCCTGATACGGCAGGGCTTGGTCCATCCAGCATCACGATAGGAGGTGGCCTCTAGCTGTTCTACATTCTGGTCTTGGAGGTCCCGGGTTATGATGGTCACAATGCTCTTCCCCATTTTTATAATAGAATGGCGGCTTAAGTCTTCCTCTGAAACCTCCATATCAATGGGTGGGTCAATAAGGTGGGAAACCCCGTTTTTTATAGAAAAATAGGCCGAATAATCATAATAGCCAGTCCCCGCTACTAAATGGGCGAGACCTAAAGGTACATCAGGCGTAAAAACATAAAAACCGGGGATAGCCTGAAGGCCCATATCGGGGAAATTCCTTGTGGCAAATTCACGCAACTCTTTATCGGCACCAATCTGTTTTAAAAGCCTTAAAAGGTTGATCGCATCCTTAAGGGCATAATCTTCTATAAACTCTGCAGGGTGCCCTTCAGGAGAGACATAAAGATGCTCTTTCTGCAACTGGGTAATATCGGCATCCACATAAGTGCTGTAAAGTGCCTTTAATTGCACCCTATATTTTTTTCATCAAAGAACTGTAAAAGGATATCTTCCTTGCTCATCCTTTTTTCCCATTGCTCAAACCTGTTGCGATAATGCGTATAAATATACTGGCAGGCTTGCTCTTTCTGGGCTACTAGTCAACGGCCTGGGCTGGCAAGGGAAAGACCACCAACTCTACCAATAAACGGCAAACCCACCAGCGCTGACGGACCATGTTCTTCATTCCTATCTCTATGTTATCTCTCACCCTACCATACCCTGAAGACCATGAGTGATTCCATCCCCTTGAGCTGAAAATAGTCTTCCAAGGTTATCACCTCTTCATGAGGGGCCATTTATAACCGCATGGACTTATAGCCGCACAATCTTATAATCGCCTGGTCTTATAACCACATGATCTTACAGCTTCATGGTCTGCAAAACAGGGATCGCTCCGGTGTCAGCAACAGGGCGCAAGACAGCCCTTCGGCCTGTACCACCCCCATATTTGAATTGCCCCCATGCTGTCATGATGGCGGCATTCAATTTAGGGGCAATATTCCCCATAACGGCAGAGCCCGAGGGATGGAGAACATTCGCCATCGCCTCCATCAGGTAAAACCCGCTCGTATCAATCAGCCTAACCCGTGGGTGCGACAAATTCCCTATAATCGTGCGCCAGCTTTCTGCATGCGTCTGGTTAAAAGGAGTCATGGCCAAAATCAAGGCCTTTGGAGCCATATCCAGGAGGTTTTGGATGATGGGAGTAACCGTAGAAACAAAAGTGGCCTTGCTGGCGGCATAGTCGTTTGTCCCCATATTGATCAAGACCAGGTCACAATCTGTCAGGGTACGATTAATACCTGGCTGAAGGTAATCATAGGTTTGGGTAAAATTAGGAACGGCCCCATTATCGGGCTGTTTGGTAAAACCCTGGCCGGAATACCCCACAATACCGGCCTCACACCCTAGAGCTTGCATAACATTGTAGGCATAACTCATCATCGCATTATTGCTCTTATAGCCATTATTTTCCAAATCCAGTGCACCGTACCCTTCGGTAATGGAATCTCCATAGATACACACCTTGAGCGGATAGGCACTGATGGGAAACAGCCTTGCAGAGTTATCAATCTCAATGCCCGTAAGGGAAACCCGGCAAGGGCCTGCGCCCCACTTGTTGATTTCAGGCGGGACAGTACGCACCCATACCTCTATAAAATGCCAGCCTTGCCGCCCCATAACAGGGTCTAGTGTTGTGGCATCCCCCGGGGGAAGGGTCATCACCACACTGCTTTGAAGAGGAGAAAATACCCAATTATACTGCCCAATACGGTAAGCCACAACCGGTGGAAGGGCAGCAATAACCTCTGCCGTATTAAAATGTAATGTCAGGGTTTTATTCCCTGTTACCAAGGCGTTTGTCATAAACTTAAAATACGAGCCCGAATTATAGGCTGTCATGACGGCCCCATCCCTATGCCAGGTATAAGGCGAGTAAAGAATGGAAGACTCTGTTGGAAGGATCACATTCACTATTCTATCCCCCTCATGAGTGGGTTGCCCACAACATTGCGCACAAACAGGCTATGACCATTAAAACGAAGGGTTTGACTGAACACACTATCGCCAGCCAGTTTAAACCAGGGCTCGGCAAGGGTGGTATCAGGGTAAGAATTTTGGTCGAGAATGAGATATTCAAAACTATCACCAGAATGAAAGGTAAACTCAACCCCGGATTGGGCTTTCACACGGTTCGTATAGACCCCATTCACCAATGGGTAAAAACCCAAAGCCCCCACACTAGGCATTTGTGGAGTAAGGTTAGGGTTATAGGCCCCATAATATTTGCAATAGGCGCTCACTGTTATATTTTTAATGGTCAGGCTCTCATCAGGGGCAATCTCTCCATCAGGGGCTATGCCTCTGAAGAACAAGCGGCTGAAATCCACCTTTAAAGCCATGTCTTTACAGACCAGGTTTCCATCCAGATAAACCGCTATAAACCCTGCTTGACAGGTTAAAGCAAAACGATGCCACTCTCCATCATTAACCAAAACGCCACTTTTATAGGTGACCTTCTCGTTATTACGACTGTCGTGAACAACAAACTCGCCTGTTGCGGCCTCTATCCCTGCATCAAAGAGTGAAAGAGACCCTATAAGGGAAAGGTCTGAGACTAAGGCTGGCGTTGTAGCCACTTTGAATTCACACTCACAGGTAAAATCTTCCAAGTCCTTGCTGGCCCCAAAGAAAAGAAGGCCACCAGTCAACCCTTCTGTTGTAAATTTTACCCCAGAAGATCCTTTGGACCAGGGGTAAAGGGTATCAAACCCCCCATAGGGTTTTTGGGGCACAACCTTAAATCCGGTATTTCGTTGGTTTGTTGTGCTTGGCCTGCTCGTGGCGACATCATGGGTAAGAAGATAATACCCAATCGCATCTTTTGCGTTGGTCACAGCTTCTGGCTGATAATCTTCCCAATATTTGGCAAAATTAAACAGCGCCACTTCCCTTATGGCGAGAAGATCACCCGGGGCATTGACTTCATCAGCAGCCTCATTGGCCCCACGAAAAACCAGTGTTTGCCAGTAAATGTTCCATGGTTGCAGATCAGGAGTTAAAACCTTGCCATCTACTGCAAGAATAACCAGACCAGATGCCCCTCCTCGCCCAATAACAGCCAGATCATGAAAATTTCCATCCAGCAGGTTAATGCCAAAATCCGACAGAGCATAACTGGCCACCTGATTATCTTTATTCACCACGGACAGATGATTTGCTCCATCCACCTTCACAGCAAAACCCTCTACTGGCGCCCCGATAAGAGGATAAAAATTAGATCCCAATTGTGCACTAGAAAAAAACTTTAAGCTGATGGTAAAATGTTCCGGTGTTAAAACATTATTATTGCAAACCCCTTTTCCCCCTGTAAGACCAGAGCCATTCCACTTCACAACATTATTAGTAGTATCCATAAGAACCATAGACGATACGGCTTGTATCAAAGCCGTAGGTTTTGCTGTCTCTGGAATAAGGTTGCCCACGACCTGAACGGTTTTAGCGGAAAGAATGGTGACTTTTCTTTCAAATCCTTGGCCGCTATATTGGCCAATCTCGAGGTTGCCATCGTCATTAAGGGACATTCCTATATCCCCATTCTGGTAATCCGTCATCATCGCTGCTCCTTAATTGAGAAAAAAAACACCAGGCTTGCGAACAAGACCTGGTGGGGTGTAGACGAGTTCTGCCGTTCCATCGGCCTGCTTTTGCCATTGGCGACCTGTTTCCTTGTCAATCAATGTCTGCCCTATGGCTGCACTGGTTAAAACAGGCTGGTTAGAAGATTCATCTGGCGTGCCGGCCATAAAAATATTCGGGGCCCCCACAGGCCCATCATTTCCCTTCTCCCCTTTTGGGCCCTGGGGACCTTGTGCACCTTTTTCTCCCGGTGGGCCTTGCGGGCCAACAGGACCAATCGCCCCCTGCTCGCCTTGCACCCCTTGGGGCCCCGGGTTCCCCGGTGGGCCTGCTAAGCCCATCTCCCCTCTCTCACCCTGAGGGCCTTGTGCACCCTTTTCCCCAGGAGGGCCTTGCGGGCCAGCAGGACCTACCTCGCCTTTTTCTCCTTGAGGGCCCTGAGGGCCTGTAGAGCCACCAAGAGTTGTAATTTTTACCCAACTATAGGCAGACCGTGTCCCAGAAAGTGTACCAGAGCCAGAGAGCGTACCAGAGAGTGCCCCGGAAAGTGTTCCAGAGGATGGTGCTCCAGAGGATGTTCCAGAGACAGGCTGATACTGAAACAAATCATTTGTTAAGCGATTGATCACCATATCGTACGCCATAAGGGTAAACCCATCTGGAGCAACATAGGAGAAATCTGGATCCTTATCAGAAACCCAGAATTGGGGGCCCCTTATCCCTTTTCCCAATGTCACAGGCGGTGAATGAGCACTACTGATCAAGCCCTGTTCTATCACCACGCTTTGAAGCACCACCTCTCGTACTTCGCTGGTATCCAGGGCAAGACGGAAATGAATCCCCGAACGCATGTTCAAGGTGCCCCCAGCAATCGTGACATAGAAGGATTTTCCTGTCGAAGTCACTGAAAAGCCCGAAAAAACCAGCCGAGGGTCACCCGCCTGTGCCGTAACCTCAACAATATTTTCCGATGAGGCAAGTTGGCATGAAAAATCTATCCAATATCGCTTGCTTTCTTCCGGCCCCTTACTGCCTAACACCATGGCCTGACGCCCAAGAGGGCCAGGCGGGACAATAAACCATGCCCCTGGGGCAACATCTGCCGGGACAACAACGGAACAGACTGAAGGATAAAGCGCCTGTCCCCCTGCGGCCGATACGGAAACAGATACAGGATTTTTTGAATTAGAAACCGTTTGAGCCATTATTTTTCCCATAAAAAAAGCTCCCAAAAGGGAGCTCGCTGCTTAAACAGAATTCCAGTGACGTTTTTTACATCTGATTATGCCAGCTGGAAAATACCCACAACAAAAAACGCCTGGGCCTTTTTGCAAGACAAACCAGGCGACCTCTAGGGTTTTATTAAATATCCCCCACCCTGTTTCACATTGTTATAAAACAGGTTTAAGCAAAAAATCTTTAAAATAAGAGTAGGATATAATAAGTACTATAACCTATATAAAAAAATATGTAACCTAAAAAGTAACACCCAAAAAAGAATTCCGTTTTTATAAGCGCCGGCTCTCTTTTAGACCGGCTTCTCTTTTAGAAGAGAAAGTTTACTATGATTCACCTTGAGGCCCCCACATAACACCCCATCGCTATTCTTGGCATGTAAACGCCTAGCGCCGTCTCCTTCCTTATGCCTTATTCCCTCTTTCTAGTGCAAAAGGGATTGATATACGTTATTACGCTGTGATTTACCCAGTCACAGATGATATCGAGCAGCTTACTAGCAGCTTATCAAAGAAAAAGTCGCCCCTAAACATTGGAAGAGAGATATTCATATAGTGTTGGACAGAAATAGATTTCTTCTCACCTCAACTCCCTGGGTGTTCGGTTATGACGGCCGGCAAGAACTTATCGGTTCTATAAGAGTATTAAGGGCTCCACTCTGCCATTTTCTGATGGCGTTCTTGGCACCATCCGACACCAAAGCACCATCTTCCACTAAAAGCCCACCCCACAGGGAACATAATAAGGCGCACGCTGTACCCTGCTCATCCTTCAAAAGACTCTCACAGTTACGAGACATACTAACCGTTACGAAACGTAATCATAGGCACGTTCTGGCTATATTTTAAAAAATATTTATTAAATAAGTAAATTTAATTAAAAAAATCTATGATTTAGTTTCTATTTTCTTCTTACAATTAAAAATGATTATCATTATAAATAAATTGTCTTTATTCTTATATGGACTTGTAATTTCCAAACTGTTTTTGGAAATCTTACTCACTTAACCTTGAGAGAACTCAACAGCCTGCCTCGTAAAAAACAAATCGGGCAGGCTATTTTTTTGGTTTGCAAACTATTTTTTGGTTTGTAAAACGGGCGAGCTCTTCCATAACCTTGCATTAGTTCTCTATTTGTTCTAATATTAGCCTGTTCATTCGTAGCATCTCTATAATCCTGCCCATTATAATTGCTTATTCAGCATCATGGCATATTATTCAGTCTTTCTACTGTACCCTATTTCCAAAAAGGCATCTCAGAAACTTCCACAATTTTAGGAGTCATTCTCTCATGAGCTCTTCTGATCCTTTTTATTCCCCATCTTCAAACCATGGTTACTTGGTTGAAGGCCAGCAAAATGGCTTTCCTCATGTCTATCTTAAAAAAGGAACCCTTGATGCTTTCACAAAAAGCTTTGTCAGCACCTTTGGCGGCACAATTCAAGAAGGAGGAACCGTACAGATAACCCCGACAAAAAGCTCTGTCCAACTCGCTTTTATTTTTTCGCCTGTAGGCAGCCTCTCTGTTTTTGATTTTGCCACCGCTCTGCCCGCACCTTTCGGCCAGGAACGTACAGGCTTTATGGTCTCTGATCTTCAGCAAGCCCTTCTAACAGCCCGCCAACTTGGGGCCAAAGCCCTCATTGAGACTTTTGGCGACGCCATAGGCAATGATGCCGTTATTATATGGCCTAACGGTGTGCAAATGCAGCTTTTTCAGTTTTTTAAGCCATCTCAGTATGCCCCTTTGCAAACCGTGCCAGAAAACAGACTTTACATTCCCCTGGAAGGCGCTGATGAATTTATTCGGCAGTTTAGTATTTTTTCAGGCAGTGCTTTAATTGAAGATGCCATTATGCCCGCTGGGCAAAACCCCATTTCCGATGGGGCTGTAAGAAATGTTCTGCTTGTTTCTTCGACCAGCTTTGGCAATACCCGTATCTTTATCACCAACGGTCATCTCAATTACCCCTTCGGGAGAGAAACCTTTGGCTATAAAACAGAAAACCTTTGGGATACACTAACAAAAGCTGTTAAGGCTGGGGCAGACCCCCTCTACTCCAATAATACTGATTCGACCATTCTTCAGTTCCCTGGGGGCTATATTGCAGAGCTCCACTAAGAAGACTGCATAACAAGGCTTACCGCCTTGCATAGAGTACCCATTGACCGCTAAAGGGTTCACCGCAAAAAATGGGTACACCTATAGAGATCTCGCACATTACATAGTGTTTAGTTGGGGTGTGAACCTGCATAATGGCCTTGCCATTATAGGGACCTTTGCAAAAAGTTACCTGCCCGATTGAAAGGCTGCATTGTTCCACCCTTTTAGGGCCTGGCCGATAAATAACGGCCTGCCCACTAAAGGGGAGGCCACAAAAAACAACTTTCCCAATGGTTAAACGGCATTCCCTGTATTCCCCCCCCAATTGGGTTTGAGCGTGGACAGGCCTATCAGCCAAAGCCAATGGAACCATACACCCAACAACCCAACAAAGGCTTTGAGTAAGCTTACCAAAACCGATAGAAGACCAAGGAAAAAATTCCATAGGCAAAAACATCGTATGGGCCCTTCCCCTTTCTTTCAAAACCCTATAATTTTAAAAACCCTATGAAATACCTCAGTGAGAAGCCTCTGTGGGGAACCCCTGATCAAGGCCCTCCCTCACGCTTACTCTGACCTATAAAAATATTCTGGCTATAAAAATACTCTAGTAAAAATATCTGGTCTATAAAAAATCCTGTACCATATTCAGCCATACCCCGCAGTTACACCCCTGCGATCGGTGGCTCAGCTTTTCCAGAGGTTGAGCATAACCTTCAGAGGGCATAAGAACAAGCAATGGGGTGCAACCTGGCTTGAATACTCCATACAGAATGCCACCCCCATTCATCCTTCCTCAAAAGTGAGCTCATAACTCCGCCCACTCTCCATAAAAGCGATGAGGAAATCAGAGCCTAACCTTGCCCCAAAGCCATGCATAGCCATACTCCCTCCACGCTTTAAAAGCGCCTGCCCCCATCACAACACAACCATCCCCGCAATAGCCTTATTCACTCGTTTTGTGGTCTTAAGAACCCCCCTTGCTCGTGGAAAGAATTGGAACAGCCATTTTTCCACGTTAAGCCCGCTCGCCTGCCCGTATGGAAAGGGCCTTGGGTCCGTTTATGCTAGATCTTCATACCAAAGAGTTTGGCTATATAGAAGTTTCAGCTCCAATATTGGTGAACGTCAAGCCAAAAAACGCTTCACCAAAAGGCTTGCACCTACCAACAAGGCCCAGATCAAAACCTAAAAAACGCCCAGAAATCTTCTTTCCGAGCGTTTCTCTAGGCATTTTTCTGGCGTTTTTCTGGGTGCTTCCCTTTAAGCCTTTTTCTCTCCCTCCCGCAGGAGAGAAAGCCTAGCGTTTGGCAAAAATAGGCTTGAGTTTAACGGTAAAGTCAAGGGCCATAATGAGTGCACCAATGGCAAACACAATATCCCCAACAATACGCAGCCATTGCCAGTTTGTTGTCTGGTTATAGAAATCCAGACTACGGGCATAGGTTAAGCCATGCTCATAAACAGCTGCCAACTGGGCCCAACCCACTGGGAAGAAGGTTAACAGGGTCCATAATACCAAGCCTGCATTATACATCCAGAAAGCCGTATATCCCCATTTCTCATTAAAGCTAAAGCGGTCTCCAGCAACGTAGCGCAAGCAGAAATACACCATCCCCAACCCAAGCAGCCCAAAGGCGCCAAAAAGAGAAGTATGGGCATGGTTAAGGGTTAGGAATGTGCCATGCTCGTAATAATTGACCAAGGGAGCATTCAACACGCCCCCGCCAAACACCCCTGCACCGACAAAGTTCCAAACAGCAGCCCCGATAATATAGACATAGCCGAGCTTGTATTTGAATGTTTCATGAGAGGAAATAACCTTATATTGGTCAATAGATTCAATCACCAGCAAAACCAGTGGTAACACTTCAATAAAGGAGAACATGCTGCCCAGTGGAATCCAAATTGAGGGTTCACCAGCCCAATACATATGGTGGCCTGTTCCCATGACACCTCCAAGGAAGATGAGAATAAGCTGGAAATACACCGTCCGCTCTGCTAATTGCCGAGACACAAGGCCCACGCCCATAAGCAAATAAGCCGTTGCACAAGCGGCAAAATACTCAAAGGATTCTTCAACCCAGAGATGAACAACCCACCACCGCCAGAAATCATCCATAGTGTAGGATTTACCCACCTCGAACATGGGGATCATGCCGAACACATACAGCACAGCAATATTCAGGGTGGAAAGCCAGAACAGATGCTCCAGGCGGATTTTCCCCCGAAGGAAGGCATTGCGTGCCTGGGCCCACAGCTGGCGATCGGGCCAAAAGGAGCGGCATATTAACCATGACCACATTAAAAGGGCGGCAAAGAATATAATCTGCCACACACGGCCTAACTCCAGATAAGAGTTCCCCTGATTTCCAAACCAGAACCACAGATCTGGCAAGTACCCCATAATCCCCAGATAGTTGCCCACCACAATACAGGCTACGACCAAAACAGAGGCATAAAACAACCCATCGACCAAAATACCCTGGAAGCGAGCCTCCTTACCGCTGATGATAGGCCCAAGGAAAAGGCCAGACCCAATCCAGGCAAAAGCAATCCATACCACGGGGGCTTGAAGGTGGATACTGCGCAAAAAGTTAAAGGGCAGATATTTCCCGATAGGGAAGCCATAAAAATCTGCTCGTTCAGAATAGTAATGGGCCATAATGCCCCCTACTAAAATCTGCACCAAAAACATCACGGCAACAAAAAGGAAGAATTTCCAGATTTTTTTCTGGCTTGGTGTCAGGCTGCCAAAGCCTACCATAACCAAGTCCATAGGCCCTTGATCGACACCCGAAAGCCATAACCGGTTAATGGTAATAACAGTACCAAAACCCAAAAACACAAAGCAGAATCCAACCCATGTCCATGTAAATGTCAGATTTGTGGGCGCATTGCCTGCTACGGGTTCATAAGGCCAGTTCTGTGTCCAGGAAATAGTACTATTCGGGCGGTGCCCCACGGTGGTAAAGACCGAATAGAGAATGAACTCTGCCGTATGCTTGGCCTTTTCACCCGCTAGGGCATGGGCTTTGGTATAACCGGCCAGAACATCATCGGTTGTGAGTTCTTTTTCAAGCTTGTCCCTTACAGAGAGCACGGCCCTAGAAAGGGCATCGGGCAAGGTCAGAGTGCTTTGAGTCAGGTCGATATTCCGCAGCATGATCTGCATCTGCTTGCGGATCTTGAACTGCTCATCTTCCGGTAGCTTGTTAAAGGGAATGCTCTGCTCATCAAGGGCGAGGTTATTCTCGGTAGCCTTCGCAATGGCCACCAGGTTAGCGGCTGTATAATCGGGTCCAAACATTGAACCCATTCCGTAAAGCCCGCCCCAATCGACCAAGTCTGCCTCTTGGAAGCCCTGCTTGCCCAGAAAAATATCTTCTCCCGTAAACAAAGTTGTTCCATTGGCTGCCACGATCCTATCAGGAATAGGAGGAGCAGCACGATAGGTAAACACTGTAGCCCATGTCATAAGGGCAAAGCATGCCAGGGCCGTAAACAGCAAAACCCATTTCAAAACCCGGCTGACCGGATCCCGGTTAAGCTCAACATGGGTGCTGGCAGCCATTTCACTGCGAATACCCTCATAATAGCTATTAGACATTCATCTCAAACTTTCTCAAACAAAGTGATAACCAAGTGTTGCTTTTTTCTACTTGGCCTTCTGTAAAAAGATTTTCTTATTAAAAGACAGAAATCCTTAAATTTTAGATAAAACACTTTTTTATATAAAAAATGTATTAAAAATACATCTTTATTCTCTTAACAAATTCCAACCTATCCGAAAAGGGGAAATTTATTTTATTGTTATAAATCACATCGCCTATTTCTTTTTAGCAACAACTTTTCTATTCCCTATGTCTACTCTTTCCCTCTATGTCTACCCTTTCCCTATAGTGCGTTGGCCCTATAATAGGATGATCAGCCCTATAGTACATAGCCCGTATTCCTCGTGAAGGCTCGAAAACGCGCGATATCACTAGTGGTCTTCCTCGTGTGGCAGAGCTGTTTGAAGCCCGCCGGCCAAAGGATCATGCTATTATTGCTGAGGCACCGGGGCGTGTCGCATTTGGGAAGGACTATAAGGCCAAGGAGTACGATAACCGGTGAAATCCCTTTAAGGGAATACGTTCTTCCAATAAGCGGTTTTTTCCAATCAACAGTTCGAATAAGCAGTTCCCATAAGCAGCCCTAAGGAAAAGTTTTTTGCTACTATTTTCCCCATATTGGCAAAATCCCCTGTTAGCAAAACCTCCTACTGGCAGCCCCCTATTGGCAAAACCCCCGCCTTCTAAAAAGAGACGGAGGTTTTTAACCGAAAGATCATAAAGGGAGGAAAACCCTACCACTCCGCAATGGCACCATCAGGATGGCGCCATACGGGGTTACGCCAATCCTCAACATGGCGGCTGCGCTCTTTAACCAGTTCCTCATCGACCTCCACACCCAAGCCAGGCTTGCTTGGAGGATAGAAATAGCCATCTTCCATAGAGAAATCCTGCTTATTTTTAATATAATCCAGCAATTCAGCCCCCTGGTTATAATGAATCCCCATGCTTTGCTCTTGGAAAACAGCATTATGGGAAACAAAATCCAAATGCAGGCATGAGGCCAAGGCAATCGGGCCCAGAGGGCAATGAGGGGCCAAGCCTACATCATAGGCTTCTGCCATGGCCGCAATTTTAAAACATTCTGTAATACCACCCGCATGCGAAAGATCAGGCTGGAGGATGGAAAGTCCTCCATCGGCCAGCACCCTTTTAAAATCAAACCGCGAAAACATACGCTCACCTGCCGCTATAGGAATGTGAGTCATCGCGGCAAGCCTTGGGTAGTATTCTGCCTGTTCCGCCAAGACCGGCTCTTCAATAAAGAGTGGGCGGTAAGGCTCGAGTTCCTTTATTAAAATACGGGCCATGGGGGCTGCCACCCTCCCATGAAAATCCAGCCCGAACTCAACCTCCGCTCCAAAATGCTCACGGATTTCGGCAACAGTTTTTACGGCCTTGTCAATTTTTTTGGCCTGATCAATCAGCCCCATTTCTTCACACCCATTGAGCTTGAAAGTATCAAAGCCAATAGCCATAAGCTTTTCCATACCAGCAATAACATCGGCAGGTCTATCCCCACCTACCCAGCTATAGGCCTTAATCCGCTCTCGCACTAACCCCCCCAGCAATTCATAAACAGGCACGCCAAGCACTTTGCCCTTAATATCCCACAGAGCTTGGTCTATCCCTGCTATGGCACTCATTAAAATGGGGCCGCCACGGTAAAAGCCAGCCCGGTAGAGCTTTTGCCATAGATCGTTTATTCGTGAGGGATCCTGGCCAATCATATAGTCTGCCAGCTCATGCACAGCGGCCTCAACAGTTTTGGCCCGTCCTTCAATGACAGGTTCCCCCCAACCCGTAATCCCCTCATCGGTTTCCACTTTTAAGAACATCCACCGCGGTGGAAGCCGATAGGTAGAAAGTTTTGTAATTTTCATGCTTTTTCTCTCTCACTGAGTAACTCTAACGAAGGAGGCTCATCCCTTCTTACTTACCAAAAACTTACCAGAAGCCTGCCCAGTCCAGTGGCAAAACCCCATAGCAAAACCCCGTATAGAAAAACTTCGATCTTATCCCCCGTGATGGGCATGATGATAAGCTGCAAGAAAAGCCCTGGCACGTTCTGCTGTAACCTCTACAGATTGACCTGCACGGTAGAGATCCCCCCCCAGACCCGCACCAATACAGCCGGCCTGCATATATTCTTGTAAATTTTCGGGTGTAATCCCCCCCACCGCCATAAGGGAGATATCCTGCGGTAAAACAGCCTTGATGGCCTTGATGTAAGAGGACCCCATGGCTGCAGCAGGAAATATTTTAATTGTTTTTACCCCCAATTCTATCGCCTTAAAAATTTCTGTGGGGGTCAAACAACCACAAGCCAAAACCATTCCATGCCCCAAGGCGTGGGCAATCACCGTTGGGTTGATATTGGGAGTTACAATCAACCGAGCCCCGGCTACATACAGGGTTTCGACATCACTTTCTGTCAGCACCGTGCCCCCGCCAATGAGCCCTTGAGTGCCAAAACGCTTGACACAGGCTGTAACGCTCTCTTGCCAAGATGGCGAGTTAAGCGGTATTTCAATGGCGTTAAACCCTTCTTTCAACAGCACCTCAACATGTGCTGGGGCTTGCTGCGGTGTTATCCCCCGTAAAATGGCAATGAGGGGAATGTTATTTATCCATGGCATGGGCAATACTCCTTATACCAGCTAAAAATGCCTGTTCTCCGTCAATCTGAACGCTTTTAAAACCTGCTAGGGCCAAGGCTTGCGCGTAACGATGAGCCAGCTGGCTATTCCCTACAATCTGAATGGGGCGCTTACGCATCAAAGATAAGAATTTCTGGGAGAGCTGCCCAATTTCCACTCCCAGTAACAGACCAGAGAGCCGCTCATTGGTAAATTCTGCCTGGAGATGCCCCAATAGGCTGGCTCCACGAATTTCAAACAACTCTGCCAAAATAGCCTTACTCGCCAGGCCGGCCTTTACCCCTTCCTCAAACACCTCTCGAGAAGAAACCTGCGAGAGAGAAGCCTTAAGCAAGGACTGGGTTGATAAAAGATGATAGAGCTCTCCTGTCATGGCAGTGTAAAAGTGCGTGAGTACACCATTTTCAACCAATGCCCATTTACTATGGGTTCCTGGCAGGATATAGAGCGCATGGCTCTGAATTTCTCCACCCTCTGCAAGGGGCTCGGCAAGGGAGATATGGCCGGTGGTCGCCTGCTGGGTGGCCAAGGCAAAGGCACCGGCCAGCTGGGTTTCCTCTCCTCGCATCACCTCTGGCGCTTCGGGGCGATCGACACACAGGCCGGGCACAAGATAAAGCTGGGCTTGCCGGTAGGGTTTAAAATGCCTGACCCCTTCTGCCAACGCCGTAAGGGCTACCGGGCAGCGCAGGTAAGGAACCATGGACAGCCCTTTATGACTCCCCACCATACCAGCCATAAATACCAGCATGCTCGGCTGGCCTATATACCAGCTAGCAAAGAGTTCCTCAAAAACCTGGAGGGGGCTTTTCCCTTGGAGGTTGGTAATTCCTAAGGGAGCATGACGTGTGGCTTTAACCTCTCCCTTAACCACCAGCCAACCCCGGATGTTGGAGGACCCCCAGTCCACAGCAATATAGTCTGTCTCTATAGAGTTTGTCGCTACATAATCTGCCGCTACATAGTCTGTCACTACGGGGTCCTTAGCTGCCGAAAAATTATCTGGAACCGGAAGAGTATCTGGAAGGTTATAAGGCTGCCCACTCGCCGACCTCTCCTTAGGAGCCAACTTTTCCCTAGGGACTAACCTTTCTCTAGGAACCAACCTTTCCATGGGAAGGTTTTTCTGCCCTTCTGGCTTATGCCCTTTTATGGCCGATATCATGCCCCCTCCCTTAGCCGATGGGTAGTACTGGCCACAAGTTTTCGGGCAGCCTGTTCAGCACGATCTGGATTTTGATGGCGAATAGCCTCAAACAGCGTGGTATGTTCAGCTAAGGTTTGCGCCATGACGAATTCCTCATCGCGATAGGTATTTTTAAAGGCTGCCTGCTGCAAAGCCTCCAGGACAACGCCAAGGCGAGAAAGAATAGGATTATACGCCGCCTTAAGAATAGCCTGGTGGAAGCGAAGATCAGCCTGATGGAATTTTGGCCAATCGGCATGATGGGCCACCATTGCGGCCAAAGCGTCTTCCATTTCAACCAAATCAAGCGCTTTGGCCCGTTCTGCAGCCCAGCGGGCAACGGCAGGTTCCATTAATGCCCGTAGCTCGTCCATGGCATAAATTAACCTTTCATCCTGACGGGAGGCGATCACCCACGATAACACATCGCCATCCAACAAGTTCCACTGCTCTGGCCCATTGACAAGACTGCCACGAAAGCGCTGAGCTGTCAGGAGATTTTTGGCCTGCAGGCTACGCAAGACTTCCCGAATAACATTACGCGACGTATGAAAAAACGCACACAACTCACTTTCAGCGGGCAAAAATGTTCCAACCTCATAGCGGCCCTGAACAATATGCTGACCCAGGGCCAAAATAATCTGCTCGGTTTTTCCTGAACCCGTAAGGCCTGACGGGGTAAGGCCAAACGATGCGGGGATAGAAGACTGAAAAGTTGAAGATTGGGAAATCGAAGATGAAGAAGCTGAAGATAAGGAACTTGAAGGTGTAAAAGGTAAAGAGGAGGAGGCAGAAGAGCTGAGGTTTTCTCTCCGAATTTCTTTCTGATCATTCGTCTGAATGTCTTCCAACACTTCTTTTCGGACGTGAACTGATTTTCGAGCATGAACTGAGATTTTAGCGCCTTCAAAAACTTTTTTTCTGGTATGAGCCGGGACTGGGGCGTCTTCCAAGAGTTTTTCCCTGCTTTCCCTGCGACCTACTACGGGGTTTTTCGTTCGTTTTTCTTTACGTGTCTCCATATGTTTCTCTGTATACTTTTCTATATGTCTCTCTGGAGATTTCTCGGTACGTCTCTTATCAAGGTGCTCTCTTATTTTTGGAGAATTTCCCAGCGTTTTTTACCAGCGTCTTTCATAGCATTTTGAAGTTTTTCAAAAGCTCGAACCTCAATCTACCTAGATACGCCACTGTTCAATCTTTGCTATTTCCCCTTGGCATCACCTTTGGGCCACCGCCTTTGCCCCCAAGGGATATACCAAGGAAACCTCTCAAGGCCCGAGAGCGAGAAGAAGGTTTGTATCTCTCTTTTGTATCACAATTTTTAAAGATTGTACTACAATATAGGGCCAAAAACTCTTCCATCCCATCACATTTCCGTGGTGAAGAGCCCTTGGAAGAGACCCAATAGGAGAAGCTCTTAAATCCTTCTCCCTTTTCAGGAGTTCTGTTCTCACTTTCTCTTCCCCCTTCAGCCACCAAGGCCGCATTTAATCCAGCCAATAGCCCTTGTGCTGCGGCTTCCTCATAGCCTGTAGTACCATTAATTTGTCCCGCCAAAAAAAGCCCTGGAACCTTTTTAAGCTCAAGGGTAGGCAAAAGCTCTCGGGGGTCAATATAGTCATATTCAACAGCATATCCAAGCGTAACAATGCGAGCATGTGACAACCCAGGAATGGTTTTCATCATTTCCTCTTGCACTTCCAGAGGAAGGCTGGTGGATATCCCATTAGGATACACCAAATTATCCCCCTCATGCCCAGGAAGGGCTTCAGGCTCAAGAAAGATCTGATGGCTTTCTCGCTCGGAAAAATGCACAACCTTATCTTCAGTAGAAGGGCAATATCGCGGCCCACGACCAGAAATCTCTCCCCCATAGACCGCAGAAAGATGCAAGGCCTTACGAATAATATCATGGGTTTTGGATGTGGTAGCAGTAATGCGACAAGATAAAACAGAATTGGCAAACCATCCTGTTCATTCCATTCTGCCTTGCAGTGTTTGCCTGCCCATGGTTGCCGCCCTGCCAAGCCTGGCACCAGCTGGCCAGATATTTTACAAGACCAGATATTTTACAAGATGTGTGTTCTGGCCTAACCCTTGATGCCAGCTTGATCAAGCGCCCCATACCGCCCCCCCATGCGATTGACTGTATGGACGAGGCCTTTAGTTGGGTGCAGCTCATTTCAGCTCCTCCAAAAAGCAGCCATGGTGGCGCGGTACGCCGGCGGCTGGTTTTGTTGCGCTCTTTTGTGAATGTTCGAAGTGGGCGCCATATATTTTCCTGGTCACGTTTGGGGAGAATATTAGGGGCAAATCTTTTTCAGACTTAGAGACCGTAACGCCTATAAGGTGCACGGTTTCCGAGTTTTTGTAAGCTGTACTTTCTGTTCATCCCTATAAAGGGACTCTTTCCCTATCAAAGAAAAAAGCGAAGCCTCACTCATAGCAGGGATTAATAAATTCCAGCACAAACCGAAACTTTCGTTTTTATGTGAGCGCACACTTCAATCGCTCTAGAAGAGAGCATATGTTATAAACAACCCAATTTTTTATAAACAACTATGGAAATGGTTCACTTTTTTTGGGTAAACTATCCCTCTATCTTGAATCAACCACTCCTAACGCTCCGCTCTGTTAACATCCTTATGGAAAGAACGCCCCTATGACCCTACGGGACTGGCTCCTGGCAATGATTGTCGTAACCGTATGGGGCATTAATTTTGTTGTTATTAAAACAGGCCTGCATAGCCTGCCCCCTTTTATGTTGGCAGGGCTACGCTTTACCTTGGTGGCATTCCCCGCCATTTTCATGATCAGGCGCCCCCCTATCAAGCTGAAATGGCTTGTCGCTTATGGGCTCAGCATAAGTTTTGGGCAATTCGCACTCTTATTCTCAGCCATTGCCATTGGTCTCCCCCCTGGTATTGCCTCGCTCCTGATTCAAATACAGGCCTTTTTTACCATTGGGCTTTCCGCCCTCCTCTATGCTGAACGTATCCATGCCATGCAGATTATAGGCATGGTTTTAACCGGATCAGGCATGGGCTTGCTTGTTCTTGCCCAAGGGGGCGGAGCACATATCTCCTCTCTTGGGCTTCTTCTCATCCTGGGGGCAGCCCTTTGTTGGGCCATTGGCAATATTATTAACAAGGCCATGATGCCCAAGAAGGATGCCAGCCATATTCTGGCTATTGTGGTATGGGCAAGCCTTGTTCCCATTCTCCCCTTTTTTGCCTGCTCCCTTCTGTTTGAAGACCCTGCTGCCCTTTTTGCCGATTTTAGCCAGCATTTTACCGTTACGGCTTTTCTCTCTACCCTCTATCTCGCTTATGGAGCCACCATTATCGGCTATGGGTTATGGGGTGCCTTACTGGCACGCTATGAATCCTGGAGAATAGCCCCCCTCTCTCTTATGGTTCCGATTATAGGCATGTCGAGCAGTATGCTCATCTTGCACGAACGGCCCAATAGTTTTCAGCTTGTAGGAATGGGAATTATCCTGCTTGGACTTGGCGTAACGGTGATAGGCCCTACCTTGCTGAGAAAATACCGCACGCGTAACCCCTCTTGAAAATGCCGCTCCCTAGGAAGAGCCCTTAGGAGGGGAAAGCCTTTATCCACGGGCTAGGGGCTACAAGTCAGAATGGAGAATCTGGGCACAAACAGCATCTCCATGATCTGCGGGGCACTCAGCTCTAAGGAAAGCATACCCTTTCCCTTAGAGGGGAGAAAATGGGTCCTCAGTTTCAGCCAGCCTCTTCCTCTTCCTCTTCCTCTTCCTCTTCCTCTTCCTCTTCCTCTTCCTCTTCCTCTTCCTCTTCCTCTTCCTCTTCCTCTTCCTAAGAAGGATTAATAAAATTTTAATAACTGACCAGAAAAAAATAATAATATTTGTATTTTTAACGTTTATTTAAAATAAAAATACGAAAGTAAAATGAACCAAACACTAAAGACCTGAGTAAATGGTTACCCACAAAAATAATTTTATTGATAACGGCTTTTTCCCCTTCATTAATCTTGTAAACCAGATTAACGCGGTTATGGGAAAGCTGAATAACCTGGGGCGTAACCCCTACGGAATAAAATCCATGTACAGCGTAGGCATGAAGAAAGCCTGAGTAAGATATGACTCCCAAGGTCAGGCCGTAGCCGTTCCTGTGGTAGGACCAAGTTGATGATCACAACTCGGATAATCTCCTTGATTTTCCACGATAGAACCGATAGCTATGGTCATCAGAATGTTTCATCTTCTCTCCCAAAACCGTAAAGATATCACCTTAGTCAAAAGCTTTCACGAGCAACCCGCCCTTACTTTTCCGTCTCTAGCTGTAGGGGCAGCTAGTATGGCCATCATGGGCCTGCAGGATCAAGCCCAACAAGATCGCCTCCCTTATCATGCCCCGCATACCCTCCTGCTTCTCAATGCCACACTGTGTTCACCAGCAGGGATTATTGCCCTGGAAGATGGCCAAATCCTACAAGACACGCTAGACCACACCATGCCCGAGCGTGAAGGCTATACCCGCACGCCAGAAGGTAAGAGTGTTTTACCCCCCTCTCACGTCACCCTACCAGGACTGTGGTTTTCCCTGCTCCTTGGAAATAGTGAGAACATCTTTCATTTTCTGATCATGAATTTGAGCCGCCTGTGCCTTCTTGATGAGAAGGACAAACGACAGCTTCAAGGCATTTTATTACCCGCAGAGCTCCCCGTTCCCATGCAAGAGGCCACAAAAATGGCGTTGGCTGCCACCTTTGGGGCGGCCTTGCCCCCTCTTTACCGCATCAGCAAAGGCGAGAGTGTAAAAGTTGAAAAATTGCTACTGGGGTGGAACATGCTCTCCCACCTGGAACCCTCCGTCAGGGCATTACTTTTTCTTAAGGATATGGCCAAGCCGCTGCCCCAACCCTTACCGGGGAAAAAACTCTATATCGACCGACAAGAATCGGCCATGCGGCCCCTTTTAAACGAAGGGGAATTGGCAAAAACCCTGAAAACTTTCGGGTTTGAATGTATAAAGCTTGAGCAGCTCTCCTTTTCGGAGCAGATACGCCACTTTGCTGAAGCCAGCCTTATTCTGGCCCCTCACGGGGCAGGCAATACCCATATCGTCTTCTGTGCACCAGGCACATTACTCATAGAGATCATGCCCGATAAATTGCTAAACTGGTGCTATCGTAGCATGGCCGAGCTTTTGGGCCTTCGTTATGATTGTATCATCAGCCGTAGCTTGGCAAACTCAGAAATTCCGCCCACTTTTGCCCCACACCAAGTGGCCATTATCCATGTATTAGGCGCTATTCACCACTATTTGGCGCTGTAAAAACGCGATCCCCACTGAGTACCACAAGCCAGGCTAAGAAAGATGACCTGCCCGACAAAACAAAACCCTGCAAAAAACCCCACCAGACATATCCGGCAGGGTTTTGGAAAATGAGACCCCTTCAGTAACAGCTTTAAAAAACCATCTCCTGAGAATGAGCCTTATTTGAAGCTTATTTTTCTTGAAGGCGTTCGCTTTCTCCCCCAATATACTCTCCCCCCAAGAGAACAAAACGCAGAAAAAACCAATTGCGGAGGGAATAAATCGCGGGGAGAAATCAAGAAGCTCCCTTAGGCAAAAGCTGGTTGCGCTGCAAAAACGCCAGAATTTGCTACACTTGGCAGATTTGTTACGCTTGGTAGAACAGTCGCATGATAGTCCGTTCTTTGGGCTTGGGCAGATATGATTTGAGCGATGCTGTTATTTCCATAATCATGAACAACACCCTGGATTTTACTAGGATCTTTCCCCGCATTGAAAATATCGTTAACCGTAATGTTATAAATCCCGTAATCGGTAGAAGGGTTGGTAATGATTTGCCCATTCGAGTCTATTTTATACTGAGAAAGATCCGGAGTTACGTTCAGGTCTTCATACAGGCGGGAAAAGGCATGAAATTTTGGGAAACCGCTCAGCAGGTAATTGCTTGCGGTAAGGACTTTTCCAAACTCAAAGAAATTGTTCCATCCCTGAGAAATCACTGAAAGATCCTGCTGGTTTTTAACATCGCCAGTCATGATGATCTTTCCGTAATGAGGCTGAATACCTCCATTAGGGTCATAGTCTGGGGCAAAAGGTTGTGCTCCTTGAATATCAGAGGCATAGCTGCTTACGGGATCACCATATTGGAGGATGTTAATAAAGTTTGATCCATCGCCTTTTCCAGTCGTGCTTGGAAGAATCCCTGTGCTATCAAACCCAATACCGGCCAGGCCTGTCTGCTGGGCCACATATTCAGCCTCAATGCCTCCAAGGGAGTGACCCGTAACAAATATATTGCTGGTATTATACCCTCTGGCTTCAGCCTCATGGGCAACAAATTGGGCAAATTTTACAGCATTCTGCTGGCCAAGAGTTGTCCGATGGGCTACAACCTGAACATCTTGCAGAACCTGGTTAACAGCATGCACGACATCGGTAGCACCCTGCCCAGCAGTACCCTGATAGGCAATAATGATCTGATTTTGGGGGGTAGACCATACTTTTGCAGCCATGCCCGTAACGGCATCAGAAATGGCAAGCTGCTTACCGTTGTAAAGAAATGGCGTTAAGGAAGCAGGCAATGCATTCGGCACATTCACAGCCGCAGAAGCCTGAAGGAACTGGGCTACGGTTGGTGTATGGGTAAGGTCTTGGTTATGGGCAACAACAATGGGAGTGGTATCGCTCAGAAACTTTTCTTCATAATTGGTTGTAGAACCCAAATAAACGTTCAGTGCACCGGCCACACTATTAATGACATTGCCAATAATCGTGCCATTCAGCAAATTTTCCCGTGCCGCAGAGGTTGAGGCCACATCGTTAATAAGGTTTTGCACGCTTTGGTTCACTTGTTGCTGATAGACAACGGCCTTATCGTAAGTATCTTTTACAACTTTTAAAAACGAGCCAATCCCACTAAAAACATCATCAAAAAAGCCCATTCCTTGTACTCCATACAGATATTGATTATATTGACTATACTGGTTCAGTAGTTCTTCTTACGTTTATTGAAAACGTTTTTAATATTAAAAACGACAGGGGAAAATCTCTCTATGATGACTTGTTCTTCATTCCTCATCGTTTTTTCACTCGATAACATTTATTGAATATTTTGAAAATACGTTATTGAGGTTTTCACTAAATAGTGCAAAGGCCACTTTAGGCCATACCCGTCGTACAAACCTCCCTGCCCCACGGGCACGGAACCCATAAGCTGGCAAGAAAGGGTTTTTAGAGGGTATCCCCTACTGATCGGGAAATAAGACAGATTGAACCAACATCCAGAAAGTTAACGCCTGGTATCACCCACTAATCAATGAGGTAAGCTGACAAAGCTGCTTGAAGAGGGGCATTGCCCGGGGTATTCCCTACTGGTTAGGAAATAAGGAGGTCTTGGCTTGGATGTTGCCCAGGTTAAAACAGGGATCCTCCCTGCCTCACTCGTTAAGGATCCCATGAGTAGACGGGTAGAAGTTGATTTTCAAGATCGCGTTTCCTCCTCTATTCAATGAACCTATGAGTAGACAGGCAGGTGAGTGGGGAGAATGTTGGCCGGCTCCATGCGCTCCACGGGCAAAGGGGCTCATGAAGCGAGCGAGAAGGAATTTTTTAATCCACCAAGCCTCAATCCTATAGGGCAGAATAAAATGGAAAATACCCAAATAAAATAGAAAATGCCCAATATGATTGCGCCTGCCACGGCTCTTTTTATGATCATGCTGGTGATAATCGTGCTGGCCGTGTCTTTAAAGACGTGCCACCTCTTAGAGAATACCCTCCCCTGCCGCACAAGCAAGGAGGCCTTGTAGGCTCTTGGGTTGCCTTCTGCCAGCATATCCTCGCCCCACGGGTAAGGAGGATTTTAAAGAGCTCATCCTTATTCAACCAGGGTATAATCCACCCAGGGCGTATCCTCTCCCTGCCCCACGGTTAAGGGAGCCCCATTTCATAGTGCTCCTGCCCGCATTAAACCGGCCCATAAACCAGCTGGTAACATGAAGGAAATGAGATGTCTTTTTCCAAATCCCAGTAAGTCCCAAACCCCAACAGGTTCCAGGCCCCAACAAGAAAATAAAGAGACTAAACCAAAAAAGAGACCAAACGCTTGACCATTCCTTGCAGAAACAGACATGATGCCGCGCCAAAATAGCTATTGGCTATGGCTATGGCTATGGCTATGGCTATGGCTATGGCTATGGCTATGGCTATGGCTATGGCTATGGCTATGGCTATGGCTATGGCTATGGCTATGGCTATGGTAAATAAAATATTTTGGCAAGTCCCTTTGCGGAATGGTTTTATAGAGGGGAAATGACGGTTTTTTTATATCCGTACTTTTCTTTTTTCTTTTTTCCTTTTATTTTTCACCCCATCCTCGTATTTTTCACCCCATCCACCCACCTTATGCCAATTTCATTTTTACTTTATCCTGTAACAGGAGAACTCCTATGACCTTATATAACTGTGGCAGCCCCGTTAGCACCCAATTTCCCCAAACGGGAAAAATCTATACCATAGAGCACGGGCTAAAATGGGTTGTGGGTGCTATTATGCTCCACGAAAGAGAAGTCTATTATTGTGTCTACAAGCTGACTTCTCCGCCTTCTCCGCTTATTTCGCTACGGCATCTGAGTGATTTTCTTAAAATTACCCCCCCAGCTATTATTACCGACCTGAATTATGAAGCCATACTGACTGCAGAGCAGCTGGATGCGCTCAGCAAAGAAGGAAAGCTGGAGCTTTACTCCTCCGCCTCTCAACTTTAAGCCCCTAACCTGTACCATTAAAAATGGCCAAAAAAAAACACTCCCCTGACTTATTTACGAGTCAGGGGAGTGCTTGATCTTTAGCAAGATATCTTAAAAAAGGGCACCTTATGGCCTTTATTGAAGAGGTTAAAGGTGACCTAAGTTAAAATTATAATGCATTTATGGTAAGTATACTCACATAGACTAAAACTTGAAACAACAATAAGAGTTTCCAAAAAAAATAAAAACTTTACCGCACCCCTCTTTAAGGGGTGCTTGAAGATGTGTTTGAAGGTGTATTAGCCTTTGAGGAAGAATGCACTTTTAGCCACTGCTGCATCCGGTCAATTTCCTTTTTCTGGGTCTGGATAATGGCGGTGGCAAGTTGACGCATCTGGGCGTTCTGGCCTTTCTCAAGCTCCTCGCGGGCCATGCGCAAAGCCATTTCATGGTGGGTAATCATGCCCCTTACAAAAGCAATATCAACCTGATTGGCTCTCTCCCCTTGAAGGCCAACCCCTCTAGAGTCCTTCATAGAGGTTGGCTGCTCTCCTCCTTCTGCTGCCAATAACGGGGCCTGTACCCCAATATTGCCCAACAAACCCATAAACACAGCAATCCAGGATTTTTTTAACACGACTCCTCCATGATTTTGTCAGAACAGTATTTTTGCCAAAAACAGTATTTCTGGCAGGAAAAGACTCACTTTATTAACATTTAGACGCACTTTATTAACATTTATAGAGTGTTTAGTCTCTTTTGCTCTGGTTTCCAACGCCTATTTCCTATAAACATAAAAGAGAATACTAATCACTATTAACAACTGCAGTTGAGGGCGTAGAGTGACCACCCCTTGATATCTATGATGTTTTGCCTATTTGCGCAACCAGACTTCTGCAAAACCGGCTGCGTGTAGCGTTTTTCGAACCGGGAGATTTCTCTTCTTATGGCTGCTACTTACGTAATGAAGAACAACAAACTCAGGATGGTATGGCTTATCGTAACAATCATCATCCATATTCTCTTCATCCATGCCCTTATTCGGGTCATGGCCAAGCCCGATACTATAACACCCGTTATCCCCTTAAGTGTCACCATAGAAGCCAGTGCCAGCTCAGCCAACAGTGCTGCCCCACCAGCCGCACCACCCCCTAGCATGATTGAGCCACCCCCACCAGTCGTAATGCCGCCAAAGCTTAACATGCCCGTGCCCGAACCCCCAAAAACACCCCCTATCAAAAAACTCACCCCAAGAAAAACACCGCCCACCACCCATCCTGCACCCAGCCCTGCGCCTTCCAGCCAGAGTCAGGCCTCTTCACCCAGTTCTACAACCGCAACGGCTGCAGCGCCTTCCCATGCCGCCTCCACCCAACATGACCGAAATGCTGGCGTCAACCCCATTGGAGGAGGACGCCCCAATTACCCAGAAACCATGCAGGAGTTAGGGAAAGAGGGATCCGTCGATGCGGCATGTGATATTGAGGCCAATGGCACCACCAGTAACTGCCACTTAGTGAATGTTTCTGGTGGGCAGGCCTTTGGGGAGGCTGTGCTCACCTTCCTGAAAACCCACCGCTATCAGCCGGCCATTCGCAATGGGGTGCCGGTAAGAACCCCTAACCATACCTTGCATTTTACATTCCAGCTGAACTAGGCTTGTCGATGACTCCCACCCTCATTTCATTTCTCAACCCATTTCTCAAATGCCAGAGTTCGTTATTTGTTCGTTATTCGTTTTTGTCTCTAAAACCCTATCGAGGTCACCCTTGAGCCCCCTCATGTTATGTTCAAACCTCGCCCTATTCTTGCGTACCCAATACTTGTGCACCAAGTTTTTGTGCACCCAGTTCTTGCATACCCTATTCTTGCGTGGAGAGTGGCTCCATAAAATGAGGACGCCTGCTTATGCCATACCATGCTTATGCCACTCCAAAAGAGAACCCCTTTTCCTGCTCATCCCCCTTGTGGATTCCTGCAAGCTTTCTTGGAGTTTTCTTGGAGTAGGCTTTCTTAGAGCTTTTTTGGGGCTTTGTTTTTTATACCCTATGGCCTCTATGCCCAGACCTCTCTATGTCCACTCTCTTTCTTTTTCCTTATTCCGGATTTCTCCATTAACCTGATTTTTTAACACACAAGGAGCAAAAAAGCCCATGTTTTTACCCATCCATTCCCACCAGCAAGCACCCTTCCCTGTTTTGAAAGCGCCTTTCGGCAAAAAAATCCTCAAACCTGTCCTGGCAGGCCTCATGATGACCAGCCTTAGCATTGGCACGGATAGAGTGCTTGGTCTTTCTTCCTCCGCCTGGGCTGCCCCAACTACACAAACGACCACACAGACTGTCGCACAAACTGCCGTCCCATCACCGCCACCCCCCCCTATGCCTGCCGCTTCACCAGAAACAGGCCCGATGCAACCGCCAGCCCCCCACCATGTCGCCTCCCCAGAAAATCCCTATGGCCTGTCTGCCTTGTGGATGGGTGGAGATATTGTCTCCCGTACGGTCTTGATTATTCTGCTCATCATGTCCATTGGCACTTGGTATATTATGCTTTCCAAGTTTTTTGAGCAGGGAAAAATTCTTAAAGCTGGCCGGGCCATTCCAACAAGTTTTTGGAAAAACGGCTTAAATGGCAACACCCTTTCCACCCTCCAGGAAGGCTCCCCTTTCCGTATGGTTGCCCAAAGTGGGCTTAATGCGGCCCACCACCATAAAAGTGCCAACATGCAAACCACCATAGATCTTTATAGCTGGGTAACGCTTTCTATCCAAAATGCTGTCAGCAAAGTGCAGGCCCAACTGCAAACAGGCTTAGCCTTTTTGGGTACCGTCGGCTCAACAGCCCCTTTCGTAGGGCTGTTTGGAACCGTTTGGGGCATATATCACGCTCTTACAGCCATTGGTATTGCCGGGCAAGCTACAATAGACAAGGTTGCTGGCCCTGTCGGTGAAGCCCTGATTATGACAGCCATAGGCCTTGCAACCGCTGTTCCGGCTGTTTTAGGTTATAACTTCCTGGTGCGTCGCAATAAGGTGGCCCTTGATACGTTGAAAAATTTCGGCTCGGATGTTCAGTCTGTTCTATTGGGAGGACGCCCTTCTGAAGCGGGCTTGCCTGCCAGCACTCACGAAGCCAACCCTTCCACCATTACATCTTCATCACGGGTAGAATAGCCATGGCCATGCAAATTGGTGGCCAGGATAACGATGAAGACCATATCGTTGCGGCCATTAACACCACCCCTTTAGTGGATGTGATGCTGGTTTTGCTGATTATCTTCCTTATCACCATACCCGCTGCAACCCACACCATACGCTTGCATTTGCCTAAAGAGAGTAGCCATCCTACCCAGACCCAGCAGGGCAACGTGGTTTTGGCCGTAACGGCTGATGGGCAAATTTACTGGAATGAAACCCCTATTGCTACCATCGATGAGCTTTCTGTAAGACTCGCTGGGATTGCCAACGGCACCAAGCAACCCCAGGTGCAGATAAGGGGAGATGGCCAGGCCCGTTATGAAACGGTTGGACGCATTGTCGATGCTTGCAAACAAGCAGGGATTGCCCGGGTTGATTTTATTACCGAACGCCCCCACCAATAATCCCACCCCAAGAGATCATGATAAGCCCCCACCATCCCTGGAACACTCAATAGAGGGGGCAAAACAGGAGACAATTTATGAGCATGAATATTGGCCTGGACAGCTCAACAGAAGATGAACCCATTGTCGACATTAACACCACGCCGCTTATTGACGTGATGCTTGTGCTCCTCATCATGCTGATTGTCACCATCCCCCTGCAGACGGAATCGGTACAGATGGCCCTGGCTAGTGGCAACCAGGCCCAAACGCCCCAACAGCCAGAGCACATTAGTGTTGTTATTGATTTTGATAGCACTATTTTATGGAATGGCCAGCCCGTTGCCAACGAACAGGCCTTAACAGCCCTTATTCAAGCTGAGGCGGCAAAAGGAAACCAACCGGTTATAGAAATCCATCCAGACCGCCTGGCCAATTATACAACAGTAGCTGGGGTATTGGCCCATGCCCAAAAGCTTGGTTTAACCAAAATCACCATCCGTAACTAACCAACTCGTGTTTTTAGACCGTCTTATAAGTTCTTAGATCCTCTTCCAAGATATTCCTCCAATATCTTCCTCCAATCTGGGCCAACCTATAAAAACCCCAAAAGGCCTTTAACCGTTCCCCCCGAAACGACAGGCCACCCTCCAGATGACTCCCAGAATTGCTTCCAGATGACTCCCAAATGACTCATGGGCTTTCCAATAGGGGCTTTCCAATGGGGAGCTCTCAACGGAGGCTTTACAGTAGGCTTGGGTTTTATCGCCTCAGTTTTTCTATTCTAGCCCTTTATCCTCCCCTTGTGGTCACATATCACGTCAATCAACGATTATTCATAACATTGAATTAAAAGCTGGTGCTGGGGGGAAAATGGCCCGTTCAGCTGGGACTTATGCTCAGCTTGTTGGGAAAGACGGAGGCTATGCACAGATTAAAGTACACTCTGACGAGCTTCGTTTGTTCGTGGAGAATGTATGGCCACAATTGGGGCTGTATCTAACCCTGACACCATGAACCAAAGCTTTGGTAAGGCTTCGGACACGTTGGCAAGGGCGTCGGCCTCATAATCGTGGTGTTGTTATGAACCCTGTTGATCACCCTCATGGTGGTGGTGAGGGTCGGACCTCGGGTGGTCGTCATCCTGTTACCCCATGGGGTAAACCCACTAAAGGATATAAGACCAGAGTAAATAAACGGACTGACGGTTTGATTATCCGCCGTCGCAAAACAAGGTCGTAAACATGGTCACAAAACAGGTTTGAGGAACTCTCTCAGAAAAGGAAAAACCCTACACGTTGAACAGGCGGAAAATTTTTACGAATAGCGGGCAGAAGAATGGTGGTGGTAATGCCTTAGGCATGAGGGGGAATGATAACTTTGAAAACTTGTTGGCGGAAAGGGTAGGGTAATGCCTTAGGCATGAAGGAAAATGGCCGGTGCGGTCTTCTCTCCTGAGAATGGTGATGGTAATGCCCTGGATGTGAGGGGGATAGGGGGTGTTGAAAAACTCCAAGACCAATGCGGTGGTAATACCCTGGGCATGAGGGGGAATACCCAGGGCAAGTCGCTTTTCGTTCCCATATGGCCATCCTGCTCTTTTGTGCTGCAATCCCTTCCCTTGCCCTTATCCCTTAATGACCAGATTGTGCTCCTTCATTATTGTGCTCCTTCGTTACTGGTGGGGTGAGTTTGTGGGAAGGTGGGCGGGGCCTGAACCTGTTGGAAAAAATGGCCCACATCTTCACTTAAGGCCTTACGGCTAGCGGGGCGAAGATAGACCATATGCCCCCCCTTATAAAGATGCAAGCCGATCCGGTCTGCCCCAACGGGGATATGCTCCTTTACCCAGCGGGAAGTAGGAAAAGGGCAGACCAAGTCAAAATACCCATTGGCAATAAAGACCTGCAATGACGGGTTAATGGCCAATAATTTTCGTAAAACAGGAAGTTCGTGAATGCCGAGATTCTCTCCCTTGCTGGTAAAACTCCACTGGCTGTTCACCGCCAGGTTTAGTAATTGGTAGGTATGGTCTGTAATGTAGTTAAGCTGATGGGCCAAATAACCTGCATAGGCTGTTCCAAAGATTTGACCAAAACCATACAGCACAGGGTCGGGACTATCTTCACCAGAGCCTTCGGGATATGGATCTTGTATGGAAAGGGTAAAGTCGTAAAGGCTGTATAACCTACCATTACGGCTACGGATATCATGAGAGGATGCATCAATTTGCCCAAATTGACGGGCAATAACCTTTTCATCAAGCCCTGTTCGGTGGGCAAGTTCCTGATAAAAGGCAGAATGACGCTCTGCGATAGGGCCAATCAATTTTTGTACATAGGGGCCCGTAGCATAATGATAGGCATCATTCAGTTTTTTATCGTCCAGCTGGTTTTCTCCTTCCAGATGGGCCGCTTCTAGAACGGGAAGCTGCAAGGCGGTGGCCAACGGGTTAGAAACCGTATCAACCAAAAGGTTCATTTCAATAGCAGGGGAAATCATAACAAGACCAGAAACAATATTGCCCTGTTCACTTTGCAGGGCATTGGCTGTTTCAATGGCCCGCACCCCCCCATAGCTCTCCCCTACCAGGAAAACAGGAGAAAACTGCCGGCCATAGTGTGAAAGCCAGACCTGAATGGCTTTGGCAAACACTTTACCATCTTCCTTTATGCCGTAAAATTTCCCCGCTGCGGATTTAGAATCGGCCACCTGACTATAGCCTGTTCCGGGCGCATCTATAAAAACCATATCGGTATGGGTAAGCCAGGTATCGGGGTTGGGAAGCAAACGGGCATGGGCGCCATCAGTCGGAAGAGCCTCTGGAAACTCCATAACATAAGGCCCAGCAGCCCCAATATTGAGAAAGGCACTCCCCGCCCCTGGCCCACCGTTGAAGAAAAACGCTACTGGCCGGCTAGAACGAAATGCTGAGACCCTCTTGTTTTTATCCCCTGCTCCCTCTTTTTCGCCCTCCAGTAAATAGGCCGTATAAAACAAGGAAGCCTGAGGCTTGTTTTTTTCATCGCGGATCAGCAAGGTCCCCGCTGAAGCCGTGTAAGACTGGCTTGCTCCCTGAACGGACAGAGTATGGCTCGTGGTGCTATCTTCTGGCATGGGACGAATTTCTGTTTCATCGGGCGGGGTTTTTTCACCCGCCTGCATTCCCGACGGGCCAGAAGAAGCCACCTGGACCCCTGGTGCTGCCCAAAGGGGAGAGCCAACCACAACCCCACCCCCTATGACCCCAGATGCCGCCCACCCAGCATAAAGTACCCAGTCCTTTAACGATAATTTTAACAGTAAACGGACCATTCTGGTTTTTCCTTCTGCCCCTCATTCCACATTCTTTATAGAATTGTCATACCGCTTCCTGCTGAGGCAGACCAGACAAAATCTTCTCTTCACACCTAAATTCTCTTCACACCTAAAATCTGGCCATTCCTAAAACCTCATCATTCCTAAATTCTCGTTTTTCCTAAAATCTGGCATCGTTTTACCCTTTTGCCCCCTATTCTCTGCCCTCAAAGCCGGTGTTCCCACGGCTACAATCAGCTCTGGAGGCCGGAATCCTATTTGATTTTGGGGCCTATTGATTCTGAAGGCCTATTGCTCACAATGGTGGAACAATGAGTAAGGCTTCATCATGCTCCCAACATCTTCCTGGGGGAGGGTAAAAAGTTTCTGGGAATGAAAGCTTAGCTCTATTCCCTCTGACAGGGCTCATTTGCCATTTCTTGACTTCGTTCCAAATACTTGACTTCCCCCAGTTAATAAGAGCCGATGTTTTCAACAAAACGACCATCATGCGGGCTGCAGCTATCGGCTACAATAATCCGATAATAGGGGCGATAATAGCAGCGTTTTTTAGCACAGCCCGGGCAAGACGAATTTTACACTCATAATACTCTCTTTAATTAATAAAACTTTACCGACCAAACCCCAGTGACACCTTCTCCTTAGGAAGCAGTGCCCAAGAAGCGCTTGCCCTAGAAAGAGTAGGTTAATATAGCAGGCTATGGGGCCAGAAATGCTTAGAGGAAATAAACAGAAAAAGTTTGCCGTATATTTTCTGTAAAACGCGTATTTTCCATAAGAATGGGTGAGAAGAGAAAAAATGGATGAGAAAAGATTATTTTCTCCACCCTCTCAATCAGTTCTCTTTTGAGTTCGCGAAGGTCTTTTTTGAGTTCATAAGAATCTTCTTAGTTCGTAAGAGTCTTCATCACAAACGGTGCATCATATCCTTGAATTTCGAGCAATAGAGGACTATTTTCTTTTCAATAAGCCATCCTGACGCTGGGCCTCTACTTCTATGGCCTGCATAACATACCGAACAGAATTGAGGTTTTTAATCTCACAGCGTGTTCTAAATTCCTCCCCGGCTTTACGAACAGAAACATTCACATCTGCCCGCATGGAGCCTTCCTCCATATTGCCATCACACGTCCCGAGATAGCGCAGAATACTCCGCAATTTGCGCAAATAAGCCCCTGCCTCTTCTGGCATGCGGATATCAGGCTCGCTGACAATTTCCATCAAGGCCACCCCTGAAATGTCAGCCCAGAGTGACAGTCCAAAGTGACAGTCCAAAGTGACGACTGAAGTGATAGCCCGAAGTAACAGACAAAGGCGATCAGAAAAAAAGACCTACCGATTATATTCGGCTCTCGATCCTCATGGTCATAAGGTTTAATGCTGTAAAGTGGGCATTGCCTTTGTTGATGGGTAATAGCGCGCCCACTCAGGCAGTAAAAAACTCTGACAATAAAAACTCTGGCGGTAAAAACCCTGGTGGCAAAAATCCTGCTCCATTCTTTCGTTATTTGCAAAAAGGCCAATCTCGCAGGAAAGCACAGTGCCTTTCCTCTAAAATCCTTGGAAATTTCCAAGAAAACCCCTTTTCCCAAAAAAACCTATAAAAATGAAGCAAATTGTTTAAGAGGAAAGGCGTAATCGCCCCCCTCCGTGAGCAATATGGAAAATAAAAGAAGGCAGCTGTTACAGAAGGCATGAAAAGAGAGAACAACAGAACAAATTTATGGAAAATGAATTCTCCACAATGGCCACTCAATTCAACTTAATGTGAAGAGATGAAAAAGCCGGATAAAAAACAAAAAAAATACCCGTGTTATGGTAGCCCTTGTTCATATTGAGTGGCAGATTTCTGCCAGCTATTGATGAAAAGGTAAAACAAGCCTACAGTTTTATGACCTGACTTTTCTCAAAAGGCGATAAAACTATAGACTTGCATAAAAAAAAGTAATATACTTCTGACACAACCTATCTATGAACAGGTAGGAAATATACATCAAAACGAATTAACTTGGCCTCCCCATATAGTTATTACATACTCGGGGAGGAGTTTTTTTATATTACTCTTTTCTAACGAAAAGTCTACAATTTATTATGAGATTTTTAAATAATATTACCTTTTTTTTGTAAAATTTTTAAATTACTGTCGGCAATATTGGTTATTTTTGGCAAAATGGGTTTAATAACATTTAAGAATGTGAAATAGCTTTTTCTTCTTTCCCTGCTTTTCTACCATATAAAAATACTATGAATAAAAGGGTTTATTAACCTGAAGAAACAATCTGAATCTCGTAATCGGGGTCTATGCCCTTATACCCATACACAGGTTGTCCTTTTCCTGCCTCCAGATACCCTATAACCTTTAGCCCCCAACCATAATAAGCCGCCGATGAGCCATTATAACGACGCGTGTTGCTTCCCAAAAACTGATATTGGGGCAAAAGGTCGTATACAGTATAGGGGGAAATATCGCTATCCGTCGTCACAATGATCTGCCCGGAATCCAGGTTAAAAAACCTTCCCTGTGTGGCAGAATGAAACTGGCACATGCCAAAATGAACTGTGGTAGAATAACTGCCCCACCCCCCCATCATATAAGGGAAATACTCCAGATTCAGGAAGCGACACCCCACAAACTGATAGGAAACGGTAGGAGAGAACACCGTACCATCGGTCGGTTGCTGGGCAGGGTAGGCCTGAAGGGGAATAAAGTTGCACCCATTAAACTGAATATTGCCCCCATTATTGCCTACGATACTCCCTGTTAACAAAGAGCCCTGCTCTGTAACAAAAGAAGGGATTTGAATATTGACCCGAAAGGCATTTTTACTGGGCTGTTCTGCAGTCCCTTCGGCAATGGTATAGGGATTGGCCGAGGAATTTTGAGCGGCAAAATCCTTGCGGGCCTGATCCAAAAAAGAAGATCCCCATATCTCAATAGTAATCAAGCGCCGCCCAATATTAATACGATTATCAATATCGGCATACCCGCCAAAACGGGCCGTGTTATCTGCTGTTAGATAATAGGTTTCAGCCGCCTTAAGCCACAAGGCTACAGTGCCGCCTTCTGGAATAACGGAAAGGGCCTTCCCTATAGAAAAATAGGGCTTCTCCTGCGAACCATCTCCCGTGGTATCATTCCCTGCACTTGTAGAAATATAAAGGTTATTCCTCGCACCGGAAACCTTAGCCAGCAGCCTGCCATCGTGATCCCTAAAGAGAATGTTATCAGGATCATCAGAAACCTGCCCACTCACCACCGCCCAATAATTCCCAGGGGCAGTCATGCTCTTCCAATTCGTTCCTGTAGTAGGGTCTACTCTATTGGCATTGCGCAGGTTAACATAGAGCAGATAGGGAAGAAGGGGATTTTGAAGAATAGCGCCTACTGGATACCCCCCTATGGCACTGGCAAAAGCAGCATCATAGTGGGCTACCCCCCCTGCATCCTGCCATTGGGCATGCCTGGAAAGATCGTAAAGGATGGCATTCATATCTGGTCCTTGGGGGGGCTGTCCTCCATTTTCGATAGGGGTCATCGTCCGCCGTGGAAACCCCATGGCATAACTGGCTTGGGAGGCATCGCTTGGTTGGCTCTCAGGTAAAGTCCTGATGGTTGCAGGATCTGCATTTTCCCCAAAAGCAATCGTCGTCCGACGTGGTGGTTTAATGGTTTTTGGATCGGCCATAATCTTTCCTCATAAAAAAACCTCCCGACATCCCGTGGGAGGGTATAGATACGAACTCATTTTCCATAAAAACGGATGCGCTGCCCGCCTGGCCCAAAAGCCTATTCCACAGACTAGAACCTACAGAACAGAACACACCCATAAATCAGGAAACACACGAGCCCTATCACCGTTATTCTCCGCGCATGCAGAAGATGATGACTCTGCTCCGGGGGCTTCAGAAATTACCGTTGATAAAGCCCGCCTAAAAGCCTACAAATGTTTAAGGCTATAATTATTAAAAAAGCCACGATATAGAGATCAAGTTCTAAAGAAATAGAAAGGCCTATTCCCAGCCTTTATTGATCTGTGCCTTTATCGATCTGTTAAAATGATCGCTAGAACCTACAAGCTATGAAACCCTTAGACTGATAGCAGGGCATTGCTTAATGGCTCTACCCCTACGCCCATTATCGAACAAGGCATCAACTGATTCCTGAAGCATACGCTTTTCATTACGGACAATAATATCGGGTGCGCGCAGCTCAATCAGTCTCTTGAGACGGTTGTTACGGTTAATCACACGGCGATATAAATCATTCAGGCCAGAGGTCGCAAAACGTCCTCCATCCAAAGACACTAAAGGACGCAATTCAGGCGGAATAAAAAGAAGGAATAAAAACAGAACAGGTCCCTTTTTCCCCTCCCCTCCCATTAACCACCCTCCAAACTGGCCCATTCTTTTTGAATAGTCCTCGCTCCTATCCGATTTTGGAGAACAAACAGCTTGCCCGAGAGAAGACGGCTTACCCGAAAGACGCTTGAAGGGCTTTTGATGGTGTATAATCTGGTGGTGTACACTCTGTGGTAAGAGCAAGACCCAGACTGTGGTAAGGGTAAGATCAAGGTCAGTGCCCTCTCTACAAATAACGGCGGCAGCGGCACCGCCAGGGCGCTTAACTGTCTACCCGCCAATATGCTCATACTGGTTCCAGCCCCAAGCTCCAGACCCAAGCCTAAAGGCAAGGTCGGCACACCCAATAAGGCGTAGCAAAACCTCTAAAGGCTTCAACCAGACCCGAAAACAGGCTAATGAAAATATTCAATGAAAGAATAAAGGTAAAGGCTGACATGTTATGGGTCACTTCTTTACGGAAGAAAAGGGCGCTAACCTTATAGATAAACCAAAAATATTATAGCTTTAGGGAAAGAGACGTCACCTGATGATCGCTGATTAACTCGGCGATCTGATGATGAGAGATCAAAAATCAGAGAGCTGATTGATAGCGAATACCAGCTCAACAGCACAGACAAAGCTTCTGGTAGAAGCTGAGAGACTGTAGAGTTGGGGCTTGGGGCTTGGGGCTTGGGGCTTGGGGCTTGGGGCTTGGGGCTTGGGGCTTGGGGCTTGGGGCTTGGGGCTTGGGGCTTGGGGCTTGGGGCTTGGGGCTTGGGGCTTGGGGCTTGGGGCTTGGGGCTTGGGGCTTGGGGCTTGGGGCTTGGGGCGATAATATAGCGGTGCGCAAGAGTGAATCAACCTCTAGACTCATAGAATTTCGTATTATAAATTTCATATTTCTGATTTTAGGCCCACCTTTCTATAACCTACAACCTACACGGGCTAGCCTTGCTGGCTGGCCCGAGCAAACGCTATCTCCACTACTATCTCCACCCCGGCAGGGCGCAAAACCGCTATAATAATTTTCAGCAATGCCAGGTCATTCTGGCCAATCTCCCATTCAGTCACCACGGTAAGGCTCATATCACGGTTGTCTTTTAAATAAATCCGCCCCTTTTGAGCAAAAAGACGAGAAAGAATGGCGTTAAGAGAAGCTATGGAACCATCGGAAATATTGGCCGCGGCCTTGGCCAGAATCAGGCCACGATAATCGTCATCACTTAACAGCGTCTGGTGGGACAACACTGTCATACCATCCCAGAAAACACCTTGGCCCGTGATTTGCCCGAAAGGGCGTGCCAGGGCTGTGGTTTCTTCCTGAAAGCCAAACCAGGTTGTAGTGATGCTGCTGATAGCCCTTTCCACCCCCACGATCTTTCCCCAAATATCCAACCCATATCCTTGGGCTGTTTCTATATCCCAAAAGGTTAGAACAAACTCCTCCCAAAACTGGCGGGGATCACTCTCGGCATTTAAAGCGCCCAGTAAGCCATTCAACACGGGGGCATTAGCATATTGGGCAATAACGGTATCATGATAACGCATCATGGAAAAATAACCTCTATATCATCCATAGAAAGGGTGGGGTATTCGGTAATATCTGTTGAAACTGAAACAGAAAAATCTCCCCCATCGCGTGCTACTCCTACAAGAGAAATATTGGCCCACACCCCTAGGGCCTGAATAGCAGCATAAAAACGAGAACCATAAATAACAGACCCTATACGCAGGTGCTCGCTACCATCTATCCCATTAAAATTATTATAAACAGCAGCCTTTATAAGCTCTTCTGCACTATCAGGGTGAGAAGAGGAGACAGCCATCTCCACCCTTATCGCAATACGAACAGGAAGGGCTCGCTGGAAAGTTATGCTATATTGCGGTAAAGGAGGGGCATACCCGTTCTGGTCATCAACGATGGTGACATTGGTATTCCCCGTCATGTCACATCCGGGAGGCTTTTTTTGCCAGATCGCCTGGGCTATCGCGCTATCCTTCCCCCCTGATACGCAGATGTAAAGACTATGGGGTTTTAAGGTAACCCCCCCTTTAACCACCGGCAAGGCAGAGGGATTGTCCACCACATAGGCATCCCTTACCCCTTCAACCTGGCGCAAGGTTCCCACCAGGGAAGAAACCGTGTTAAGGGCGTTATGCGCACTGGATTCACGCCTTCTGGCTTCAAACTGGGCCCGGCTTTCAACATTTTGACCAATGATACCCTCCTGCTGATTGATAATAGAATCCCAACCAGGGATAATTTGATAAATCTGGGTGAGCGTTCCGGCAGGACATTCAAGAGGACCCAGCTCTTCGGCGGCAAACTCGATCTCCACTGTCGATGTTGCCACCGAAATCGTGCCTGACTGCGTAGCCCTATACACATTGCCTGCATGATCGCGGGCTTTGGCCCCTTGGGGAATAACCGTACCCGCTGCCCCACGGCAAAGGCACACAACGCGGGTTGCCAAGGCAGGCTTGCGATAGAGAAAGTAGATTTTCCCTATAGCATCTTGCATTTTTCCTTCTGCCACCGTGGGGTCGATCTGGTTAACATAATACTGCAACAAACCGTAAGCATCGTTAAGTATGGCTGTTTGTGTGGTCGCTATCTGCCCCTGAGGGCGAGAAAGGAGAAAACGATTGCTTTGGTCAAAAAAACTCAGGGTGTTTCCAAAAGCACCATTGATATCAGCAATGACACCAGCCAGAAGCTCGGCCTCTGTGGGAATAACAAGCCCCTGTCTGGTAAAACGCGGTGCCGGTACAGAGGTTGTCGGGCTTACCGCAGCAATGGCCCTGGCCTGTTCACTATTAACGACCTGTTCATCACTATTAACTAAGTCACTATTAACTAAGTCACTATTAACTAAGGGGGACATTCAACTCTTCTCCTGTTTGGGTGCTCACCACAATGCTGCCTTCCATAACCCGTGTCGCCTTGTTCAGCCCAAGGCGAGCCACAGCCCCAACCACACCGGGCACCGTACGGGCGGCCTCTTCTATTTTTTGCCGGATCATTCCCCGATGCGGCACCACCCCCAAGCTTGTGGTAAAATGGGGGATCCCTTGGCGGGTATCATACCACCCTTCACCTGCAAACAACTTAACCTCATTGGCAACAGACTGCGCTATGGCATAGGGCTCATGGGTTACGGCAATATTCCCATAAGGATCTGCCACCAAATCCCATGTCGTGCGGTTTAAAAGAAGATCAGCCATTTGGAAAACTCCAACAAAAAACCCTCCACAGGGGAGGGGGAACAAAAGATGAAACAACTATATTTGCCAATTTTAATAAAAAATTAATTCAAAAAATCTATTTTTTCGACTTCATTCTCGCAATAATCTTACGAATATGTTCTTTTTCTTCTTGTTCAAATCGAAAATTTTTTGAACCGTTTTTAACGGGCTCTTCGCTATCAATATCATTTTTCACTCGATCATCTTGCTTTTGAATATTATCTATTATTTTATTATATTCTGACTTATATTTTTCGTAATACTCTGGGTTATTTTTAAAGCTTAAATTGGTCGCCTCGCATTTTTTTAAAAAATCTATTATAAAAATAGAAAGTTTTGATCCATTAATAGACTGAATACCAAAGTTTTCTTTTAAGGATTCCTCTAGTTTTTTTTGGGACTCATCTGACATAGTATTTATATAAAATAGAGGATATTCTATCCCTTCATAAATACCCTTCAAAGGTTGACGAGAATGGAAAAATAGATCTTTTTTAAATTTTATTGCCAATTCTCCACTTGTTGCTGACAATAAATTACAAAAATCTAATGACATTACAAATTTTTCTGGTGCAGAAAAACGAGATATTCTAAACCCCTCATCCATATGTTTCCCAACAAAATCAAAAAGATGAGGCTTGTTATCCGCAATAATTTCATCTTCTTCACTTAAAAAGAGCTCTTCGCCATTGCTAACAATATTTTCAACTTTTAAAGTTTGGTTTTGAGTAGGAAAATCAGCTACCCATCCACATCCCTTAACGTCAAGCTCTTTAGTAAATTCATTATTTTTCAAATATTCTCTAAACTCTAATAAAGCCAATAAAAAAGCATCCACACAGAAAAGTAAATGCTTCTCGTTTAGAATCCTGCATGAAAAAATGATTTCATCACCCAAAAATTTCCAAACTTTTGGGAAAGCATCTTCTATGATTTTACAATTAAAGGGTGTAGAAATGCAAAATTCATATTGCTTTTTTACAATACCTGGAAATATTTTATAAAATTTACTGATTTCTGATACCCATGTAGGATATAGATTATTCTCTAGCTGTTGTGCTCCATTTTTTGAAGCTTTGTAGGCTGTTGCCCCAGATAAATCCACAGAAAGAAAAACGCGTATTCTGTAATCTGGGACCTTCTTAGCGTTTTCTATCGCAGACATTACAAACCTAAAGATGATACTCTTACTTTAGCAGCAGAAAGGCTGACTCCAAAATAATCAGAAACCTTTACAATGCTCGCATTATCTGTTGTGTCAATTTTGTTCTCTTCAAAAAAACCTATGAACCGTTCTTTTGGCATTAAAAGCTCTGCCGCAAAAATATTAGCTTCTCTTTCGGCTCTCCTCTGATCGCTATCTTCTTCATCAACCCAGCGAGTAGCTCTCATTCTGTAGGAATTGTTTTTAGAATGTTCAGGCAAAAAATGAAGAAACAAATGCCCTAATTCATGTGCAATGGTGAAGCGATCACGTCTAGGTCCTGTTATTCCAGATATAAAAATAATAAAACTACTATCAGCTTCTATAAGAATAGAATCTGGGTTTCCATCATATATATCCTTAATAGATACCGTTCCATTCAAATCATGTACTAATGATAATAGATTATCGCCAGGTTTTAGTTTAAATTTTTCTATAATTATATTAGTGATTTCACGAATTGATCGCTTCAAAAGCCCTGAGGGCTTAGGCGTTGAATAGTCTTCCATTTTCCCTCCTGATTCCTAAGCCATTTATAGTGTTAACTACGAAAACTATACGTAGTTTATACGACAAAAGTATCTTTCTAATTATATAAGCAGATTTATTAAATAAGTCACCAGATTTATAAATATATAAATATATTTATAACCCCTACTCCGCCTTCCCCGTTGTACCCTCACCTGAACGCACACCCCCATGGGTATGGTTTTGCAAGCTGATAGACCCAGCCTTAACATCACCAGTAGCTGTGACCTGGCCAGTCAGCTTGAGGTTCCCCTCAACAGTGATGCTACCTTTCACCTCGATATCGGCCATAATTTTAACCGGCTGAGAAGAGGAAATGGTAATCCCCTCTTGGGGATCAAGGTGAATAACATGGGCCACTTTCTCCTCAGAATGGAGATGCTGGATAAAGACCGCATCTTCCCAGGCATGGGTACGCAATGTTTCTGGGGCATCTTCTTTCAGGTTTCGTTTAACGCGGGTAATATCACGTTGGGAAAAGCAGACAAAACCAATATCTCCTTCCACCGGATCAACCTGGATGAGACAATTGCCCCCCTGAACATAGCCATAAGGCACATCAAATATCTTCCCATGGGCAATCACCTCTCCTGTGGGAGTGATCTGGTGCACCATGGGGGTGCAGGTTAGGCGCTTTTTGGCCTTATCAACCTTGACCACACGAGCGGGAATAGAGGTATTAACATTCTGGCGGATATGCTGTGCAGTCATAAAATCGTGAGCATTGAACTCACTTTGCATATCGTTGATACTGGCAAAACCATAATAACGTTGATCAGCCATAGCGCTTTTCCTTCCCTTCGCTCATAAATAACCTTCTTTCATAAAATAAAAAGCCCTAGGGCCTGGCCATAACGATCAACCACGACGATAACAGCCCAAGCCAGTACCAGGCCAATATAGCTAGGGCCAGTAGAGCTAAGCGGTGGGGCCTGTATGGACGCGGGTTCACACCCCAGCACCCTTCTTTCCCCAACACCCTTATAACAGCACCCCTTATAAGAAGACCCATACAACCCTCTGTAAGAAAACCCATACGAGAAGAATATCCATACGAGAAATACCCTTACACGCCTGCGATACAAGGTTTGTTTGCTGTTTTTTGGTTATACCATCTCGAAATACCCATATCACTTGGGATATAGCCCCTCGGTATTGCGGAACCTGCGGATGATCGCGAAATACCCATACGGGCCTGTATTCCAGGCCCAACCCAAATGGGTTTCCAATATCTGCTCCACATTCATACGTAATGGCACACCTAAAGGATTAAGAACAATATCCTTTGGTGTTCCATCTTCAAGAAAACGAACACCTGAGATAACGAACGTCTAAGTCATGAATGACTGGGTTATGAACACCTGGGGCAAGAACGCCTAGGCAACAAACGCCTGGGGTAACAACCCGTAAGGCAATAAATGCCCTTACTGTGAGGGGTCTAAACCACTGGCCTGAATATCGGTAAACCAAGGGCCCTGGCTTTCCTCGGTAGAAAGGCTATGTGATAGCCCATGAACCACATAATACCCCGACGCCCCAAAAAAATCGCTTTTGACCTCAATGATATCCCCATTGCGGATATCGTTCCGAAACAGGCACCGTAACCCCACCATAGTCCCATTAAAACTGGGATAGCCAATAAGCCCCGTTTGCGGGCTAATAAGGGGAAAAGCGTTGGCCTTTTCTTGGCCATTCCCTGTAAAACCAGCACCTATAAAGCCCGCCCCTCCTGTAAACTCAGACCCCGCAAACCCATCCCCTGAAGACCCCGTGCTCTGAGCATTACTCTGGGCAGTACTCTGAGCAGTAGTAATTTTGGCGGCTCTCTGGGTGGTGCTTTGGGCGCTACTTTGGGTGGCTCTCTGGCGGCCTCCCCCCAGGGGCCAGATGGCTAAAAGGCCATTCTCTACCACATAATTAAAGCGCCCTACGGCAGCACATTTTGCAATCTGCTCACGCGCAGAGCCCGAAAAATACGGGTTATGAATAATGGTCTTTACGCCATTATTCTCAAAAACAAGGCCATTATCTTCAGCAATCTGGCGGATAATGGCCGCTGCCTCTATATCCCCCTCAAAGCTTGTGGCCATTCGTGGCTTGAGCTGAATATCAGAGAGTGTGCTGGCCTGAAGAAACAAAAAGGGATCAGGTGCAGAGGAAAAATCTGCATGGCATTGCAGCATTCCGCCCTCAAAAATACGGGTCATATGGGTAGGGCTTTCACCAGCGTAAACCGTTACCCCAATGGTCTGCCCATTATTAGCATAGCGGAAAAGCCCCATATTCCCAAAACGCGAAAGGGCCGCCATTTTTTCCCGCCCCATGTTAAAGATGGAGAGGCTACAGTGGGGATGGTCCTTCCCCCCCAATACCACCACCGTGCAGGCTATCCGGTAATTGATAAAGGGGACTGTTGTAGGCTGTGATGGCCTGACCCTGTCAGCGTCTCCCCAGGGGGCAAGGCCTGCCCCTTGGCTAACCCCTTCATAGGTCAGGATTGTTTTATGATCTTGTCCGCCTGCCGTCCCTTCTGCCTGATGGGGAATTGTCACACTCACATTGATATAACGATGGGTAAAAGGGGCTTGGCCTTCTGGCTGATGGAACAATGACCCCCCTAAAACTGAACCACTCATTGTAGAACCACTCATTGTAATAGGGCCTCACTATCCCATACCAGAATAAAACGGTGCCCAAAGCCCGTATAATCCGGATCTTCCGCCCCTTGCATGTCATAAAAGGCCAAATCTCCAACAAAACCAAGATATGCCAACTGCACAAGAGGGGTACGATTGCGGCACTGCATACCCAAAATAACAGGGCCCCCATCTTTATAAATATCCATAAATGTGCCAGCACCCTGTTTGGTATCAATCACCAACCGAACATTCTGCCCGCCAAGGCTTACTTGAACAGACTGGTGAGAAAGCACTGAAAGATTAATCACCAAAGAGGTCATGCCAAAAGCCCCCCTAACCCCTGTCCAAACGACGAACTACCCAATGCGCCCTGCCCAATAACATGTTGCTGGGCAATACTGGGCTGAACCGCCCCAACACTCCCCCTATCGAGAGGCGCCATCTGGAGCCCTGTTTTTGTATTCTGCCCATTGGTGGTGGCATAAAGGCGAACCTCCTGAAGGGTCAGCATGGCATTGACCAGCTGGGTACCGCTTTGGGCTGTGCGTTGCCAGCTGATATTCACAACAGAAAGATTGGTAAAAGAGGCCTCCGGCATTTGCAAAAAGAGAAGCTCTGTACTCCCCCGCAACCCATCAAGCACCTGAAAGAACCGGCTACGCTGTGCCTCTGTACCCGAACAGCTTACCCCCACCTGGTGCTGACGGGGCAACACATGCTTGTTATAAGAAACAAAATCCCCCCCTTCCAACGGGGCATTGGCAATATTACTTTGGCCGTTATAGCTGAAATGGTAATGGATAATCCCAAATTGACTGTCGGCAAAAACGGGCTCGCCTGTCTGTTGAGAATACAGCCCCCAGGCAATCGTCAGTACATCATCAATAAGGGAAAAGCCGGTTGAAACAGCAAACCCCTCAAAGGCTGAGGCCACATTCTGACCCGCCGAAGCCCTGCTTGAAGAAGACTGCCCCACCAAGGCCCGGGCGGCCCGTGCAGTAGAAGGGACGGTGGAAGGGGCAGTAAGAGGAACGGTGGGAAGAGTAGAAGGCAAGCCCGTAGAGGCCTGGTTTGTAGCAGCCACGCTCGCAAGGGCCTGGGGCCCATTTCTCGTGGTAGGGGGTAATGCTCCAGATAAGGGCTGTGGGTTATCCATAGCTATACTCCTATTAAAAAACCAATGCCCAGCAAGATGGCCGCTAAAAGTGCTAACCGCATAAGGCATTGAAACCAAAGCTTGAGAAAAACCATATTTTGTACATCCTGCGTTAAGCCCCTCTCCAACCTTCTTGAAGTCAGCGCTTAAAATGGTGCCTATATCATACCGGTATTGGCCTGTAAGGCATAAGGGTTTGCTTGCATCGACAGCACGCTGGAACCCCCCAGCCCTGCCGAATTAGCCGTAAGGGGGCACATGGCATAAGCGCCTCTCTCTTGGGGGCTCACCGTAGATCTCTCACCTCTTGGTTCATAACCCCGCGCTATGGTATAGGCGGCCTCACCGCTCGTTTGGCCCCTAGGCATGGCTCCCTGGAGGGTGGTATTATAGTAAGGAATTTCCTCTTTGAAAAAAGCGCTGGAACCAATAAAGGCATACCCCCCTGCCTGCATGTGCCCCATGGCCCAGCGCGCCTGGTTTTGGGCAAGGAGCATGGCAAGCTGTGCAGTACGCCTGGCCTCCCGCTCGCGTTGTTGGTGGGTTAAGCCAGGCCTGACATAACGACGCGAAACCGTATAACCTGCCTCCCAGGCAGTATCGGCCTGGCTTAGGGCGTGGCCTGCCGCCTGTTCGGTATGGCGCAATTCCCAATCAATAAATAAGGCTTGCTCCTCTATGCTCGCCTGGCGTAAAGGATGCCCAAATAAGGCCACAAAATTGGCCTCCCGCTCGGGGTGCCACTGCAGCAAACCATGGGCTTGCCCGTTATCGCCTACCCGGGTCGGGTCAAAACCAGATTCCAGCGAAATGCGAGCCAGAATGGCTGCGATATTGGCTGTATCCCAATGGCGGGCACGTAATATGGTTGCTATACGTTGGGGCACTCCCCCTGCAAAACCCTTTCCTCCCTCATCGCCCCCCTCATCGCTATGAGAAAAAGCCCCTTGCGGGAATGACGACCCTCCTCCCATACCTTGAAGCGAAACATCCGGCCCAAGTGCCGGGAGCCCTTGCCGCAGGCCAGCCCCGTTCTGCCTACCCCCTAGAGTGCCGAGAGTGTTCCGGCCAGCCAAAGGCCAAGTTAAAGAGAAAGCCCCTACTCTTCCCCCTTCTAATCTCGTCTCTCCTAATCTTGTCTCTCTTGGCCTTGTCCATCCTGGTCTTGTCCCCTCTGCCGCACCCCATTGTGAGTTAGCCAATACCAAGCCTTGTACCAAACCTGCCAAACGGGAAAAGGCTGAAACATCGCCCCCCGATGCCAAGGCTTTTCCTGGGCTCTCTTGCTCCATCGCTGCTGACTGTATAAGGGGAAGATCTTGCCTCCCTGCAGGGAGCTGTAAACCCCCGACAGGGAGCAATAAGGGTGCATTATTTATCCTCAATCGTGGTAATAAAACACCGTTTTTTTCCTTTGGAGACCCTGCCGGATCATTCCCCCCCAAAATGCTCGCCAGAAGTGGTGCGTAAAAAAGTGGTGCATAAAAACGCATGGTCCATTGAGCAATCTGGCGGTAATAAGGCCATAATTCTGCAAAATTTTTCTGCCCTTCTTGATCGATCCTGGCCTGATCTCCTTCATCCCGCTTCCTCTTGGCCCGACCTACCCTGGATAAAGAACGGGGGATATTTTTCTTATTTTTCAATTTCCGAGTAAGGCTTAAGCGTTGAGCATTGCCTGTTGTACGGCGCTGCTTTTGTGGGGGTTCCACTTCTTCCTCGCCCTCTTCTCCCGCTAGTAAAAAGGCTTTTTGAGAAAGCCTTTGCCAGTACTGTCTCTGTGATGAGGCCTTAATGATCGGGCTCTTTAACAAGCTGCCCCCACCAGAAACAGGAACACCCCCAAAGAGGCCAGTACGCTTCTTTCGACCAGAACTATAAGGTCTTTTCCTCATGGTTTTATTCCCCTGTTGATGACATCATGCTGGCAGTTCGTCATTTTTCATCCCTGAGATTTTTCGCCCCTGGGATTTTTTCTCTCAATTTTGCTCTAAATTTTTATCCCGATTTCTGCCCTGATTTTTTGCCCTGAACTTTTTCTCCAAACTCTTTCCCTGAACGCTTTCCCTGGGATTTTCACGCCTCTGGAGGTTTTTTCTTCTCTAGAGTTTCCCCCTAGAGAGGGCTCTCCTCTGGGAGTCTTCCTTTGGTTTGTGCCTTACCATACATTCACCAATAACCCTAGAGAGGGCTCTCCTCTGGGAGTCTTCCTTTGGGGATCTTCCCTTGGTGGTCTCGCTGATGGTCTTTCCCTAGGGTTCTTTCTCTGGGGGATTCTCCTTTGGGAAGGGTTCTCCTCAGGAGGTTGGCCAGCTCAGGCATGATCACCCTTTCATGATGGCCCAACCATGCACCGAAGAGTTACCACCGTGCAGGGACCCTCTACACTCTCCAACCCGGTCTGCTCCTCAAGGTGAGCACCACTGGACAAACCCCGATAGCAGATACCCCACCAAAGAGGCTGTAGAACGGTTGATTGGTGTCTCAAATTATTAGTGTCCTCAAGGCACGGATGAAGCCTCGAATAAAGGAACCCCCGGCAGAGATAAAAAAAGCGCCAGGCAGAAAGCACGGGACTAAAGTGGGGCATTCCCTTCAAGCTTCACAAAGCGGCCTCTTACGGTATTCCTGTCGTTTGCCCTTCTCTTCTAGCTGAACAAATTGGCTAAGCAAAATAGCTGGCAAAATGGCGAAGATCTGCTCGCTACCACCAGTGAAGATCCCGCCCTTTTTGCCTAGTGCCTGCACCAGCTCTATCCTTCTCAGGCTTTATGGAAAAAGCTTCACCTCAATGCCCTGAACAGAATAGAACAGGAAAGAATAGAACTAGACTGTAGCAAAGAAACTTTTAACCAGGCCTTGCGAGATAGAGTAATCCTGTAAACTCAACTGGGGTCATGAACCATTCCAGAACCCCTTGCCCTCCTTGCTCACCAATACAGAGACCACAGAAAACTCAGAATGCAGCATCCTGAAAAAAATTGCGCTAGAGATCAAACCTTAGGAAGCCCCCCCAGAAATGTTATAGGGAAGGGTATAGAAAAGGCTATTGAGCAGCGCCTTGTTCCCCCTCTTTTCAGCAAGGTTTTTCGGCTCTTAATGGTTTTTCCGCCCCAAAGAGGACCTTATCACCCAGAGAAGACCGCCACGTGAACCCTTATGCCTCTTTAAGCCTTCCCCCTGATGATCCCTCTCAGCTTTCACCCCTGCTTGCTTACGCCCTTGGGCTCATACCCGTGGCCTGAAGACGCCTGGTGTGGTTTTCCATCTGGAGAATAATCAAGTCTAACATAAGGTATAAATGATGGCCCCTCTCAACTTTCACCCCTGCTTGCTTACGCCCTTGGGCTCATACCCGTGGCTTGAAGCCGCCTGGCGTGGTTTTCCATCTGGAGAATAATCAAGTCTAACATAAGGTACAAATCCCGCACGCTATAACAGGTTTGGAGTTCATGCAGGCTGGCCATACGCCCCATTAGGATACAGGCAATGGTTTGGGGAAGGCTACGCACTATTGTGCCAGTGGGAATGTCGCCCCCGCCTGGGTAATCCGGCGATACAGGCATGGGACGACGGGCATAAAAAAATCGGTATGCAACCCAAAAGCCTCACGCCGAAGGGTGACCACCGTACGGGGATCCTCTACAATCTCCAATCTGGTCTGCTCCTCAAGGCGAACATCGCCGTGCGGGCCCCGATAGCAGATACACTCCCAAAGAGGCTGCAGAACAGCCTTTTGCTCTTCAAGCGGCAAACGCAGAAAAAGGGCCAATCCCAGGGCTGCTACCATTTGTGTTGGTGTGGCCTCGCGCGCACCCTCCTTTTGTGCCCGCACCTCTTCATTGGCCTGCTCGCGGGCTTTTTCCACCGCTGGGTGGGTGTTTGGCACCCCCTGGGGAGGCGGGATATCGACCAATTCAGGCTCGGCAAAAGCCTCACGCAGGCTTTCTGAGAGCATGAGCATTACCCCGGCATCAGAATGCTGTATGGCCCGATGCACGGCACTAATGGCCCCCCGAGCCCATTCCTCACACGAGAAGGCATCCATCTCCCGAATAAGAAAGGCCTTCCCCTGATCACGCCCATGTTGAATGGTAATGAGTTTTTCTCTTCTGGACATAAACTTTTCTTTTTAACCTATCGTTAAAGGGTCTGTGACCACCCTTAATTTACCAACCTTAATAATGGAAAGAGATAGCGATGACTGATCCCAACATCCCCTCCAACACCCCTATGAATTCCCCCACCACTCCTGCCCATCAACATGAGGAGCAAGAAAAGAAGAATGCCGGAGGAAAAGGTGCGCTTGATGGCCAACATACGATGGAAAGCCCTGGGCCTTCTTCAGTGAAAGGGCATTGGGAGAAATCAAAAGACCACTCCAATCCCGCCTCTTCGAAGCATCAAAATTTTTCCGATCAAAACCAATCTGATCAAAACCAACATAACCCCTAATAAGGGGCAGGCAAGGCCTTGGTAAAGGTCATCTGGAAGGTTTGAGCGGCCTGGACACGATGATGAGCAGGCAAAGGGGTATAATTGGTGAGTGCTCCATTAATCAGCGCATATCCCCTTTGCAAGGCTGGAATTTTCAAGGTCGCATTCATTTCCAGTGTTTCGCGCAATGTTTGCTGGATACTGTAAATGGTTTCCATAAACTCTGCCGTATCGCTATCCGGCATAACGGAAAAATCAAACTGCACCAGGTTGGGCACCCACCCAAAATGGGCCTGGCCATCCACACCTAGCACGATTTCCGATGTCGTTTGGGCAGAAACGGCAAAGGCTCGATCAGCCGCCCAGCCTTCCAGCTCATAAGGCACGCCGAGAATGGAAGAAAACTGGCCAAGGTCTATACCCGTAATGCCTGAGAGGGAATTAGCAACCCCCCGCGATGATGCTGTTACAACCAAAACCGAATTGGCTGATGTAATGGAACGGTTCACCATGATTATTGTACCTCTATGCTGGAAAGGGTCATCTGCTGAATGCTTTGTCCATCCAGATAATAAAACGACAAGGCTGGCGATTTGCGCACAGCCCTAATGCTGGCAGGCGTTTCCTCTGCCCGAATAAACAAGAACCACCCCCGGGTTTGCAAGGCCGTTAGGGCTGATTTACCATATTGCGCCACAATGACCTGCTGTTGTTCTGGAGCTAAAGAGACGTTGGGGCGAATAGCCCCAAAAGCCAAGGCCTGATTAATAACGGCCAGCAACGCATTTTCTATAAGGGCTGACCCACTGCTGCTATAGGGGATAGACCCACGATAAAGCAGCAAGTTGACCAAGGCGATCTGAAAGGCACGGTTCATCCATATCTGATTGATAAAACTGTCGGCCCACTTCCAGTCTCCTGTTATGGAACCAGGGTAGAGAAAGGTAAATTCCTGGGTGCTGGACGCATAGTCTCCATAAAAATTATAGCCTTTTTTTTCCAACACGGCCGCAACCTCTTGGTTTTTAACGGTAGCGGTCAGGCCATTCTGCCGGCGAAAGGCAAAATTATAGCGCCCCTCAGAAGCTGTAAAATCCAGACTTGCGGCAATTGAGGCAATAAATGCCGCATGAAGGGCACTCTCATAGACTGGCATGGTACAGCCAATATTGGCCGCCTGAAGTGTTTCTGCCCAGCTTTTTCCTTCAGGAAGAGAAGAGATGCCAGGGTCAGTATCATGCAAGATCGCCAACACAGCATTATTGGTAGAAAACGCCCATTTAGCCAATTCTGTCTTATAGGTATCAGGGTCAAATGCGCAGAAAAATGTAGCCCATTGCTGGTTTCTGCTCCGAATATCCTCCATAACCTTTTGCGCTGTAGGGTTGGTGACCGCCCCCGACTGGACTGCCCCTGTAAGAGCTGTAAGCCCCAGTTGGGCCGCCAGGCTCCCTTCGGCAAACCCTACACGGGATTCTCCAACTGCGGTAGGGCTGGTGATAATGAATGAGACGCTACTCGTATCAAACCAGATATTGGGAACGGGTGCCCCAGCACTGCCCTGCAACTGGTGTATCAAGGCCGTGGCAGCATCAGAAAAACTGTTAATGGCAGAAAAATCGATATGATCAGCATGGTAAGTGTAGGAATTGACCGAGAGGGTTAAATCTCCACTAAGGGATTTAAGTTCATCAACCGTCATGCCAGCAAGGGTAGCCCCTTCCAGGTAAGCGGGCGTTGAAGCTGTTGGATAAAAAGCCACATAGAGCACCGAAGGCAAACGCGTAGCTCCTGTAAAGCCCCGAAAGTAAATCTGGGCCTGGCGATATTCCATACTATCATACCCAAAACGCACGCCGACATCGGCAGCAGAGGTAAAGGCAATGGTCTCCCCATAAACAAGGGTTGTCTTGCGGCTTAACATAAGGCCAGGCAGGGCGTTATCACTGGCCCCAACCGGTAAAACCATGGGGTTGACCCGAACAATGGTATCAAGTTCTATTGTCATGAAGCATCCTCATAAAAAAACCTGCCGAAAACGGCAGGTATAGGCGTACAAAACGTACAAAAAAGAAAACGTACAAAAAAAGCAGAGGCACAAAGCCTCTGCTTTCATTCACTATCCAAAACGGGCACTATCCAAAACGAGCACCATCCAAAAAAGGCAACACCCGAAACAAGCACCACTCAAAACAAGCAGTACCCAAAATGGACACTACCCAAAACGAGCATACTTAGAAATGGGCAACACTTAAAATGGGCTTTTTATAATCTTTGGCTTATAATATTAGGCGGTTATCAATGGAACCATCAATATAACCCATCTCCCTTAGTGACCCCCTTAAGCCTCTAAGGAATAAAATCCACTTATTTCCAGCTTCTTCGCTTAGGATTTCTTTAATTAAAATATGATCCCTTTAAAGGCGCAGAATATCCTTATAAAACAGCGTGAAACCGTGGAATGGGCGAAGTCTCAAAACTGCCACCGGTATAGGGAATACAAACATTATGTTGAAGAGAGACCTCGCAAACCCAGCCATTTTCAAACAGAGCAGATTCATTAACCTGCGTGCCTTGTTTAATTTCCTCAATATAAAGGGGGCTACTGTAACGGGTATGATGTTTAAACCATTCAAAACCATGATCTGTGGCAAACAAGGCCATAAAACGCCTGATTTGCCAGGCGGCTTTCTCCCCATAAAAGGCCATATGTTCCACCAATTTTAAAGGCTGTATCAGAAAGGAGCTGTCTCCAATCTGCTCATGGCGAGGGGTTGAAAGCCTTATACAATCCACCGGTGTAATCCTGACATAAGGACGAGCAGGCGCAGGCAGGCTGTTCTCAAAACCAAAGACCACCTCAATGTCCGGGAAAAGTGACAAAAGATAGGCTCGAAGCAGAATTTCGGGCTCCTCCTGGCTGTGGGGCATTCCCTCTTGCCGTTCCATGCTCTTTTCTTGCTGAATTTGGCTGTGCAATTCATGCCGTTGTGGATGTATCATTTTTGTACCTTCTTGCTTTTATTGCCACAGTCTGCCTAGGCCTTTGCTGGGCTTAACCCTTCATAAACTCTCTCAAAATACCCTGCCAAAATATCTCTGCCACACCCTTTGTGGGGGAGGGGTTCTACTTTTGGGTTTCTTACCCACGGCTAAAACCCTATCATAGCTAAAAACCCATAACTAAAAACTTAGAGCTAAAAAATAAGGGCTAAAAATCCCATCCTTAATCCCATCTCCTTTTTGCAAGACCAAACCCGCTTTTGTATCAAAACCAAAACGACACTCTGGCAGCCTGTTTGCCAAAAAGCTTTACGTTCTCCTCATTATTACAGAAAATATATACTAAAATACGCTTTAAAAGCCACTCAATTATAACCATTTTGAAGTTATGGCAAGCCCACTCAATAAAAATGGCCTTCCAACAAGCCAACCCTTGCAACAGCAGCTCCAGTGAATTCAGTCCATGACGGAACATTACGGATTTGTAAAAAATAAATTATGTAAAGGTTAAACATGTCATTTCCTTTACGAAAAGACCAGATCATGAAGAGAACACCTCAGTGAAAGTAGCTTGGTTGTAAGGTGGCGATGTAGAAATGCGAGAATTCTATTTAACCTCATCCATCAGGCGTGTCCATCGAGCGTGGTGGCTCGTTCGGCGAAAATCTGGAACGCTGTCTACGATCAGACCCGCTGAGGTGGTAGAGGCCTATTCCCTGGAGGGCGACCCTCTAGCTGCCAAACTTTCTACCAAACGTACTGCCAAATCTTCTGCTAGACTTCTCTTCCTGCCAAAAACCTTCTGCCAGGCTTCCTGTCAGACTTCCTGCCAAACATCCTGTCAGAATTCCTATCAGGCTTTTTCTTTCAGGGCTATCTTCTCTTCTTTTATAAAGGGTAGGCTTTATAAAAGAAGAGACTTTCTTCCCACTTATTCCTGCCTATCGGCCTCCTTGGGTCTGCATCTGGATCATTCGAACCATAAGCTGTGACCACCCCCCCTGTCGTAGGGCAGGAGTTTCGACTATCCCCCAATCTTCTATCACTTGTACAGCCTGCCATAGGGCAGCATTAAAAATAAAACGGTCATTCCCTTCTTCGACAATGCGATCTAAAGGATGGCCATGGCCAGAAAGGTAAAGGCATTTCAGTCGCCCTTGCTGAAAATACGACCCAGAAGCAAGACCCGCTCCCCCGCCATAAGGTATCAGCCGGTCTTCTGGCACCGCCTGGATTGAGGCCCTAATAAAAACCGGTGTATAAATGGGGTAACGATGGCCCAACCCATCCCTACCCTGGCCGGTGGCCTGAAGCCAAAGAATGGTATGTTGGGGATAAAAACTGTTTAACACATTGCCAGCCATTCTATTCAAATTCATCCCACCCCCCTTTCTCTCTTCCATCCAAACTCTCTCCTACTCCAAACTCTGTCTTCCCTCATGGGAGCCTGCGAAAAACAGTTGAAGGCGGGGGGATGTATTCATAATGAAAAAGCGTGCCAACCAGCTGCCAAAACAAGGCCCCATATTGGGTTTGCCAATACCATTCTCTTTGGGGCTGGAGAGCATTCCCCCCCAAGGGAGCCATAGTCAGGGAGACGGAACCCTGACGGGCAGACACAACCCGCCCCATAAGGCCTGGCGTAACAACCACGGAAGGTTGTCTTCCAAACCTGCCTTCCAACCCTTTCTGCCCCTCACTCCCGTTGTTAGTGGACCTACTTCCACAGGGAGAACCACCCCCCTTATCGTCTGTATAGAAATTATAGCAAAGCGTTCCATCTTCCAGAGAGCCTACCCCCCGATTAGAACCAAAGCAGAGGCCTGAAAAAGCTTCTTCGTACGAGATTTCTACGCAGCCCTGACCTTCGCAAGCATGGCCTTCGCAAGCATGGCCTTCGCAACCATGACCTTTCTGAAAAGTCTCACAAAGGCCATTGGCAGGCCCATTTTCTTGAGCTTGCCTCTGCCTCTCTTCCCCGCCCTTTCCTTGGCCCTTTCTCTGGCCCCCTTCTTGGCCCCCTGCTTGGGTGATAACCAGCCGACGGCTCTGGGATGGGACTTGTCCTGCTTCATACGAAAATTCAGAAGCCGCCGAAAATTCAGAGGCAGACCCTTCGCCCGTTATGGGCAAAGCCACTCTCTCACCCGCATTCCCACTTAACGACCCTGAACTTAACACCCCTGAATAGCCTCCCTCGATATAGGCTCTCCCCGAATAAGCTTCGCTTGAATAAGCTCCCCCATCCGGCTCCCCTCTCGCTTCGCTGGCCCTTTCGGCATGACCAGTAAGAGATGCTCCCGCCTCGAGACCTGCAAGATGAAGAGAAGGGAAGGCTTTTTGAATATCGTGCTGAAGGGCCTGCAGGTTATCCTCTTGCAGGGTATCCCGCAGCCTATTTTTGGGCACCGTTACGGGATGATCTAAAACGGAAGTTTTTTGCGCCCTCGCGTAAGCTACAGGAGAATCAGCCTTTGGCCCAATTGTCGCCGGCACCCCAATGATCGCTGGTACCCCTGGGTCGGTGAAATGGTTTCCAGACCCAGCCGCCGCCAGCCCCGCCTCTAACGAACACGCCGGAGAAGAGCGCTCCCCCTGAAACGTTGGGCCAGAAGGAGAGACCCCTGAAGCCTCAAAAGGTGGGCGACCTAAAGGGGAGGCCTCCTCCTGACGGTTAACCCCATTCACCCTTAACAAAACCAAATGGGCCAGAAGTAAAAAAAGCAGCATTTTCTGCTGGCTTGCCTCTATCACCTCTGAACCCGGCCCTGCCGCCAGCAAAAGCTGGGCCTGGGCAAACAGGTTTTCCACCATGGAGGCTGTCACGGCCCCTTCAAATTCCGGATAGACCTGTAACCACTCTGAAAAAACAAATTCCATGACTGCTCCTTACCTTTTAAAAAGGCCCTCTCTTCTACCCATGACCCGCACCTCGCACCCTTTTTACCGCAAGACTGTTATCGCACGCCTGTTATCGCAAAGCCTGCTACCGCAAGACTGTTACCATAGGACTGTTACACGAGACGATTACCGTAAGCTTGGCCCTCTTTTACCGTAGGCCTCTTTTACCGCAGAGAGTACAAAGCCCCCCAATAAATACCAAGATCCTCAAAGACCCAGACCCTCAACTAGATATTGAATGCCCAGATCGTCGAATATCCTCGAACATCCAGGCTCCCAATATCCAGACCCCCGAATATCAGAATATCTCATATCAGAACCTCTCATATCCAGACCTCCGGGGAGGATCTAGGACTATCCAGAGCTAAGGAAACCTTCTTGCCTAAGCCCCCACCACCGGTGGCTTTGGTTTTTCCATACGGTCCAGCCCGGTTTTGATCGCCGATTTTTCCTTGGCCTCTGCCAAAACATCCCTTTTTTTTGTCGCAGCAAAAATCAGGCCATTTTCCAAAGGTGGAAACCCCTTCATTTGAGCGCACCAGCTCTTCCAGAACGTTTCCTCTACCATGGTTAATCCCACCGCTTCGGGTGCTGATTCCGCCGTGCGGGGATTATACAGGGCCGGGCTTGAGGCTAAACTTGCAGCATTGCTCCCCTGCAAATGCACGCGCCCCTTGCCCTTAATATCTATCACCAGCCCATTGGGCAGCTTACAACCAACAATCACCTTAGCCATTTTATACCCCTATCATCTGGGCAATTCCGACAGGGCGGCGAATAATCGCCCCCCAGGTACCGATACTCATTTTCTGGGAAAGGGAAGAGGCATGCATCTGCAAACGATGAAGTCGCAAACGCATGGGGAAAGCACATTCCACCGTACGCGTTCCATCAATTTCATCCACAAAAAGCTGAATCATATTGCCAGCCGGGCCTGTACCCGTTACCCCACCTGAAGTCCCCTCCTTCTGGCCACCTAGCTCTGGGGCTACTTCAATGCGGATATTGGGCAGTGCATCTTGCAGAAGGGCCGTCACAGGCTTGGAATAATCGTTCGTACGCCGTAGCAGAACTTGCCGGCTATTGGGCACAACCAGCGTCAATGGGGTGTTCATATCTATAACCCCATCCAGGCGGTCTACCAAGGTATCAAATAATTTCAATACATCATTATAAATTTCAATATTTGTGGCATTATCCCATGCGGTTCCGCCCTCTTTTTTTGTATCGGGTTGAATGGCGGGTAAAAGCTGCGGAGCATTCAGCACACCATAGGTACGCTGGCCTGCAATACCGTAGAAATACACCTTGTTAATAAAACGCTCCAGAACGTTGACTCCCTGAATACGCAATTCATTCGCCAGAGAGATCTGGGCTGTGCCGATTGTTGCTTCCTCCAGCTCCCCCCAGCGAATGTGGGTTTGGTAGAGAAACCGGTCTATCTCTTCAAAACCTGTATTAACACTGGCCATGCCCCCCTTGTTGAAATCCCCATAGGCGACCCCGTAGCCAGCCCCTTCCAGAACTTTTAAATATAACGTCTTATCCGACCAGGCCCCCATTTGCCTGCGACCATAAATGGCCTCAGCCCGAAGAGGAGAGTTGAGCACACGGATTAATTGCGGATCAATAGTAGAGAGCAGCGAAAGCGGAACTCCAAGATTGGGTACGGTATTTAAGGCTGGCTGGCTATCGAGGGCCAGGGCCGCGGGCTCTGTGGTATAATGGGTGATCTGATCGAGTACAACCCCCATATGTTTCGCAAGAATAGGGCCATCCTTAGCCCAGGTTGAAGGCTGAAAAGTGTCATCTGGCTGCATTATACGCTCCCTCCAAAACTACGGACCCGCACCAGCGTACCAGGCTGGGCAGATGATACAAAACGAAACTCTGTGCCAACGCTCCCCTCTGGGGTGCTATCAGCGCTACCCGCTACGGCCTCACCCGTTGCCAGCAAGGCGTAAACCCGCCCACCGCGCACCGCAGCGATGGAAGAAGCGGCAAGCCTGAGCCAAAAATCTCCGGCGGTATAAACTGTCACGCCACTACCAGGCGCAAGCTGTAGGCTCCCTTCCCCCCCGCCAATCAGGGCACTAAAATGACCCTGCCGACCAACAAACCCCGCAGGAGAGGCAACCTGACCTGATGATGAAGGCACAAGAGAAGTTGATACAGTCCCTTTCTCCTCATCAATCCAGGCAAAACGCCCGGCCACGACACCGGCTGGAGAGGCTGCAACCAACCCACCATCTAAAGGGCTCCCTTCTGTAAAAAAGGGATTGGTTGAGGCAAAATCACCCTCTATCCCCATTGGGAAATAGCGGTTTATATGCGTCTGTAACGACATCGTCTGGAATTCCTTTCTGGATTTGAAAATAAAAAAGGTTGCCAGTATCCAAAGGGTTTTTCCTCCCCCCCCCCGTACAAAGCAACCAGTAAATGCAACCAGTACAAGGCACCCTCTACAAAGCAACCTGCACAAGGCAACTTGTTAACCCGGCCATAGCTGGCCATAGATAAGCCCCTTACAGCCCCGACTGGCCTGGCAACAGACCAGCCCAAACAGAGAGGTCTATTAGGAGGCACAAGAATATTAGGGATCAAGAATATCAGGGGACAAGGGCAGACCTCCCTTTAAAGCTAACCCACCATATTCAGCAAACCGACATGAGCACCCTTGATATCAAGCCTGATTCTCCCCTTTACGAAAGATATTCTTCCTAAACATGGGAGATTAATCGTTTGGTCATTGATCCTTCTCCTTTGCGAAGACTATTTGATCACTATAACCCAACATACAGCCCGCCATTGATCCTCTCCCTTTGCAAAGGATATTCTCCTACGAAGACGAGATTAATCAGCCTGCACCTGTTACGATAAAAGAGACTCACCTCCCTATGATTAATCCAGCTGTAACACTTTGAGCACTTTTGCACTGCCTTTGCTGGCTCTTCTGTAACGAACTCCTTCTCTATAGGCTCTGTGAGACTCTATAAGCTCTGTCGACCGTGCCTTGGCGACCGTGCCTTGGCCAAGGCCTAGCAAATCACTGAAAGTGCAATTTCTAACCAGAGTGGTTTATCTGGCCTTCCTACAGGTTTACAGGATCTGGATAAAAAAACCGGAGACCTTCATCCTTCCGATTTATGAGTTTCGATTTATGAATTTCGACTGGCCGCCCCGGCATAAGAAACCGACATGGAAAAACAGCCTTAGCGCCCAAAATGGCGTTTGGGGCAGTCCGATTTTTATAAGAGCAAAAACGCCATAATCCAACAGAAAGAGGCTCCATGGGAGCTATAGATCTTCTCTCAAGGGCCTTATTTCTAGCGGGGTCCAATGGTTTTTATTGGCTTTAAGAAAATACTCCCAAGCCCATTTATATTTCAATGGCGCTAACTGGTTAATATCAGCAAGGCCATTGACTTATACGCTTATCCGAAGCCTTCACGGGCTTTAAAGCCCGTGGAGTTTCGTTCTCATGACTGCTCACTGGCATACCTCACACTCTCCATTATCCATAGAACATACTATGGCTTCCTCGTAAGTTGTCTCTTCAACCACTGAGGTAATCTTCTCAGCAGACTTTAGGGACATTCTCTCAGGGGCGTTTTGCCATGAATGGGCACCGTAACCATGATAGAGCCTTTACTTTACTTTACTTTACTTTACTTTACTTTACTTTACTTTACTTTACTTTACTTTACTTTACTTTACTTTACTTTACTTTACTTTACTTTACTTTACTTTACTTTACTTTACTTTACTTTACTTTACTTTACTTTACTTTACTTTAAAAGCCTATGCTTTATAAGATGCTCTCTTCACAAGAGGCTTTCTTCGGCCATGTTGAGAGTCCCCTAAATAATACCCAGCCTTTTTAGATCACTATAAGCAGGGCTTCTCTTATAGGGCGTTGGCATATTGGCTTGCTCCTGCCTTTCCCTTTTCTGCATGGCCTGCTGGGCCATATGCTGCTCCACCAGAAAACGCTTGGCAGCTAGGGGAAGGTCAGCCTCCGGGCATTCTATACCCGCCTGGGTTAAAACATGGTCGTAAACGGCCTCCGCGCTATCACATCCCAAATAGCCATATACGGGGCTTACCAGGCATTCTGCCTCATAAAGGGCTGTAAAATGGTTACGGTAATAGGTTTGACAGGCGGTTGAAAGTTTTTGTCCCAAATAGCCTGCCATAGAGTGGGCCATCTCCTGAAAAAAAGCCGATAGAGCTGCATAAGACTGCCCTTTGGAAAGGGAAATTTTATCCAGGGCCGCATCCTCCCCCCCTAAGGCGATCTGCCCCTTATCGGAGGTCAAAGGCTCTTCGGTTTTCTCATTCCTCTGCCCATTATAGCGGCTTAAAGGGGTAGAACACTGCTCAACGCCCTTCTTTCCCAAAGGCCAACCGGAACCCTGAGGGGATAGATGAGCGGGGTGGGGTTTATAAACATTATTGGGTTCATGAGCATTGTTAACAATCCACGTCTCACCCTTGGCCGAGCTTGTATTTCTCCGGTTCTTCCCATCGCTGATACCCTCTCCCTTAGAGAGGACCGAAGGGTCTGACCCAAGAATAAGGTCATCCCTGACATTTAAAACCCCTTTAGGGAGAGCCCAGAGTTCGGGAAGCGCCCGCTCTTCATAAGCAGGAACTCTATAAGAAGAAGTCCTACGAACAGAACTCCTACGAGAAGGCGCCTTATGAGAAGGATGACTATAAGAAACTAAAGAGCCCGTCCCATAGACACTGGCCCGATCATTGGCAGCCATACCCACCGCAGGCTCACCCCTCAGTTGATGGTCTGACAAGAGAGGCCATAACTCTGCAAACACCTGCAAGGCATGGTCTGATACAATGAAAGCCTGCTCTGACGGAGCAGAGACATCTCCCTCCCCCTGCTGGCTGGTTTTTACAACGACATCAAAAAGGGCTTGGGGCATTTTATCCCCTACACCTCCCTGCCCCACATGAAGCAGAGCCGCATGGCAGAGCGCTTGCACATAGCCTTGCCAGTGTGTCACATCTCCATCAGGAAGAGGGGCAGATGGCCCACCACACTCAGAAATGGCCCTATCCCAAACCCCCTCTTCTAAAGCAGCAGAAGAGGCAGCAAGGGCGGGGTCTCCGCCCCCTAATCTCTGCCCTTCTGGCCCCTGGCCATCTGACCTCTTACCATATAACTTCTGGCCCTCTGACTTTTGACCCTTTGGCCCCTGCCCCTCTAACCCTCTACCCTCTGATACTTTATCCTCTGGCCCTTTACCCTTTAGTCCCTTAATCGAAAGATGGGGTTGGGACCCATTCTCTTGAGCCATCTTGTAGGCCGCCTTGGCTGCGGAGGAAATAGCACCCTCCTGCCCAGCAAGAGAAGAAGGAGTTCTGGATTGTGAAGGCAGATTGGACCCTATCGAACAAACACCCTGTGTAAAGCCTATCGCGGGGTTTGCCGGCGCACTGGCCAATGAGCCATAAGACGTACTATTACCATAAGGCATATTTGTGCCATAAGGCGTATTTAAGGGTTCAGAAAGCGTGGGTTGATCCCCCATTTTCTCCCGCGTATATTCCTGCGTACGTCCCTGCGTATATTCCTGAGCGGTTTCAGCACACCCCTGCGTATGCCCCTGCGTATATTCCTGAGCGGTTTCAGCATACCCCTGCGTATGCCCCTGCGTATACCCCCGTATATGCCCTTGAGCGGTTTCAGCGAGGTCCTGCGAGAGGGAAGTCTGCTGGCTTTCGGGGATAAAGGGGTTACAGTCTGCCACCTTGACATCGGGGCCTGCGCGGCCATGCTTTACCAATGCTACATGGTTACCCCGAATATGGCGCATGACACCATCGTAAGCTTGGCCACCCACCACGCCAGGCGACATTTCCGGCCTATAGTCATACCCGCAGGAAAGGGCCGATACCTGACCGGTTTCTACTTTTTTTGCCCAATCAGCATCGTTAATCACCAAGGGGGCCGTAAGAAAAGGGGCTATAAAACGCACATCATCACCAATATGGCCAATGATACACCCTTTGGGCAAATGGGTGGAGGATACCGGGCTATGACCCGCCAAAAGCTCTACCCCCGCAAAGCTTGGGGCCGCCTTGGCCAGTTCTTCAGCTGGGCGATACATATAATAAATTTTTTCTGCCACTAGGCCAAGGGCTTTCCATCCGGGAATTTCCCGGCCAAGATAGGGATTTATGCCTTCCCTGGAAATGTTGCTGCGTTCTACCCGTAAACGCCCGGCCGTATCTGTGCTCCGTAACGAACGATCGCACACCATCGGCTGAAAGTCCTCGTGTGGCAGATCAGAAGGCAGATCTGGGGATAGGTCTGGGGATAAATCTGGGGGCAGAAAGGCTTTGCCCTCTTTTTGGCTCTCCCGCTCCAATGGAAGTGACTTTAAAGGCTCTGTCATGGCTTTTCCCTTTGCTTTACCCTTCGCTTTTTCATGAAAACTCTACGGCTTTAAAACGGCTTTAAAGCCGTCTTGTTGGTTTTGGATACCCCTGTCTTTGGATATCCCTTCATGGAATACTCCTGTAACAAGGCCATATCGCCCCTTATTGGTATGGCATGGCCAAGCTCATCAAAAGGGCCGCCCTACAACAGGGCCTTACCCTTCTTCTTGATCAGTTTTTTCTTGGTCTGTTTTTTCTTGATCAGATTGCTCTTGATCAGGGTGTTCTTGATTAAACTCTTCTTGATCCTGTAGCCCAAAAGGGGATTGGCGGCTTCTTTCCCCCAGGCCTGTCGCTAATTCTGGCCATAGGCGCTGCTCCTGCTGAGGGGTGGTTAGACCACTCTTGACGCGGACTGAGGCCGTTTCAGCCCTAACTTTCTCTGCCGTTTGCCTTTCAAGGCGGTTAAGGGCATAAAGAGGCTCCCACTCAAAGGCGATGGTGGGGTCGATCTCTCCCCATAAATGAAGCATCACCATATGGCTGATCTGCTCGATCGCAGGGGTCAGCAAAGTCTCCCGCAGGGCAGCCATGGTATCGTAAAATACCCTGAGCTCACCATCGGAAGAGGCATTGAGGCCACTCGGTGTAATACCGGTGAGCTTTACTAAAGGAATACCACAAATTGAGGCAATATGCTCTTGTGACTGGGCCTGAAGTTTATCAAGCCCCACCAGAGGGGTTGTAACATTTTTCAGCTCTTCGGCACTATCGAGCATCATCAGGCCCATATTATCGCGCAGGGCGGTAAATAAGCGGGCCCGCTGACGTAAGTTCCCCCCTTTATTACGCAGGCCATTGCCCAGCTGGGCCATATCAGTTTTGAGCACCATGGTAGAAAAGGAATGAACAAGATCTGAAACCGATTGCCGAGTGCGCAAATAGTTATCAACATAAGGCTTGGCCATCATGGTTAAGGGCAGCCCCCCAAAATTATAGGCCGGCTTGAGGCTATCGGGCAAAGGCCTGCTAATAAACTGTAAAAGGCGGCTGGCATGCACGGCACAATTTTGCACGATCCAATATTGGGGGCGGTAATACCAGGGGCTGAGAGGGTTTTCCATTTCACACGCCCCTGGGCTACACCATAGAGGTTCTATCGCCCGAAACCCCCTTAAACTCCCCTGGGGCAATTTGGCCCGATCCAATGTCAGGGGTGTTGCCAGCTCCTCACCATCTGGAATAGAAAAGACCGAGGAAGACCGGGCCTTGCTCCCACCTTTTGCTGGGGCGACATCGACCCATAAATGCCCTATACCAAAATAGCCATCCATTCGCACCATATTGGCCATAAGGGCGCAAATGCCAAAAGAGCGAAAAGCAGCCTCTAACTCTGCAACACGCCTGCCGGCAGAGGCCGAAGCCCCACCCCCCTTGAAATGCCCCCAGCCACGAACGGCCTCGCGAGCAATGGTTTCAACAATGTTGCGATATTCCCCCCGCAAGGAAAGGGCTGAAAGATAGGGATACCCCGGAAACCCAATGCCTTCAGAAAATAACTGCTGGCGCGCTGTTGAAGGAGAAAGAGCATAGGGATGGTCTAAAGCGGTCATAAAAGCACCTGCCTGTTACGAAATGCCAAAAATGGTATTAAAATACCGTTATAAAACGGGTTGCCAGCGAACGCCCCACAAAGAGCCTTTCAACAGAGAGCCCTTCCGGCCTCCTTCATCATGTCTTATTCATGGTTTGTTACACCCTAAAAGGTCATGTTTTGCCACACCCTAGAAAAGCCTTGAAAACCTGTTTTACAGCGTGCCGAGAAGGGCATAAAAAGGCCCATCACAAAGGGGCGCAAGCTCTATCCTGAAACCATGCCAACCTGCCGTTCCTGCAATGTTTTTATAGAGAAAATTTCTCTTACCAATGCTGTCAAACATTTTAAGTCTAAGCAAATCTCTACTCGGCGATGACACGTTACGCCACAAAACAAAGAACAAAAACCACTTGATAACCCCTACATCTACCCCAATAAGGGCAAAAACCCTGCCGCAGCCTCTTGCACATCCGCTTCATCAAAACGGGGTACAGCCCGTGCCCGGATACATTCCACCAGGGCATAACGTAAGGCATCAATCCCGTGATTATGCGCATCTTCCACCTCTGGCAGAACTTGCCATGTTGCCGGATCCACCCGATAGGAATAAAGCCTGAGCTCTGTTAAGAGCTGTCGACAACGGGGATGCACAACGATGGTTTTAAAACTTTTTAAATAGGCTATGCCGTCATGGACACTCCCTGGCCATTTGGGCGCTGCCTTTATTCTTAGCCCAAATTCCCGTACCAAGTAGCTAATGGTTTCTGGGCGAGAGGAATCAGCGTAAATACGGGCATGTTGGCTTTCCGTAACCTGAGCAAACAGGGCAGGAATAGCATTTAATGCAATACCGTATCCAAATACCGCATGGGTTACAAACAAAGTGCCCCGTTGAACAAAACAGCGTACCAATACTGTTGGGTCACGGGCAAAGCCCCAATCAGCACCATAGAAAAAGGACGTTCCCTCCATCGGTTCTTCAAAGGCCTGCTCCTCAATGTGGCCTGCAAAGATAATGCTTTCATCATGTTCAATATATCCGCCTTCCCATACATGCTCATAAGCCAGGGGGTCTGCCTGCTTTAGGGCTTGCCGCTCCTGCTCTAAAACATCTGGAAACCAGGGGTTATCTTGCCATCCCACCTTGCGGATCAGAAATTTCTTCTGCTCAGCAAGGCGGTTGCGTAATTGTTCCATAGGGCTGGCCTTGTAGTCCGGATTATAGGAAAACCACAATTCCGAACCCGGCTTACGAATAGTGGGCACCAGAATTTCTAGGCTGCGAGCCGAAACCCTTTGGGCTTCTTCCAACCAGGCAATATCTACCCCCTCCAGGGATTTTATGGCGGCACTATTGCGTGCTAAGCCCCTAAAAATAAACTCTGACCCGTTTTGACTTGTAATGGATTGAGCCGTAATATGAAAAAACGCCTCCAACCCAAGGGTGTAAATCTGATTCACAAGAAGCCTATGAACAGATTCCGCAATGGAGTTCTGATATTCCCGCAGGCATAATACCCTTATCGTTTTAGTCAGGCTTAAAACCAAAAGACAACGGGCAAACGCCCATGATTTGGCAGCCCCCCGCCCCCCATAAAATATTTTATACCGATAAGGCTGGCACAACCCAACAAAGACTTCAGGAATAGGGATTTTTATGCCTTTTCCTGAAGAAGAAGCCCCCCTTTCCGTAGGCATTTTCCCCCCTGCTCTGAACATTTTAGACCTCCCTCCTGGCAAGTGAGAGGAGAAAAACAGCGATGGTGATTTTTTATGGAACATTTTTTTATGGAACATTATAAAAAATTCCATCATGGACAATAGTCCATCACGAGTAATTTCAGAAAGATGCAGAGTACCAGCAGCCTTTTTAACGAGTTCCTACATCGTCGATGTCTTTAACGACCCTTCACAAGTTTTAAAGAGGGGTTTGAGGAAAAACCTCCCCTCTCTTAACGTGTGTGAATTCGTATATTTCCTGATGTTCCTGTTTCAACCAAGCTTGCTGAGGTTCGTATGGGACCAGGAAAAGGGCCATCGGAATATTGGATAGCCGTGTCAAACCTGGCAGAATTCTTTTTGAAATTGAAGGGATTCCAATCCTTTCCTCCCCTAAATCCTCCCATGATAGATGAACAGATAAGCAGAAAAGCGGCCTAAAGCCCTTATTACATGGTCAGTCTCTTATATGATCAGCATCTTATATGGTCAGCATCTTATATGGTCAGCCTCAAAGACCTGTATATTTAAAAAAACCTGTATATTTTGAAAGCCTTTTTACTTTTTAAACGTCTTTTGAACTTGCGCAATTTACCTTGTACAATTTGCATGACTTGTACAATTCGTCAGGACAGGTAACCACAGAGGCATAACGCCCAGCAGCAAGGTGACAGCCCAGTATGCCAAACCAGAGGCAACCTTGAGCCTTTAGAAACGGTAAAGGTGGTGGATACTCCTTATTCCATCATGTCTATTTCGCATATTATCTATTTCGTATCTTGAATGACTTGCACAATTTTAAAAGCCTCTCTCATAAGTGAAGATACAAAATAGGCAAAGACACGTGTTTTTGCCGTTCTGAACCCAAGAAGTGTCATAACTCTCATCTGAGCTCTAACCGAGACTCTCACCTGGGCTCTAACCTGGGCTCTAACCGGGGCTCTAACCGGGGCTCTCTGACCAGAGCTCTCATCAAGGCCCTGATCATGACACCCTAAATTATGACACCCTCAACGACCTGATCATGTCATCATGCCCTTCATCATACCCAAAGGCTATTGCCGAAGAGCTAGAGCATATTGAAGAGCCTGGCATTGAAGAGCCTGGCATTGAAGAGTCTGGCATTTTTATTGTCGATGATGTTGCCTTTGTTCATGCTGAACACGGCATGGCAATCGCTAATGAAATAAAAAAACGAGGCATAAAAAAAGAATATTATCTTGAAACCCGAGGCGATGTTCTTCTGCACAATAAGGAAGTTTTTAAAGTCTGGTCAGAAATTGGCCTTCGTTACATGTTTATCGGAATGGAAGCCGTCGATGCAGAAGGATTGAAACAGTATGCTGATCATAACTCTGATCATAACTCTGGGGATAACTCTGGGGATAACTCTGGGGCTTTTGCCCTTGATATTTGATCTTTATGAATTTTCCTTTCCAAAACATGTAACCCTTGACCTGCCCTACAACCACCCCTTACACAACCACCTCTGACAAAGGGATTTGCCCAAGCTGATTTTTTCATTCTACACCCCTATAGGCCGAACGCATCAGTCGAGCGTGATAGGCAGAAACTTTTAAGGTTTTCAAGCGATAACTATTACACACTTTTCCTTGCAGGATAATTTTATACCATTGACCAATAAAAACCATTTTTCTGCATAGCTAAAAATAACCCCATTCCGATGAAATTCCCTAGATAAAATCTCCTAGATGAAAATCTCTAAAGGAATATTTCTAAACTCTCCGACTAAAAGGCCAAACATTGTGACAATGATCCTGATCCCCTTCATGAGATTTTATGATTTTACAGGACGCTCCAACCGTACGGAATTCTGGACATTCCTAGCAGGAAGTGTGGCCGTTCTTGCCATTATCTCTTTATGTATGCAAAATGGGCTGATCAGCATCGCCTGGGGCAATATGGCCAAAACATTTTTTATCGCCCTGATCATCGTGCCTATCATGGCCTTATTTGTTAGGCGCTTACACGATATTGACTGGCAAGGGAAATGGCTGTTCCTCCCTTTTCTGCTAACCCTTATTCCCGCCATTATTATCCTCACCGACCTGCCAACCCCACCACCCCCCACAAGCTTGGTGGCCCCCATGGTGGATTCAGACGAGCATATACGCTCTATTTTACTGGCTGCCTTAATTAGTGGCTTTTGGGCTGGCTGGATTTGGCTTCTTATTCTCGCAGCCCTTCCCGGTACCCCAGGCCCCAACCGTTACGGTATGCCACAACCAGAACATTCCCATCGCATTACCTATTTCTAAGGGGTTTTCATTGTTCTACGTCTAAGGAGCACTTCTTTTTCATTCCAAGATGCCCTCATTTTTGTAGATTTTTTAAGGAATACTCACCTTACGCCTTTTTCATTCATTTCTTCCTCCTCCGGCTGTGGGGTCCCTTCTGCCTCATCCCTCCCACAAGCAGGCGTTTGAGAGGAAAAGGCCGTGGGGGCAACACCTGTAATCACCAAAGGGGGAATGGCCGCCTCCCGCTCTGAGGCCTGTTCTTCCTTAAGGCCATCCTGAGAGAAAGCGCCTTTGGCCGATAAAACAGGCCCCATACCCGAACCTGGCATAAAGGCCGAGGCCGGTTTACCCCACCCCCTATCCAGAAGGGCCAGGGCAGAAGCCAAACGCACACTGGCCGCTACCGAGGGGTCAGACCCCAGCTCCAGCAAAATCTGCACCGCAACATGGGTATGCCGCCGGGCCATAACCAACAAGCTTTCCTCTGGGTCTAGCACCCCATCAGGCCAAACGGGCATGGCCTGCCCTTCTGGGCCAGAAGTGCTAGAGCGACCAGAAAGACTGTCAGTGTCACAGAAGCAGGCTGTATTTCCCTTTTGGCCAGAAATGCTAGAGTGATCAAAAGGAGCATAATGACCAGAAAGCCCGGTGAAAGCGTTAACCTCTATGACGGTATGAGGAAACTTCCATTCAAAAATCGTTTCTTCACTCACCCCTAATAACAGGCGGCTCTTCTCTTCCTTGGGAGTATAAGCCCTAGGCCATAAGCGGGTAAAATCCTGAGCAAAATGGCCTTTTACAGGGTCACCTGCCCCCTTCTTGCGCCTTTTGACCGCCCCCTTACGAATCTGCCGCGTTTTTGGAACGGAAAGACCTTCCTTTCCCTCTAACCTCTCTTGAGGGTCTTCTTGGGGTCCTAAGCTCTCTTGCGAAGCGTTGGCGTGATGAAGAACATTGGCTTGATGAGCAGCATTGTCCTGAGAAAGGAGTCCTTGGCGCGCTGTAAGATCAGGATTTTGCAACACAAGCCCTCCGTTTTCTTATCTTGTATACCCATAGCCCTGCCATTTCATCCATTTCTCTCCACCCCAATCACCCTCTCTACCACCGTCATGGGAGGGGAGAGGCTAGTGCTTACTGTCTCACCTGAAATCACCAAGTCTATCGACACCCTTCGTAGGGGGGATGGATGCGTACTATCCCGCTTGAAAGCAACAAATCTATATCTGCCCCTTTCGTAGGAGGGGGGTTACAAACAGGACAACACCTTTTTGAGCAGAGGCCTAACTGGCTTGGGCAGAGGGGAAATCATAAAAGCCGTGATTGATGAAAAACTGCTCACCATTCCAAAACAAGTCTTCACAAAAATTCAATTTTGATCCACACCCCGCCAGAGCAAGTGTCAAAAAATAAGGGCCAGAACCAGAGCTAGTGCTAGTGCTAGTGCTAGTGCTAGTGCTAGTGCTAGTGCTAGTGCTAGTGCTAGTGCTAGTGCTAGTGCTAGTGCTAGTGCTAGTGCTAGGACAAGAATAAGCCACACAATGAAGCAGAAAGAAACCTTAGAGCGCGCATTTTACCAAGATAAGATAAGGTAAGGTAAGGTAAGGTAACGATTCTTCTTCATCAAACCCTGATACTGATAAGCCATCAAATGTGTAAGGTAAGAAGTATACAAGCACCATTCTCTCTAAGGCTTTATAGACCAGAGCCTGGATAGACCAAAGCTTAGGCGGCCAGTAAAACCTTAATCCCTGGGATCCTGGCCTCATGCCATTCGACGAAATCTTTTCAGAATTCAGTCTTAAAACGCTCCTGCTTCCCTCTAACAAGTTCCCTCTTATAGGAGATTCGCATAGTGATATCGATAAGACACCCATGCCACAGAAACTAATATGAAAGCTACTTTATAACTGGATACTAATAAAACCAGTCTATCATTCACATTATCCTATTTTTATCAAAAAGAAAAGGGTTTTTTTGTAATTTATCCGTAATTTCCGCAATACCGTTCTGATGCCAGGTGCGTATACTGGGTGAACTGGCTCCTAATATTCTCCCCAAACGTGACCATGAAAACATATGGCGCCCACTCCGAACATTCACAAAAGAGCGCAACAAAACCAGCCGCCGGCGTACCGCGCCACCATGACTGCTTTTTGGAGGAGCTGAAATGAGCTGCACCCAACTAAAGGCCTCGTCCATACAGTCAATCGCATGGGGGGCCGGTATGGGACGCTTGATCAAGCTGGCATCAAGGGTCAGGCCAGAACACACATCTTGTAAAATATCTGGCCAGCTAGTGCCAGGCTTGGCAGGACGGCAACCATGGGCAGGCAAACACTGCAAGGTGGTAGCCGCTGCCTCCAGACATATCATCACAGTGTGGCTATCCAACGGGCGTTTGGGAAGAGGAGAAAAGGCCTCAGCAAAAGAGCCTTTCTCCGTACGAGGCCTTTCAGAACCACCAAACTGAGAACTGCCCAACCTAGAACGACCCGATACAGAACGATCCGACACAGAAAACCTGCTTTCGGGAAGGCCGTTGGTCGAAAATTGTGCTGAAGTTTCGTTTTTATTGTTCATATCCAGTTTATTGTTCCTCTCCAGGGCCTTGGCCGTCATGGCGGCATTTGGATGTGGTATACTAATCTTCATGGGGTATTCTCCTTTTTTGCGTCGTTAATTGTGGTAATGAAATACCTATTTTTGAATATTTTTGTTTGATGAGTTGGTGAGGTAACCTGTGTGCCAGGGTATGCCAAGTGTGCCTATGTATGCCCATATGTGCCCACTCTCTTCTTGCTCATTACTCTTAATCCTCACGGCTTTTCTTCACCCTCACGGCTCAATAAAATCTGAACCAAGAGAGGATGGTTCTCGCAGGACAACACGCTATAATTCATTCTCCCTATTTTTAATTGCCTCCATCTCAAAATTCTCCTCATCTCCCCTCTGAGATTTGCACCCTTCCCATGGGAAACGCTGAAAACTCCACCGGTTTTACGCCTGACAGACAATATGCCAAGCGATAGGGCACAGGTCATGAAGGGTTTTTAAAGCCCGAAGCCGTTCATTTTTTTGAGCATTGTCCCCTTCGCGCTTGAAAGGCAAAGCTGTGGCTTCCTCGTCCTCTAACCGGTCTGAAGCATGAAACTTACAGGCTTCCCATTCCTCTTCTTTTGCCATAAACCAAAGCAGCCATCCTTCCACCTGCTTCCATAATTCCTCCGGACATGTGACATACCCCGGGTAAGAGCATAAAAAAGCTTGGGATATATGGCCCCACTTCCCCGCACGGGCCCGCTCAAGGCCCGACCAGTATCGCGACTGCCTTAACCGCTTATGCCCCTTCCCGCCCGCTTTGCCCTTGTGAAATTGGAAAGACTTTTCTTCGCAATACCGCCCCAAAGCTGTATAAAGCTCGGCATAGCTGGACCAAAATCGGAGCTCTTTTAAAACACTATGCAAACTTTCAATCGTAAAGGCTTCAACGGGAATATCCCTGGTGAGGAACTCCGTATAGAGTGATAACCCTTCTGCGGTAATGCGCCCCTCTTTTGCGGGAAGAAGACGAGATAAATGAGAGAGCCACCCCAGAATATGGCGTGCCTCTTCCGGGTGATCCTGACTGACAACAAGCAACGCATCCCCCTTTGAGGGGACTTTTAATGAACCGGCATCCAACGCTGAGGGGATCTCCTTAAAAGGGATTTTGAGGTTGAGAGGATCTTTGAGAGTAAGGGGGTCTCTGAAAGTGAGGAGACCTCTGAAATTGAGAGGGTCTTTAAAATTGAGAGGGCCTCTGGGAGTTCCGTTAGAAAACTCTCTTATGGGCCCATGAGAAAGCTGCTGCCAGCAGGGCTCACCAAAGCGCACGCCAGTCGCCGAAGAATTTAAAAGGGTTTCTACCGAATTGCTGCTGCTCATGACGGAGCAAGGAAGCCTCCACCCGATGCCCTCCTGCAAGAAGAAAGAACGGCCCATGACATGACCCTTAGGAGGAAAGGAAATATAGCAAGACCGCCCCGCTGGTGGCAGTGAAAGCTGCAGCTCATGACGCAGTATGGACGCCGCAGTCCAATACCCCTCTGCGAGAAGAGAGAGCGGCCCGTGACATGACCCATAGGGGGAAAGAGAATGCTGCATGGGCGCTACCTTTGTTGTGGTTGGTTTATGGGTGTTTTCTGCACAATCATTTCTCCAACACAGAAAGCTGAATGGTGTTTTTTATCTCTTATTAGTTTTTTATCCCTGATTATAAAGCTCCCTACGCATTTTGCCGTTATGGCCCTACCGGCTTTAGCAGCTCATGCTCAAGAGTTTAGGGATGTGGATCGTTTTGTTAATGTTTTTTTAATTATTATAAAATCCAAAGGGAAATAGGCATAAAATCTCGTTATAAAATAGGCCCTCTTACTGGTGCTGTATGATCTGGCTTACGGGATTGGCTATTTCCCCACCCTGTGGATAAAATATAAAAGGGTTACAGTTTCCTTATAGGTTACTCGTCCCCATGATTTAGAATACGCGCCCTATCCTGCTGGTTATTAAACAGAAAGCCTTACTCTTCCCTACGATTTGGAATACTTTATTCTCCTTTCCTCTCTCTTGTACTTTCCCTTAGACTCTCTCTTGCGATGACTGGGCGATCCCCGTGGGGACAAAAAGGCAGAAGCCCTATTTGCTCACCAGCAAAACCGTGCTCCCCTTCAAGAATAGGAACCATGATTTTTTCTTCTCCTCTGTGGTAATTTGATACCTCTCTATAGGCTTGCGCCTTGCCATTGAGGGTACTTTCCGTTTGAGCTAACGTATCAGGAAGGGGCTTTTTCCAGCGAACAGCATTCCCTTTACGCCCCTTCTCACGCTGGATCAGCTTTCGTCTCCAGGCCTCACGCGCCCGTACCGCCACCACAGGATGGTAAAGCCTACCATCAGCACATAAAATCCACCCATGGAGTGCACCATTCCTTACCTGAAGCCAACTTTCGATATCCCGTCCAAACTCGGCAAGATGAGCGAGTGAACGATCATTGCAAGGGAGGCTGGCAGAAGGCACCTGATGAAAGGATTTAAGCCATAACGTTACACCTGCCCGCCATTCAGCATCAGAGGATAGGGTATGAAAATCTGACCCAAAGAGACGCGTAATCTCAATAGGTAAAAAGGGGAAATCCCGCAAATCGCACTCTGACGGGGTGAGTGGGGCGGGAAGCTTGCCCTCTTTAGAAGCTTTTTTCTTGAAAGCGACATCTATTTCTTCCGTTTGCGGTGGCCTGGCTCGCCTTTCCACCACGGGTGACAAATGCATTCCTTGCTCCCCTTCCCTGAGAGGGGAAACCGAATGAGGCACTCTGTCTAGCATTGCTTCGCTCCTTCTTCACCATAGATGAACTCTCCCCTATAAACTTTTTAAGGCGTGAATCTTTTAAAGTGTAACCATTTTAAAGGGTGAATCTTTCAAACTGTGAACCTTTCAAGAATGGCCCCACCCCACGTAGAAACACTTACGTAAAAACACTCATTTCAAAACCATCATTCCCCCCTCTAAAGAAAGCTTATTTACGGTATTATATAACCTTTTTCTTATAAGGGGCTTCCTTTTGAAAAACACCATAACAGGATAAGTCGCTTTGAAAACTTTTCCTGTCTGGTGCTTCCTTTATTGAGATACAGAAACCCATCGCCTATCTGTATAATCATTTCTCTCTGTATAATAATACCGTATCATTCCTGAAATCCCACGCCTTAGAAGAATTCCCTATATTTTTGGGCCCATGGTATTTTTAGCTCTTGGTATTTTTGGCTCTATGCCCCCAAAATGTAACCCTGAACCGAATATAACCCTAAAAATGTATCCTTAAATGCGTCCCATTTGGGAAAGATGATCCTAGCTTTTGGCAACAGGCCCTAGCCCCTGTGGAGGAAAACCTGGTAAGGAGGCAGGATAGGGTAAAGTGTGTGTGTTATCACCACTTCCCACCAAATGTGGATCCAACCCGAGAATGCCACCCCCTGGAATGCCACCCTCTGGCCAGATTTGGGTCTCGTGACTATCCTGCGGAGGAAAGAAAGATTTTCCATAGGCCTCTCCCGTGCCGGAATCCCTTTCCAGCAAAAGATCGCATCCCCTTATACCATGGATTTCTCCCCGCACAGCCTGGTCAGAAACATGAGCCTGCTCTTTTAGGCTGATGTCATGCCCTGTATGGGATTTTTCCTGAACATAGTCTGATCTCCCCTTGGTTATCCCTTCCGAAGGATTGTGTTTAACCGGATTAGGCCCGATATGTTTGGGTAAGGTTGTTGGACGAAAAACGGAGAGTTCTTCTACGCGGCGCTGACGCACCTTTTCCTGAAGATGCCTAAGCCTGACTTTAGCTGTTTCTGAACGGGGCGTTTTTGAAAAAGATGCAAGAGGCGTTCTCCCCTCCGCTGACTCTTCTGGTAAGGGAAAGGGTGCGCCATAAGCAGCCTCTTCACCATCTTCTGCCCCGGCACCAGGGCTGGTACCTACCCCAGTCACTGCCCCGGTATCTAAATCAGTATCCGCCGCCCTAGTCCCGACCCTGGTACCCCCAGCTGGCAAAGCTTGATGATCCAACCATTGGGCATAGGCAGAGGGTGGGATTTCCTCCATCACTCGTTCACTCAGGGCCTCTCCCCGGGCCTCTCCCCAATAGGGCCTAAGTGTAGGGGGGATTTCATCAAACCCATCCAACGCCATAGCCGTTTTTTCTTCTGAGAACAAAGGGCTTTCTGCTGGATCTTCCCCCGTGTGGTTTCCCTCTCTGGATGTCTCTAGAGGGCTTCCCATGGCTTTGCTTTCCAGAGCCTTGCTCCCTAGGGTTTTACTCTCCAGGGTTTTACTTCCCAGTATTTTACTTCCTGGTATTTTACCTCCTGGTATTTTACCTCCTGGGGCTTCTCTCTCTAGCGGTTCATCCGGCTGGGTTTCAGAACCCTGATGATGGGCCAAACGATGATCCTGCCTCTCTGGTTCTTTCTCCAGTTCTTTCTCTGGACCTTTCTCTGGATCTTTCTCTGGGCCATCTCCCTCCGCTAAAGGATCATGCTCCTCGGTCACCCCATCAACCGCCGTTTCCATATAATTCTGGGGAAAAATCGGCGGGAATAACACTCCACGGGATTGAAAGGCTGGAACCACAATTTCAGCACGGTAATGGCTTTGGCCACTTTCATCCTGCCATTTGCGGGTATGGAGTTCCCCTTCTACAAAAACCGGAGACCCCTTACGAAAATGCTTTTCAACAATTTCTATGGTGCGCTCATGAAAAACAACCACACGATGCCATTCTGTATCGTTATGTTCTATCCCCCTGCGATCTTTCCATCTTCCCCCTGTGGCAACATGAAAACGCACGCAGCGTATTCCTGCCATGGTGGTTGTAACCATAGGGTCTCCCCCCAGTCTACCCATAATCTGAACTTTGTTAAGTGATGACATCTGATTTCTCCTTTCCCTCAAACTGTACACTTTCAGGCACTCTCGCGAACATTGAAAAACCGGGTTAAAAGCCAGTTTGGGTGCCTTTCGCTTTTGGCTTTTTTTCTGCTTGAAACAGACCCAACCAAACCCAGGCGGGAAGCAAAAGCTTACCTATAAATGTTTTCATTTTGTTCTAATTTTTGATAAAAAACCCCTTGCATAGTTTCTGAATGCTCCTTAGTGTTCGTGAAATATTCTAGTGATAAATGCTTAAGAGAAACAATGGTTGTTCTTGTTATGTTCTTGCTTCTGATCTATTTATAACGACAGTTTTTTATGTTTCGCAAGTGATATTTCACATTTTTTTCTCGTATCGGTTTTTTCTACCCGTAAAAATACGCCCCCTGATTAAATAACCTATTGTTTTCGTATCATTTTTTCTGGGCTCTTGAGTTTCTTTATTTTTTCTTTCCCTCTCCCCTACAGAGAGAAAAACCAAGCGAGAAGATCCAGAATCGTCTTGTATCGGCTTTATACCCCCTACAAGCCGTAAAAACCTGCCTTTTAGTGTTCTTTTTTCACTCTCAAGGCTTCACTTTCAAGGCTTTTTGGAAAAAGGGGGGGAAGAGCGTATGCCCATCATCAACCCATCCTTACCAGCTGTTATAAACCAACAGCCAAACGCAATAACATGCCCCTCTTTTCCGAAAATTCGTTATTCAACCCAAACTCTCTTTCAGCCGGCCTTCTACCAAGGAGATAAAGGGGGTTTTTGTTATGAATAATAGCCTTAATATCCTGTTGGGGATTAAGGCTTAACTCTTGCTTCTTTCAATAGGGGATTCTTCAAGAGGATTTACGTTCTTATCCTATTTCATCCTCTCTTTTTATGATCGGCTGGCCATCATGCAGATTGGCTGGTATTTGCCATTTCACAGACTTGCTCATTTCATGAAAAAGGAGGGTAAAAACCCCTCTGAATGGTGGGATGATCAAAGGCTTTTCGTTTAAAACAACAACCCCCCACCCGCTGCTTTGCCATAGGCGAGCAAAGGTGGTGATGTTTTCCCATAAAGAGCCTATAATCCCCTAAAGAACCTAGCAAGAGAATGATCCTTTGCTGTTTTTTGCCATTGCCCCCCTGTGGTAAACGCCGTAAGATTAATGTAGATCATATAAGCGCTATTTCCGTCCAATTTTTGCACGAGCTGTCGCATCTTTTGGTTTTATGGAAATATGCGGCTCATCCCTTCCTGATAGGGGCCTTCTGGATCCGTACCCTGAATACACGCTCTCCTTCAAGACAGAAGCCCAAATCCGTTTATAAAACCCCCGTTTATAAAAACCATTGAAAATGGCCTTTTGGCCCTTAACTGATGGAGTTTTTTCGATGAGATTGGATAAAGAAGACAGAGAGCCCCTGGCCAAAAACTATGAAGCCCTCATGACAGAAGAGAAAAAAAACGAAATTGTTTTTTATTCCACCCTGGCCAAAGAGTGCCTGACCTTCGCCCAAACGCTTCACCGACGCTGTAACCAGCATGGCCTAACCCTAGCCCCCCTCCACCCGGTGCAAATCCTTATCAATACTGCGCAGGAATGTGCCACCTCCTTAACAGAAGATGAATTACCCTCTGCCTTGGCCGACATAGACCGTATAATTGAAAATTACGACCCAGAGTGCGCTGTAGCAGCCTGGCGCTATGCTACCGATTAGGCGATGGTCATTCTGCACTGTTCATTCTCAAGGGGGAAAATAAAACTCGTACTATTTTCCTCCAACTTTTTCCCAATGGTTTTAAAATCTTGTCTCCCCAAAGCAGGCCGCATCCAAAAACCCATGCACCAAATCTACCCTTCGCTCCCCATGGATCATTTTTAATCGGCGAAAGGGGAGCATAAGAGGATCACCGCCGGTAAGAATAATTTCTGAAATATCGGGGTGGCGGGCAATCCATTCCAAGGCATTATCAAGTTCATCATCGGTGAGCAAGCCATGGTTGGGCCCCACCTTTTCACGACGAAAACAAAAACGGCAATATAAAGGGCAGATATGAATAGGTTTAAGAAGGGCTCTGTCCTTATAGCGGTGAACAATGCCTGGTGGGGGCGAAAATCTTTCATCTCCTATTGGGTCGGTAGCTTCTTTCTTGGTGCCTGTTTTCTTGACCCCTATTTTTTGACCCCTCCTTATCTTTGGAAATGCCATGAAAAAGTGGCCAAGACCAGCCCGTTGTCTTAGGTTTCCCCATAGAGAGAAGGAATATCATCGATATCATCAGGAGAGATACATGCAGCCCTCCTCAAGAGAAAGGTTCCCATCAATAGAGGAAAAATCCTTGAGGGAGTCCAGGCGGCATTGCTCTCGTGGGAAATGGCGCATAATTAGAGACAATCCTACGACCAAAAAACGCCTGCCAACCCTATACCTCTTAGGGTAAAATCTGGCTCTCATGGTAGAACACGCCTGACCAGAAAATCTTTGGGAGAAGAGCCGATCAAAGAGCCCTTTTCACGATAAACTTGATGCAGTCCGAGCGGTTCTAGCTCAGGGGTTCTAGCTGTGAGGTTCAGCCTAAGCGGTTCTGGCTTAGGGATTCTGGCTGATGGATTCTCGCTGAGAGGCTCTGGCTTAGGAGTTTTGGCGGAAGGTCCATCGGGACTCTACCTTTCTCCACCCTACCCCGTTTGTTTTTCGCCTCAGCATAATGGTTTTTCTGCTTCTATTCTTTATACTCTTCTCTGCTAACTCCTCTTCTCCTCTTCGTTAAGGATCGTCGTATGAAAACCCTCCTGATTGCCCTTGTTGCAGCCTTTGCTGAAATTTCCGGCTGTTTTGTTTTCTGGACAACGTTGCGCCTGCACAAATCTTTTTTATGGCTTATGGCAGGGCTTGCCTTGTTAAGCCTTTTTGCAGGGCTTCTCAGCCATATGAATACCCCCTACGCCGGAAGGGCTTTTGCTGCCTATGGCGGCATTTATATTGCCTGCTGCCTTGTATGGATGGGAACCATTGAACGTACCATGCCCGATTTATGGGATATCACCGGTGCGGCATTGGCCATTGCAGGGTGTGTGGTTATTCTTTTTGCCCCTCACTCTTAACCCCCCGACCCCACCCCAGGATTATGCCCCAGAATTATGCCCAAGGATTATACCCGAGAACCCTGCCTCAGGATCATATCTCAGGGCCATGCCCCAAGATATGATGCCCCCAAGGTTATTCCAGAGTTATTTCAGGGTTGTTCCAAGGTTATCCAGGGTTGTTGTTCCAGGGTGGGTTATACTCCCCAAGCTCTATTTTCCCGCTCTCCCCATATCTCCTCATGAAATACACCATGGGGAGACAAGCAGCCCACCAAAGCCCCTCTAATCCCTTTCTGCCCTTTCCCCCTACGGCTTATGTTTATGACCCATCATTTTTCATAAAACACTCAATGTCTCTCAGCCCCACTTTCGAGGGAGCCATGTCGGGGAGCCATGTCGGGGAGCCATGTCGGGGAGCCATGTCGGGGAGCCATGTCGGGGAGCCATGTCGGGGAGCCATGTCGGGGAGCCATGTCGGGGAGCCATGTCGGGGAGCCATGTCGGGGAGCCATGTCGGGGAGCCATGTCGGGAGAATTCATGGTTCAGCGTGTTTTCCTTAGGAAGGCAACCCCATTACGGAATAATATTCCACAAATATTTTCTTCCCTCCGTAACTATTTTTTCACTCTTCCTGCAAGGGCCCTCGGTTTTTACTCGTTTTTTAAAAGGCCCTTACGGGCGTTGAGTAAAGAAGAAATTGAATAAAGAGAAAGCCAGCCTCAAAAAGAGGCCGGAAAAAAGAGGCAAGAAGAGAAAGGCAGATTTTCCTTATCAGAGTAAAAAATTGTATTGTATATGGTATATAAATGGCTGTTATGCTACAGACATTACCCTATAACTGAATAACTGATCTCTCGCCAAAAAGGACTTCCACCATGCTGTTTTACCGGCCGCTTTCTGTTTTTCTCCTTGCAGCATTATGCAGCACCTCCCTGGCTGGTTGCGCAGGAGAAAGCCTTGATGCCGGTGCAGAAACCGTAAAAGTTGTCTCTGTTGATCCTTTAAGTAAAGCCTGCCACTTCCTTGGCCAGGTCAGGGGGTCTAACGAAATGTGGATTTCTGATGGCCTGGCCTCGACCATCCAGAGTGCACGCAACGACTTGATAAACCGTGCCTACCGCAAAGGAGCCAACCTTGTTGTCGTGGTCAGCTACGATACCACCTCGCCCACAGAGATCAGCTCTGGCGGTGTGGTAGAAACTGGCGATGCCTATTATTGCACCGAGCTTACGCCACAAACCACCTTTCCGGCCTCACCGCAATTCGGCCCGCTTAAAACCCGACCAGCCCAATAAGGACCTGCTCAATAGCCCCCGATAAAGCTCCGATAAGCCTCCAATAAGGCTCCGTAAACCAACGCCTTAAAGCCTTCAACCCTTAGGCAAAAGGCTTCCACACTGGTGTACGCAAAAACCCTTTGATCAGAATTTTTTATTGGCACTTTTTTTATTGACATTTTTGCAGACCGGCTTTTAAACACCCTCTCCGCTTCTTGCCAGCCTCATCTTCTGGCCAGCTTCGCCTTGCGAGTTGCCAGGTTTACCCTGCGAGAAAAAAGTTACGGTTCCGAGCAAGGAGCATGAGGTAAAAATACAACACACTCCTCTCAGCAAAAGAAACTCTAGAGAGTCTCACCGGCCAGAGAATCTTATAGGCCAAAACGATCGCCAGAAATACCCCGCATAGCAGAAAACTGGTAAAAAACTGGGCAGAAGACAGGACAGGGCACTGGACGAAAAACCATAAGGCTAACCCCTGATAAAGCCTGATAACCCACCAGAAAAACTTATCAGAGAACACCCTTCAAGAAAAAACATTGTGATATGCGAACTTTTAAACGTTAATTCACTTTGTTCTTTTATTGAAGATGTGAAATCTTTGCCCAGAAAAAAACAAAAAATTCATGCAAAGGCTATAAAAATGACTACGCGTTTCAGGGAGCTTTCTAGGAAAAGTTTGGAATAAAGTGAAAAATTCATTTAAAAATCGTTTTTTTAAATTTTGAGTTTACAAAAACTAAATTATTCCTATAACTCATTCACAGAGTTCGCTTCATAATTTTTTGTTAATACTTCGATCAGCAGAATAGGAGGAAAGGAAAGAGATCATGCAAACCCATGCTATACCCAGTAACAAATGTATAGAGGACTTTCTTTTTCACTCTTGTGCGTATACTGTTGCTTAATCGAAATAATAAAGTCGTATTTTCAAATTAAAACCAACTTAAGTTCAGGTAAGAAAAGTCCAGGTAAGATATGGCCATAATCTACAACACAAACTATACTCACAACTCGAATTCCTACCTTACTTTGGCCATTGAACGCTCTGCCAAACAATTGTGGGGAAGTGAAAATATTGTCGTTGCTGATGATATGTCCTTAATGGCCATTGCTGCTACTGGTGAGCACGACGTGCTGATCTGCATTGATGGACAAAGAATAGACATTGAGCAAATCAGGCGCTTGCGTCCCAGTTTTAAAACCATGATATTCTGGGCCTTTGAAGACCCTTTCATGCTCGATATCAACGTTAAAAATACAACATTATTTGACTATGTTTTCACCAATGACCCTTCCTGTGTGCCGCATTATAAAACGACCTGCCATTATCTACCCCTGGCTGCGAACCCTTCATTGCATTACCGGAAGATAAAAACCCCCGAAGAGCTCGATTACGACATTTTCTTTGCGGGAACCATGTGGCCAAACCGGGTGGATGTTTTGCGCCACCTGTTGGTTAGCTTCCCCGAGGCTCGCTTTAAGCTGGTCTGCCCGGTGAACGAATATCTCCCGCCCCTGCCGGCTGATCTGGCAGCTTATGTCATCCCCCGCCCCATCAGCCATGAAGCCTTTATTGATTTTGCCAACGCCAGTGCTGTAACGCTCACCATGTTCCGCAACTACGCCAGCCATGGCGATGTGGGCCAAGCGACAGCGCCCGGCCCACGGTTTTACGAGCTAGGGCTTGCAGGCACTGCGCAGGTTGTGGAAATCCCTTCAGAGATGGATGTGAAATATTTCGAAAGCGTAAAGGGAACAAGCCTTGCCCATAATATTACCGAGCTCACCTCTCATATCCACGCTATCCTGACCAAAAAGGGCTTACGCACCAAGCTGGCCACGGCAGCGCAAAAATCTGTCGAATCGAGCCACCTTTACGAAAACCGCCTTAAGGAAATGGCAACTCTTACCAAGGCGAATTTCCTGCGTAATACCACAGTCCCTAACCCCCAGCCTCCCACACGCAATAACCGTATTAAAGTGATGATGTGCACCCACTCCACCATTCATGAACAGGTTTGGGGCGGAGTTGAGGTTTATCAGCAAATTCTTTGTTCAACCCTAGGGCGCGATGTAGACTTTTACTTCTGGCTGCGCCGTGGAAACCACTGCCGCTTAATCGATGCCAACGGGAAAGAGCTGGAACGCTTTGACATGCCAGAGATTCCCTGGTTGGACAATTTACACGATGGGCCAGAAGAGCGCGCCTTTGCCAGCGTTATTTCCCAATATAATATAGACATTGTCCATTTCCAGCATCTTGGGCACCATGCCTTCTCCCTTCCCATTATCGCCAAGGGCTGTGGGGTTGGGGTGGTATTCTCCTTCCATGACTTTGTAGCCGTATGTGCTCGTTATAATCTGCTGGATTATGACCAGCGTTTCTGTAACATTGAAAAATACTCGCTTACCAAATGTGATATTTGCCTGAAAAATGCTGAAAATATTGAATTTGGAGCTCAGGCCACACGGCGTGGATTTATTGCCAAGGCCATGAAGTGTATCGATATTGGTCTTTTCGGCACAGAACATTCCTATCATCTGACCAAAACCATCTATCCGGTTCTGGAACACAAGAAAAACCACATTATCGGGATCCCTTCTCCTGAAACGGTCTTGCCTGCGGCCAAAAAACAGTACGAACCCCTTGAAGGACGCCCTCTAAGGGTGGCCATTGTGGGCAACTTCCTTCGCTCCAAGGGTGCTGACAACATCCTGAATGTTATCAAAACGGCCAACCTCGACCTTTATGAATTCCATATCTGGGGCTATGTCCCCCCTGATTATGCCTCTGTACTTGAAAATCTGGGGCAGAAAAACGTGATTGTCCATGGGTCTTACTCCCTTGGCGATATCGCCCAGATTGCCATTGCCGATGTGGCCCTTAACCTTTCCATATGGCCCGAAACCTACTGTATCTCCCTTTCTGAATCCTGGCAGTACAACCTTATTCCCATTGTTACGGATATCGGGGCGCTAGGCGATAGGGTTGTCCATGGCGTCAACGGGTTAAAGGTTGAAGTAGGCGATGCCAGCGGGGTGATTAACTGTCTTGAGCTAATCCGTTCTGATGAGCCTTTAAGAAAACAGATGATGGAAACCATTGCCGCCTCTGACCTTGGGGTTAACGCCAACGCCTACGCCAAGGAGCTTTTTGCCATCTATCAGGATGTTTTACCCAAACGCAAATTTGGCTTAAGCAACCTCCAGCTTGATCTAGGCCGCCTGCACTTCCTACCTCATGTCTCCTGGAAACATCAGGCCCCGCCACGCCATATCTTTGATCCACCAACCATCCGCGATGTCTTCACCGAACTACCCGTTCCTGTTACCGATTGGGCCGGGGTGCAGGGGAACCTTTTCTATGTGGATGAAGTGTGCGGTTTCAGACCCAATGTGGATAATGAAAGCAATTTTCGTGAAGCCTATGAATTCTCCATGCAGGGATGGTTTGTGGTGCCGGACATTTCCAACGCTGGGACCATATTTGTTGTTTTGCTCAATACAGAAAATGACGAAGCCATCTTTATGGAAACCCAACGCTCCCTCAGGGAGGATGTCACCAAAAATATCACCTATGCCCCACCGCGTTCTGGCTTCTATACCCGTGTGGCCCTGCGGGGGAAATGGACAGAAGGCACTTACCATATTGCCTTGCTGAACGTCATTAACGGCGAGGCCCACTACCAGCTCACCCCGATTGATATGACCGTTAAGGAAGGGAAAATTATCAGCGTGGCCCAGGTGTTTAACAGCAACCAGACCATTGTTGACAATTTCTTAAACATTACCCGCAAGAATGGCATTATCAAAGGGATTAAATACGAGACTCTCCCTCATGAGAATATCGAATTTAATCCAGAGCTCGAAATGGAGTTTGACTTCCAGGTAGCGACAACCGTTTCTGATGATGAGGCCCTGGCAGCGACCCTTCCTGATATGACCATCTCGGGGTGGGCTTTTACGCGCAAGGCCATGATCCTTGGCTTCCTGTATGTTATTCTGGTGGATGAAAAAACCCACGAATTCTTTGTTTTTGCTACCAATTGCGGGATTCGCCATGATTTAAAAAGCACCTATCACGATGCCCCCCTGTGCAGTGGTTTTGTTTCTGAAATCTGGCTTGATCAGGGGTTCTATGCCACATTAAATGGCCAATACCGCGTTTACTTGGCCAATGTTGTGCATAACAACTACGCCCTTGCTGAGACCAACGTGGTGATTGCCATTGAAAATAATAAAGTCAAGGAAATCCAGGAAAGTAGCCCAAACAGTGAAGAACTTCAGGCTTCTATAAACGCCATTAGCACCAAGCAGTCCAAAAATAAAATTTTTGCATAACCCACCAGAGTTTGATCAATGAAAAAACCGACTGAAGTCAAAACTGAAGCCAAAGAAGTTAAAGACGTCAAAACCACAACCCAGAACAAGGTCATGATCTGTAGTGGTGGCCGCTATGAATCTCAGGCGAACCGCCAGGTTCGTGAATCCATTATGGATGGATGGGCAGCCATAGTGGGAGAAGATAATGTTATTGCCATTAATATTACAGGGGCTGCCGCTGCGGTAGAAACCATACGCCCGACCGTTGTGTTTGCCATTGGCTCTTACCTGCCAGAAAGTATCTATTTCGGGGAAATTTGCCGCAAGGCCCATGCCATTGGCGCTGTAACCGTATTCTGGGCCACAGAAGACCCCTATGAACAAGATGCCTGCTACCGTATTACAGATGATTTTGATGTGATCTTCTCTTGCGATAAGTGGGGCACCAACTTTTATGATCATCCCCATGCCTATCACCTGGCCTTGGGGGCGAGTAAAAAACTGCATTATGTTCCTATCAACACCACGATTGAAAAGAATATCGATGTTTTTTTCTGCGGGGTGGCCTTCACCAACCGTAAAGATATTGTCCGGAACTTGTTGCCTATCCTACGGAACCTTAATATCCGCATTATTGGCCCAGGGTGGGGAGAGTTCGGCATTGGCTTTTCAGATGCTCGTATCGATAAAGAACAGGTTATTGAGCTTTACCAACGCTCAAAAATTGTGCTGAATCTGGGGCGTAGCTTGCATTTTGAGAATAAGCGCTTCATGATTATGCCTTCCTCACCCGGGCCCCGCACGTTTGAGGCTGCCCTGGCTGGAGCCATGCAGATTTTTTATGAAGATACTTTCGAAATCCATACTTATTACCAGAAGGATGAAATCCCGACATTTTCCAATGCTCATGATTTTGAAAAAATCCTTGAGCGATTCCTCGATAATAACAGCCTTATTCTTCAAACCGCCCAAAAAGCCCAGGATCGCACCCTTAAAGATCACACCTATGAAAAGCGCATCCAGAACGTGATGGAAGTTTTAAGAACCCATAATTTTCTGAAAAGCTGACCTCTTTAATAAAATTATTCTGTTTTAAAAAAACATCCAGCTAGAGTGTATAATGTATAATGGTAGAAAAAACGGTAACACCGCAAAAAAAACCCATAACAGAATAATTTTTGATGACAAAAAGCAGACGATTCTGTTTAAAAAACATGCTCTTCATACCTGTATTGACAGTACCACAATATTGGAGAATGGGCATTTTGAGCTAAAAGGCTGGGCTTTTATAGAAGGAAGTAAGGAAGACTCTCTTATTTCTGTTGGGGTTTTTAAAGAAGGCGACATGACGACGCTGGATATTTTTTCCACCAAGATTGTCGCCCGTGCTGATGTTCAAAATGCTTATGGCCGCACTTCTGATCATCTTGGTTTTGAGGTGCAAATTAACCCCCAGCATAGTTTGATCCGCTTTGAGGCCGGCACTTACCGGTTTTGTCTGCTTTCGAAATGTGGAGACATTGTGGGTGGAGAAATTCTTGATGCCTACCTCGTGAAGGCTGATGATAACCCCGATAGTATCCAAAATGCTCCACCCACAGCAGAAGACCTGCTGGTTTTTAACACCTGGCTAATAGCCCGCGCTGAAACTAACTGGCTCCCCTTATGGAAACAGATTGATGAAGTGTGGTATAGGAAAAACTACCCTGCCGTTTCCGACCGTATGCGAGAACTTAGCCTTCACAGCCTGCGGGATTACTACATGACGGAAGGGATAACCCTTCAGCATTCCCCCAACGCCTTTTTTGATGAAAAATGGTATCGCACCCGCTATGGAGCGGTTAATCATGCCGTAGAATCGGGCCTGTTTCGCTCTGGGTTTTTGCATTATTGCCAAAGAGGTGTGAATGAAAAATACGATCCTATCTGGCTCTTCTCGGAAGGATATTATACCGATATCAACCCCGATGTCAGTGAGCGAGACCTCAGCGACCTGTGCTTGCTGAATTTTTACGACCATTACCTTTTTATTGGCGACTTGCAACAACGAAAAGGACATTATCTTTACAACCCCATCCAGGTTTCCAACGAGCTGTACCGCATCGGCTATCACCTGGAAAATATCGGGGCTTATAGCTGTTTAATGTCCCACCGCAAGGAAGTGCTCAAAAGGGTGAACACCACCTTGTTTTTTGATGTGGAATGGTATTTAAACCAGTATCCTAAAGTGGAAAAGGCCATAAAGAAGGAGGAATATCTCTCTGCCCTTCACCATTACCTGACCAACACCACACCTATGGACTTTAACCCTTTGGAGGATTTTTCTGAATCCTTCTATCTGGCCCATTACCCAGATATTGAAAATACCATCCGGGCTGGCTACATCCGTAACGGGTATGAGCATTTCATTAAACATGGGGCAAATGAATTCCGCCAACCTTCTCAAGAGCTTGACCTAAAAACGGTGTATGATGAAAGCCCCAATATCCAAAACAACATCCTCAATGGGCTCATCGAAAACCCTTTTGAAGGCTGGCTGCTGAACAAGCAGCAAGGGTTTAAAAGCGATATGTCGCTACCGGCTGAAGAAGAAAGCCGCATGTTGTTTAAAAGCAAGGCCAGCTACCTTCTCCCGCATGCCTTTCGCCATATTGTAGATTTTTCCTTTCGGGGCCGGCCTGATGTTAGCCTGATCATGGTGTTGAACAACCAGTTTAACCTTACCTTGCAAAGCCTACACTCCATCCGCCAAAATTATAACGGCAATATGGAAATGATCTTGGTGGACTCTGGCTCACAAGATGAGACACGCCATTTAGAGCATTATGTTAAAGGGGCGACAATCCTTAAATTTAACCGCAATATCGGGTTTTTACGCAGTTGTAACGAAGCCTTAACCTATGTGCATTCTGCAGCGATCTTATATATTAACAACGATATCTTCCTTTATCCGCATGCCATTGCCAATGCCCTTAAACGCCTGAACTCCAGCCCAGACATTGGCCTGGTGGGGGGGAAAATCATTCGTAGCAATGGCAAATTGCAAGAAGCTGGCAGCATTGTTTGGCGGGATGGAACGACCTTAGGCTATCTCCGGGATGAAAACCCCAATACGCCAGAGGCTAATTTTATTCGGGAAGTCGATTTTTGCTCAGGCGTTTTCTTGCTCGGTAAAAGCGATGTGATCCACGCCCTCAAAGGGTTTGATCCCATTTTCCAGCCCGCTTATTATGAAGATACGGACCTGTGCATTCGCGCCCAAAAAGCCGGCTACAAGGTGGTTTACGATCCCACGGTGATGATAGAACATATGGAGCATGGCTCTTTTGGGAAGAGTAACTCTGTCAGTCTTATCGGTAAAAACCTGGCCCAGTTTACCAAACAACATGCCGATTTTCTGGAACACAAATACCCCTCTCACCCCGAAAATGCCCTGATGGCAGCCAATAGCAACAAAAAACACCTGAAAGTACTGTTTTTTGAAGACCAGATCCCTTTTAGGGGATTGGGCTCTGGGTATGTACGCTCTAACGATGTGATCCACAGCCTGGTTGAAATTGGCTGTCAGGTCTCTGTCTATCCGGTAAACCCTACGGCAATCCGGGTTGCTGAAGCGTATAATGCCTTTCCCGATACGGTTGAAATCCTGATTAACAATAACATCACCAATCTGGATTCCTTCCTTAAAAACCGCCTGGGCTATTTTGACCTGGTGTGGGTAGGAAGAACCCATAACCTGAACCGGCTCTTGCCCATTTTTAGTAAATGCTACAAATTCTTTCCGTTTGAAAACATTGTGCTAGATACGGAAGCCGTGGTCACCCCCCGCAATTTCATGAAATACCCCCTAGAGGTGCGCAAGGCTGAAAAGGCAGGCATTTCGCTTGAAACCCTGAACCACCCTGAAGATGAGGAAGAGGAACTTAAGGCCGAGCTTAAGCCTGCTTCTTACGCTCGCCAGATTGTGGCGGTTAACGATATTGATAAAAACCACATTATGTCTGCGGGTTATGACAATGTCAGCGTGCTGGGCCATACCATACAGCCTCACCCGACCCCCAGCAATTTTACCCAACGGCGAAATTTCCTGTTTGTTGGCGCTATCCATGATTATAACAGCCCTAATTATGATAGTCTTGAATGGCTCCTTGAGGAGGTTGTTCCCCTGTTGGATAACCTGATGGAGGAAGACTACAAACTCTCTATTGCCGGGTTTACTAAACCCTCTATCAACATTAAAAAAATGAAAATTGCCCCCCATGTCCAACTATTGGGATATGTGGACAATACAGAAGATCTCTACGATGCCCACCGCGTCTTTGTAGCGCCTACCCGTTATGCCGGGGGCATTCCCTTTAAGATTCACGAAGCGGCCTCTTACGGTATTCCTGTCGTTTGCACCTCTCTTCTGGCTGAGCAAATTGGCTGGCAAAATGGTGAAGATCTGCTCGCTACCACCAGTGAAGATCCCGCCCTTTTTGCCCAATGCCTGCACCAGCTCTATACTTCTCAGGCTTTATGGGAGAAGCTTCGCCTTAATGCTCTAAAAAGAATAGAACAGGACTGTAGCAAAGAAACTTTTAACCAGGCTTTGCGAGATATTGTTCACAAGGCAACCCATACGGCACCCCCCTAGAGACATCTTACAAAAACCTCAATCTTCTCGTAGAGAGTTCTATCATTCCTGACAACCATTCCTTACAACAATAATCAAAAGCAGGTCATCCTAGAACAGTTGAGCAAGAAAAAATGCGCTGCCACTTAACAAATCATTTGAAAACTGATAAATAGCAACATAAGGAAAACAGGATTAACAAAGTGAAATTTTTCACCATAACACCAGGAAAACTCTTCTTGCCTGCCCATGCTGTCTATTAGGATAAAAAACCAATACCTGATAGGGGATAATCCCTTGTACCAAAACACCCTCTTCTGTTTTCTGCAAAACCCCTCGATGAAATAAGTTTAAAACAAGTGTTGATTGAACACGCTACCTTAGTGAGGCTTCCTTTGGCAAAAATTCGTTGCATAATGATGGAAAAAAATGAAGATATCCTTCTTGAACCATGGATCCTCCATCATGCATCATTATTTGGTTATGAAAACCTTACCATTATCGATAATGGCTCTTCCAACCCTATTGTCCATACGCTCCTCTCTTATTATGAGACCAAGGGCTGTACGGTATTAAGGCAATTTTCCTCTTCGGAAGATTTTCTCAATAAGGGGGCTGTTATCGCCTCTATCATTCAGGGCTGGGACAATGCCAATGATGAGTACGATTTTGTCTTTCCCCTGGATTGTGATGAGTTTTTAGCCCTTTCCTCCGAGCGAGGCCCCCGCTTTGACAAGGCCAATATTCATCAGGTGTTTGAGAGCCTAAAAGAGCATAACGCCACCTTTGTCCTTCGTCGGGTTTTGCTCAATATTCCACAAGAGCCAGGGTTTTTCCGCACGCAGATTATCCAGAAAGGCTTCTTCAAAAAAGGCTCCCTCGTAGAGCTGGATAGGGGGTTTCATAACCCCGTCTCTATTTTTCCTGAAAACTGGTTTGTAGCCCCCTTCACCCTTATTCATCTTCATAACCGCTACCGGTATGAAGATACCCAAAAATACGCCCGCCAGAAGCTGGAACACTATATTAACCCTGACGATCCTCAGGCCCTGGCTGAGTATGATGGGCCCTTTAAAACCTATTTCCAAATGAGTGAAGAAGACTATCGCAACGGGTATCAAACCACAGCTTGCCTGTTTATCCCCTCGGTCTTAACCCATTTTGAAGCCCTACAATGTAACACCACCCTCATGTTTGGAAATGCTGCCACCCTTCGTACGGAATTCCAGAAAGGAAGCTTGCTGGCCGACCTGGCCGCAACAGCCGGGGGAATAGCCCGCTTTGTCACCACCAACCCCGAAACAGGGGCAGCCCGTTACGAGTTTATTCTTTATGATGCAGAAAGCTATGGTCGACATAATCCGGATATTGTTCAACATCCCCATTATACCACCTGGCCCTTGGTACATTTTCTGGAACATGGCTTTGCAGAACAAAGAAAATGTAACGATATGTTCCCAGCCCCTTTTGCCCTTATCGACCCCGCTTAACACCCCCCCCTACCTTGCCCCCTGACCTAAGAGAGACGATAAGCTCTCAAAAGTCGCGTCTACTCAGAATTGCGCCTACAGCGAAAACGAATAAGAGCATGCCTTTAAAAACGGGCATCGATCTTATTCGCTTTTTGCATAATATCCTTTTTTCTCTTTGAGAGAATTTATTCCTTATTGGCCTGTTATCTTAGCCTTTAAGGATAACCCCACACAGCAGGGGATAAACTGTTCCAGCAATAAAACATTTAAATGCGTATCATTATTATTTTTAGTTTTCGATAAAGTTGTTTTTATTTTTTGTAAATTTTCTATTTACTTGCCAAAAATAAAAAAACCAAAATACTGGTTAAAATAGAGAAAAAATTTTCTATTTACAAATCATTAAAATTTTATTAATTTTATTTTTGCGGTCTTAACTACATCTTTAGATGGTTATATTTGTTTTGTATCGCATAATTTTCTTGCTAAACTCCCACCAGCTTCGGTAGTCCCTTCGTAGAAAGGTCTGTTGAAGCTGGCTTTTTAGCAATCGGTAAAAGCATGTTCCCCCCCGATCTGGGCTGCGTAAGTTTTTAAAAAAAGTACCGTAGGTTTCTCAATGGGCTTTTAATTTAGCCCTTACGGCATCCTGTTGAGTTTATTGTTATGTGCAAAAACAAACTAAACCGTAAGGCATAGGTAAACATTCTACCTTCTTTGTGTAGAAACTCGCTACTTCATACACTCTAATAGGAGCCATATCCAAAATCATGGCAACTTCATCCATAACCACTTTAGGAATCCACGACCTTCCTGTTTCTTCCAATATCTGATTTTGCACCAGATAAAGAAGCGGCCCCATAGGCCCCGTAAAATCCCTGTAAAATCCCTCTAGGAGGGTTCACTCCCCACAAGCCCTGCCTTTATGAGGTATACTCTTGTGAAGGCTCAAATCTTCAATCCCTCTTTAAAACTTTTCTTGACAGGCTCCTGGCCAAACCCTTCCAACCCGAAGGGGCAGTATTGATGACACCATTGCCTTTGCCCCTGAAAATTCATGCATCTCCTACGGATGTCCTCAATATTACTGGTCAGACAGACGGATTGGACAGTGTTAGGACTGTAATCGGTAAGCCAGTTCTCAATCGTAAGAGAAGGCATTAATCCGCCAAATGTGAAGCTGTTTTGAGGGCCTTGTGAAATTTAAAACCTATTTTTCCTATGTTTTTTGAAATTCTTGCTGTATCTTTGCCCCTGTTAACACGCCATATCGATAGAGTGCTGCACGACCGTAACCTCATTTTTACGGCACTCCATAGGGTTTGCCTATAACCTGGCGTTTAAGTTCTGAAAGGTTACGGATTTCAGGGCTTCTTTCTAAAGAATCATACAATGAAAAGGATATCAATCCATGCGTAAAGTCGCTCTCATTACTGGCGCTCTTACCGGTATTGGCCATGAAACGGCTCTTTTATTTGCTAAAAACGACTTTAAACTGGTTGTCTCCGGTCGTAGGGATGAAGCAGGCAAGGCATTGGAAGCCGAACTCCAAAAATTGGGTGCTGAGGCTTTCTTCTTTAAAAGCGATGTTCAGAAAGAGGACCAAGTTAAAGCCCTGGTCGATTTTTGCCTCAGCAAGTTTGGAAGGCTGGATGTTGCCGTGAACAATGCCGGCACCGAGGGCAAGGCATTACCCCTTACAGACGTTACAACCGAGTCCTATTACTATACATTTGATACGAATGTGCTTGGGGTTATTCTCTCGCTCAAATATGAGCTAGCGGCCATGTATAAGCAAAAATCTGGCACTATTATCAATATGTCCTCTATTGCAGGAAAAATGGGAAGCCCCAGTGCTGGACTGTACGTAGCCAGCAAGCATGCCGTAGAAGGGCTCACCAAAACCGCAGCACTTGAGGCCGCCCCTTTTGACGTCAAAGTCAATGCCATTGCCCCTGGCCCTATTGCAACCAGAATGTTTAACGACTTCATTCCCGATGATTCTGTACGGGATGAATTCGTTTCTGCAGTCCCCCTAAAACGGGTTGGAGAGGTCAGCGATATTGCCAATATGGCCCTTTATATTGCACAGGGCAAAAGCCCTTATATGACAGGTGCCAGCATTACGATTGATGGCGGCATGCTGGCCTAAAATCCTCTTATACCCCCATGGAATGAGGACGAAATAAAGAAATCCCCTGCCGTAACAGCAGGGGATTGAGTCAAGCCACTAAACCTATGCGTGAAAAACGTAGCTATAACGCTATAGTCTACCTCTTTAGTCATACTGAAATTATTCTTTTGTCGCAATAATTAATTATCTATTTTTTAACTTTTTTTAGATTTTCTTTACTTTTGAAAGTTTTAAGAAAATTTTCCACCCCCATCACAGAAATATTTTTTTCAATATGAGCCCCTTCAATACGCTCCTGCGGGCTGCACAGCTCATAAGGCTCCCCTCCTCCAACCAGAAGATGCGACAACATAAGCCATGGCCAACATAATGACCGCCTCTCTCACTTTTAATTCGGGGCGAATACGGGCATAAGGCCCTATAATGGCCTGGTTATGGAGAATATAATTTGCAAGACTACTAAAGGATTTCATCTCGACATCCTTATGAACGATCACGCCTGAAGGACCATGCCTAAACGACTATGTCTGGCTCGAAGACCCCATAAGGGATGGATTATCACCCCTTCTGCTCGCTCAGTATTCCCTACATAAAAGCAGTATCGGGGGCAATAAGCTTTACCCCGCGGCCAAGGAGATGCGGAGGGGCTACGGAGCCTTTGAGTAATAATCTTTATGAGCGATAGTGTGTATGTACAACCTTAACCACAGCAGAACTCTGTGTCAGCAATCCCCTCTTGGTTTTGAAGGCTATAAATCATAAGTTTCTCAAAGAGATGGGTTGATCAAAGAAAGGAACCCCGTTCTTCTGGGCTTGCAGCCTATCCTGACCCAAATTTTTGGCCTGACCCCAAGTTTGGTCTTGCCAAAAATTTGGCCTATATCACGAAACAGAACTTGAATAGCCAGGCCCATAGCAACCCGCATTAAAAACAGCTGAGGGGCTTCAAAGTGTTTGTCATCCGTATTTCAGCAGATAGCGGTCATACAAGGTTTGTAACCCCAGATATCCAAACAGGGCATCCCGTTCGGGGTGAAGGCTTTGTTGGAGCTTTTCGATATCAAACTCCTCTTACAAAACAGGAACAGACTCTGATCGAAAAGATTATCTTATCGAAAAGGTGGGCATAGCTGGCACCAAGACTTTCCCCTAGATATCCCTAACCTAGGCTATCCGTTACCTAGATATCGCTTGTGCCTAGATACCCTTTGAAAGAACGTTTCCTGGCTCCGGCGCAGCCGCCAAACGGCCATAAAAATTACAGAGATAAAAAGTTACAGAAGATAAAGCTGTCAGGCTTGAAAAACGAAAAGCAAATAACCTGCTAAAAAAACGGGGAGTGAATCACCTGCTCAGTGCACCCCTTGCAGAGCCTTACCCTCTCTCCTCTCTTGCCATGCCCCCCGCGACCATAGCCCTGATCATCCCTTTTCTGCATGGCTCCTCTCGTTAATCAGTATGGCTTCTCTCATGAACCCGCATACATGTTTTTGAAACCGCAGAGAGGGAGGTTCTTCCTTCTTCATCAGATAGGGCATTCACGAGGCGCAAGAAAATACAAACCTTTTCTCAAGGCGTCAGTTGGCTCAACTCTGCCCTTATCCATACTATATGCGAAATAGATAATATGAGAAATAGACATGATGGAATAAGGAGTATCCACAACCTTTACCATTCCCAATGGGTTCAAGGTTGCCTCTGGTTTGGCATATTGGGCTGTCGCCTTGCTGCTGGGCGTTGTGCCACTAGAGTACTAGCCGTCCGCTTTGCCTTACAGGTAGAAATGACAGCCCAGTTTAAGGCCTATGCAGCAACGGGCTTACCGCTTGATCATGCCAACACCCATAAACATATGCATCTTCCCCCACGGTTGGGCAGATCCTGATTAAAACTGGGAAAAGTTACAGTTTAAAAGCTGTGCGAGTGCCACGAGCCAAACCGAGCACCAAAAGCTTGCTGCTAACGTAAAACGCTGAGATTGGAAGGGTTTTTTACAGAAAAGCACCGCTCCAAAAACACCAGTATTTATAAGGTTTTCTGGAGCGGGCGATGGGATTCGAACCCACGACCCCAACCTTGGCAAGGTTGTGCTCTACCCCTGAGCTACGCCCGCTTCGTGCTAGTGGCCCTTATTTATTCTGATTTTAAGGACGATGCAAGAGGGAAATTAAAAAAAACGAAAAGAAAATAGAGTTGCCTCCTGCCTACTTGCCCACCTACCCACTTACCCCACATGGCTTGCCCTTCTTTTCCCTCAAAGGAGAGAATTAAAGCAAAATACCAGCAAAAAGAAGGACTCCCCTGACTAGGGTAGGAGGATTAAGGCGACATTGACATTAAAGAGGTAATCAAGAAGGAATTAAGGTGGAATAAAAGAGAGAAAAAACGCAAGAAAATGCTGAAGAAAAAGAAATAAAAAGGCATCAATAAAAAAGGCAATGAGAGGCTTTTTAAAGGAGGGCTTCTTGTAAAGGGCAGCTTCTTTGCGTTCTCCATCCTTCCAGGAGCCCTAACTCCACCCTTGTGGAGGGGGCCTAACCCCACCTTGCGGGAGGTCTCTAACCTCATCCTTGCGAGGAGCCTAATTTGCTCCTAACCCTTGAAAAGTTGAAAACGGATAGCATAATTTTATACAATTCTTCTATGATCATTAAACACATCTTCTATAATCATTAAACCCAGCCGTCAGTTTCAGATTTTTTTCATAAGCAAACAGGTATCTCACACATGAACCAAATTATTGGTGCTTCTTCTCCGACCAACCCCCGTTCTGCTGGCTCATCTGCAAGCCAGGCTACACCCACCTCTGCTGTGGCCCCATCCACAACCCTTTTCACGGATGGAGATACCCCCTTACAGGCGAGTCCCTTTATTTCTGAAGGAAGCCAGAACACCTTCATGAAGGACGTCATTGAGGCCAGCAAAACCCAACCTGTCCTGGTTGATTTCTGGGCAGAATGGTGTGGGCCATGTAAGCAGCTTACCCCCATACTGGAAAAAGTGGTGAAGGCCGCCCAAGGGGCTGTTCGGCTGGTAAAGCTTAATATTGAAACCAACCGTGCCCTTGTTCAACAACTGGCTGAGCTCGGCCTTCCGCTTCAGTCTATTCCTATGGTGGCAGCCTTTTGGCAAGGTCAGATCCTGGATTTGTTCCAAGGGGCTGTGCCTGAAAGCGAAGTGAAGAAATTTATAGAGAATCTGCTGAAAAATACTGGCTCAAGCCTGCCTTCCACCAGCCTGCTGGAAGCCGGGGTTAAGGCCCTGCAAGAAAACAACCCTGCCGAAGCCGCTGATTTTTTCTCGCAGACATTGGGAATCGAGCCAGAAAACCCCAAGGCGTGGGCTGGGCTTATCCGGGCCATGTTAGCCTTGGGCCATAAGGAGGAGGCCAAAGAACTTTTAGGCCAGGTGCCTGAGAAAATTCGCTTAACGGATGATATCGCCGGAGTTAAAACGGCCCTTGAGCTGGTTGATGAAGGAGAGAAAGCCCAAAAGGAAATTGAAAGCCTGCAAGCCGCCCTAGTCAAAGACCCAAACGACCATGCCGCACGCTATGCCCTGGCCACCGCCTATAACAGCATGGATAAAAGAGAAGAAGCCACTGAGGCCCTTCTTGAAATTTTAAGACGTCAACGTGACTGGAACGACCATGCTGCCCGCCAGCAATTGATCCGTTTTTTTGAATCCTGGGGAATGGCAGACCCAGCCTCTGTCGCCGGACGCAAACGGATGTCAACCATTCTGTTTTCCTAAACACTGTTAGCCTTGTTTTCTAAACGCTGCTAACCTTGGGGGGTGGCAAAGGGCAGAAGAAAAGCAGGAACCTCGTTCTCTCTTTCTGCTTTTCTTCTCTATCATTCAAATCCTCATCAGAAAGGACCCCTCATGCCGCCATTAACACCCCCAGGCTCCATCCCACCCGCCTTCAAGCGCTTTCCCCCTATTTCGGAACTGACCTTAGCCGATATTCCTGGCGTTATTACTCTATTTGCTTTTGAAAATGCCTTTTTGCTCCCTTACGGCTCCCTTCCCTTAAATGTTACAGAAGCCGAGGCTATCTCTTTGGTCGATCAGGCCTTGGCCACCCATCGCCTTTTAGGCATTGCCCAACCCAGTACGCCCTTTTCTCAGTTCCTTTCCCAACAAGGAGCTGTCCTCCCCCAGCCTGCCACCAAAGATGAAGTGTCCCAAAAGCCCCTCAAGGCCTCGTCCCACCTCATAAGAGACACCCATCCTTCTGCTGATAATAATCTGAACGATCTGCACTCCCTTCATAACGAGGATCCCCCCCTTTACCCTCTTGGCTGCCTGTACCCTATTGGTTGTTTAGGTCGGATTAGCTCGTTTAAAGAACGCCCCGATGGGAGTCTGGCCATCATCCTCACAGGGGTCATCCGTTTCAGGATTATCCGCGAGGAACCCCACCCCCACCATGCCACGTGTCGCAAAGCCTATATTGATAGTTCGGCCTTTGGGGAAGACCTGACCCTCGCCCCCTTATTCCATATGAATAAAACTACATTGCTGGCTGCCTTACAGCATTACTGCCAAAAGCACCATTTTGAGTGTAATCTTCCTGCCTTGGCACAGCTGGATAATTTTAGCCTTGCCATGCTGGTGCCAACCCTTTTCCCCTTTCCTGCCGAGATAAAGCAGTGGCTGTTACAAGCCCCCACCCTGACCGAGAGAATCCACCGCTTACAAATCATTTTTGAAGGCCAGAGCCGCTAGGCCCGTAACCTTTTTTGCCCTTAAACCCTTTTCACCCTTAAGGAGATATTCCCTTTTACAGCCTTTAAGCTATCCAGCCTTTATGGTATAAAGAACCGATAGGCCATTTAAGGCCCCCTTGCTTCGGCCCTAGGTCTTTTTACAGCCGTGGCTTTCATGATTGCGTTATTTTTAGTCTCTCCTTACAGGACCAAACCTATTATGACATCGCCTTCACACCCTGCCCCTGTCGACCCCCAATTGTTGCAGATTCTGGTTTGCCCTGTGACCAAAACCACCCTTATTTATGACAGAGACCATAACGAACTGGTGAGCACAGCAGCACGCTTGGCTTTTCCCATTCGCGATGGAATCCCCATTATGCTGGTCTCCGAAGCCCGCCCTTTGGATGAGGGCGAATATCCCGCCAAGCCATAATTTTTTTACCCCTCCCTTTCTTCCCAAAAAACAACACTGACCCCCCAGCCTAATCCCCTCTCTCTTCTTGAAATGTCTAGTTTTCATGAGGGATCATACTAACCGTTGGTAGCAACTTCTCTGAACAACTTTGTAGCACGCCAGCATCAGCAAAAACTCAACCCCCACCACCGCAGAAGGTGCGATTCCCACGCCTTTTATCACCAAGAAACAGCTTAGCCATGCCACCTTCTGGTAAGCCGCTTTTTATAAGACAGGCAGGGGGGCAATACCCGTAATAGCCTTTCTTTCCCCAGATTTTTTCTAAAAAATATCTTTTTTCAAAAAATAGGCCCTCTCAAAGACGTTTGCTGAGTTACTTTTCGAGCTTGTCATGAGGCTATTCCATAGGGCTTAGAGACCCCTAGAGTTAGAAACTCCTAGGGAACGATAAAGGCCATTAAGGATAATTTCTACGCAACGGTTCTGAGGTTCACGGGTATTCGGACCTGTTGGAACCAGAGGATGAGATTCACCATAACCATGGATATCGATAGCAGAAGCAGGAACATTATTACGGATCAGTTCAGCTTTTACGCTCTGGATACGGCGGTCTGGGCACAGCGGTCTGGGCACAGCGGTCTAGGCACAGCACTCTGGGCACAGCGCCCTGGGGCACGGCAGATAGAAAGGCCCACCATCCTTAGTCGGGAGCTTATAAATGAGGGCTGATCACTCATAAAATATCTGTAACAACCTGCCTTTGTTCATTTACAGCTCGTATCCCCGCTATAATGAACGTTTTCGTGTGGCCATAGACTTTGTAGATCATGCTTTGAAACATTCTGATACGGAAGTATTTGGAGCAACCATTTTACTAATAGCTGGCATCCCACTGACCTTCCCAGCGCAACAAAACCTCTCCTCCTGCCCTCTTTTCCGTTTACGGGTAAAATCATAAAACGATCCCAACCCTTTACTAGCCATTCCTTTACTGGTCATTCCTTTACTGGCCATTCAAAAGATTGACCAAAAAACTCTGGTGTTATGAGCCCTGAAGCACCAGCCCCTATTACCGGTCATTCTCCTCATGGGTTTCTGAAACGTCTTGTCCTTACGGGTCATGTCAGAAGTGCTTTTAACCGAGTAGACCCTGCGGGGCTCTATGTCCTCCAGAAAAGAAGGTTCCAAAGGGCAGAAGCCATAAAAGTTTTTATGGGAAAAAGATAAGGTGACCAATTAAATTTATCGTAAAAAAACAAATTATACTTTTTTTTATAGTTATTTTGTGATTATACATATTACAAACGTAATATTAAATGGATCTACCCCTTATGGTTACCTGGAGAGCCCACAGCCCACGCCACCTGAAAAGCCGTTTTAGACCCACGCGTTATGGGATTGGCCTCTTCATGCTATTTCCTATTCTTCTGGCCTATACCCATCCTGCTGATGCCCAGCAACAGCCGGCCACCGATATTAACCATCTTTCCCATACTCATCATTATACCCCTTTGCACATTCAAACCGTAACCAGCCCCACCAAGGAAGACGTACAAAATACCGTATTTTACGACGATGATGAGACCAAAATTGCCCTTTTTCACTACCGTCCCCAGATCTCTTTTAAGGCAACAGACCTCACACTTGCTGTAGGAATGTATTTGGATTACGATTTTATTGGCAATCTACACACATCAGCCCCGCAGGGGCAAAACCGAGGGATTTTTCCAGACTTTGCCAACCATTTGCGCTATTTGCGCTTTCCAATTGTGCTCTCCTGGCAGAAGGACTATTATGGTGTTTTCACGCCAGATTTTAGCCCCTACGCTGCCAACCTCAACCATATTTACGAAGCCAATTTCAACTATACAGGTTTTAAAAACACCCATCTGGTTATTGGCATTTATAAGCCGGTTTTTACCCTTGAAGATTCCAACAGCTATACGGTATTTGATGCTATAGAACGCCCGGCCATTGTCGATGCCTTTCGCTCCATTGCCGCAGCCAATGGCCGCCTTGCCGTAGGTGGTGAAAACTGGCATGATCTCTGGTCCCTGAGTGCTTATCTGAGTGGGCCAACCACGGGACGCCATACCTCAGACTTTACCCGCAGCCAATTTGGGGGAGCTGCCCGCTTTACCCTCCACCCTGTGAGCACCAAAACGCTTGATCTCCATCTGGGAATGGATGCGACCTTTGCCTTACATGGCGAGGGAGAAAACTATGCCCTTTCTTCTATCCCTGAACTAACCATTAACAGCACCAGGCTGGTCGGAACAGGGCGGCTGAATAATGCCACCAACATTTGGGGAATTAACCCAGAGCTTGGGTTTCGCTATGACAACTTGCTTTTAAAATCAGAATATAGCGTTATTACCATTAACCGAGAACCCAATGGTACTGCCTCTACCGCTCCCCTCCATGTTCAGGGATGGTATATTGTGGGCAGCTACACCTTGCTGGGTAACCCCCGCTATTATAACAACCGCCTTGGCAATTTTTCACCGCCCAAGGCTTCCTTTCACCCTGAAAGCTATAACTGGGGGGCTCTAGAATGGGTGGGCCGATGGAGCGTGATAGACTATAATACCGGTGGTATCCAAGGGGGGCGCCAAACGGCCTGGGTTACTGGCCTCAACTGGTACCCCACCCCCTTTACCCGCGTTTCCTTACAATATAACCATATTCTTTCTGCCTCATCGCTCACCCAGACAGCAAGCCGCTACGGCCGACATGCTGATTTTATTGCCGCAAGACTGCAAATGAATTTCTAGTCGAATGAATTTCTAGCCTACTTGAAGACTCCTTACTGCACGCTCCTTCTCTTTCCCTCGTTCCTTCTCCTTTCCCCATTAACGTCCAAAAAACTCTCAAGAACATTCTCTGGAAAATACTTTGGGAAGTGCTCCAAAAAACGCCCTGAAAAACACACTGGAAAACTCCCGGGGACATTCTCTGGAAAATACCCAAGAGAACGCCCTAAAGAACACTTTAGAGAACTCCTTGGAGAATGCCCCGGAGAATGCCCTAGAGGAAATTCCAAAAACTCCCAGAGAGACCCTCAACGAGCCGTTCAAATCCATACAGCCCAGATCACTTCCTCTCCCCTCTTTCAGGCCAATACTCCACCAAACTCTCCACTCAACACTCAGGTAAATTCTCCGGAAGATTCTGCAGAAAATTCTCCAGCAAACTCTTCGACAAACGCCCAAACAAACTCTCACCCCAGCACCCCCACAGCCTCGGCAGATCGTGCCCAAAAAGCCATGCGCTCAGGCTTGTATGGCTTTCTCTATCTGGAAATTCTGGATTCCTCCTTTTCATTTGAGGAAGTCGATTGAACACCCCATCTCCCCTACCCCGGGTTTACTCCCCCTCCCAACATCCTCCCTTTATTCACTTCCGTTCCATCTCCCTCCATCACTTCCCAACATGCCACCAAGATTGCATGGAACAAAACAGGTTTATTCTTTCTGATACACCCTCCTGCCTATATTCATCCACACAAGCCTTCCCAGACTTCAATCAAAGATGGGCTACACCCCTTAACAGCACAGAATACCCACGCCCAAAATACCCTCCCTATGGGCCCTCCGTTACCCCTCTCTCCATTGTGCCAATCATTCCATCAAGGCTGTCTTGAACACGCCTTCTTTATTTCTTCCACTCCTAACCTGCCTATATGAAACCTCTTTGGGAGCACTCGCGTCATTCCCAAAGGGTTCGTCAGGGATATTGCCCACTTGGGCAAACTTGGGCAAACTTGAGCAGAAGAGAGGGATACCTTTTTAAAATCAGAATATAACGTTATGACCATTAACCGAGAACCCAATGGTATGCCTCCACCGAGCCCCTTCATGTTCCATAATCAGACGCTCTACCCCTTCCACAATGTGAGTTGACATGGGCATTTTTGTGGTTTTGGGTTATATAGGCCAGTATGAATTTGGTGGAAGCGGGAGTGCCTCTTCGACAGTAAAACAAAGTAGAGTAAAGAAGAGATGAAACAGAAACATTTTTGGAATGAAAGACTTAAGAATGTGAACCCATAACCATGTAGAAGGTTAGGAGAACAAAAAGGAGGGCCACGCTAAAATTATTCTGTAAAGGGTTTTCCAACAGCCCCTTGTACGACCCCCTTGTCAGGAGCCCCCTTTCAGGCAGGAGAGCAAGCGGGAACACCTCCAAGAAACATGACCTGATTTTAAGACTATCTCCAGGGTTATCCACAGCTCTGGAATGCTCTTCTTTCTTTTCCCTCAAGGATTCCAGACGCCACAGAGAAAAAACAGGGGAAAGATTTTTAATTAAACTATTGTTTTATAAAGATTTTTTAAAATTTATCTCCCACGCCATTTTTACGGACAAAAAATATCCCCATAAATAAAATAGTTCTCTGTTTTTTCTACAAAAGTTATCCACAGAAACTGATAACATGTTGTTTCTAGAGCTTTTTTATATTTTTCCATTTATCTGCCTGGTTCTTTTTTCGGTAAGAATTATAGCCTATAAACAAAGAAAGCTTCAGGAAACAGGAAAGCTTCAAGACCAAGTAAATCGTTCTTATGAAAGACCCTGGTCAAACCCTATCCTATTCCAAGGCAAGCCCTGCCCTATTTCAAAGTGAAAGACCTCATGCATTCCCTTCGCTATTTTATAACCCCTCTTATTTTCAGCGTTCTTGGCCTTATGGCAGGGGCTGCGATTGGTTATGGTTTTTCTCCTACGCTCACAGCGGCCCTCACCGCAAGCTTTTATGTAGCCATTTTGGCCATTATGGAAATTTCCCTTTCATTTGATAACGCTATTGTGAATGCCAATATCCTTAAAACCATGGACCCTCTCTGGTGTCGGCGCTTTTTGCTATGGGGAATGCCACTGGCTGTCTTTGGCATGCGGTTGCTCTTTCCCTTGATTATTGTGGCCATTGCTGCCCATATTAACCCTATAAAGGCCCTTTCTATGGCCGTTTATTCTCCTCAGCTTTATGCCCATACGCTGGAGGAAGCCCATTATAGCATTGCCGCCTTTGGGGGCGTGTTTCTGCTGATGGTGGCCTTAAAGTTTTTTTGCAACGGCCATAAAACCGTGCATTGGATCCCCTTTATTGAAAAACCCCTAGCCCGCCTTTCAGCCCTTGAAGCCATAGAAGAAATGTTTGCAATGGGTTGCCTCTTAATTTTAAGCTTTTTTCTGGGAGAACATGCACTGAATTTTCTGGAAGCAGGAATATTGGGACTGATTGTTTTTATTTTCATCCACTCTCTTACCGCACTGGTAACCCCACCAATAACGTCACCAGTAACATCACCAGAGAATTTGGTAGAGGGTTTGGCCCCTTCCGTTTCCCTACCCGCAGAAAGGCCCCTCTTCCCCCATGAAGGCTCCTTTTCCCAAAGCCTAGCGGCCTCCACCTTGTCCCCTTCAGCTCTCCAGGAAAGCCCCCAGAAGAATACCCAAAAGAACACTTTAGAGAACTCCTTGGAGAATGCACCGGAGAATGGCCCTAGAGGAAATTCCAAAAACTCCCAGAGAGACCCTCAACGAGCCGCTCAAATCCATACTCCGCCAGAAGCCCAGATCACTTCCCCACCCCTCTTTCAGGCCAATACTCCACCAAACTCTCCACTCAACACTCAGGTAAATTCTCCGGAAGATTCTGCAGAAAATTCTCCAGCAAACTCTTCGACAAACGCCCAAACAAACTCTCACCCCAGCACCCCCACAGCCTCGACAGCCAGTACCCAAAAAGCCATGCGCTCAGGCTTGTATGGCTTTCTCTATCTGGAAATTCTGGATTCCTCCTTTTCATTTGATGGAGTCGTCAGTGCCTTTGCCATTAGCAGTAACCTTTTTATTATTGCCATTGGCTTAGGAATTGGCGCCTTCTTTGTACGTTCCCTTACCGTTATGTTGGTTGAAAAAAACACCCTGCAAACTTATCGCTACCTGGAAAACGGAGCCTTTTGGGCCATTTTTGCCTTGGCGTGCCTGATGTTACTGGGCACACTCCTCCCTATTCCAGAAGCCCTAACAGGCCTTATTGGGGTCTGCCTCATTGGGCTATCGCTGCTCTCTTCCATAAGGGCGGCCAAAACACCAAGCCCCTCACCAGCCCCCCACTAACCAATCATTTCCTCCCTATTTATACTGGTGCGTAACACCCGCTCCAACCATAGCAAGTCGTGCTCAAAAATCATCAGGGTAAAATGAAGGGGGCTTTCCTGTTTGTCCCTTACAGGATCATAAGCGGCTTGCAGGGTGGCAATCAGGGCGGTGTTATCGACCTTGAGCCTTTTCGGCTGCGAAGAAAAGCTCAACAGGGGAAGAACAGGCCTGAACACATTTTTCCCTCGTTCAGTAAAAAACAAGAAGAACCTTTCTATCCGCACGCGCCAGCCTTTTTGGTTGGGCAGCATAATTTTCCTCAGATTATGCACCTTATTGGCCGCTTCGACCTGGCAAAGCTGCCGCATGCGATTTAGCATCGCCACCGTTGGCTCAGAAAGAGGCTTACACAACACTTCAAACTCTTCGGTAGAAATATTGGTCAGCGCCCGGGCAATAAAAATAGTATCACTTTGTAAGCGGCGCAGAATACGCGGCAATTTAACAAGAAACGGGTCATAAAGCTCCAGCTTGGCAATGGGGTGGCCCTGACGCAGCTCCTTTATGGCTTCTGTCACCTTCTGTAGGGAAAGGGTGCAGGCATCATTTAAAGCTTCCACATCGCTCCACCACATGCGCCGCTCCATAATGGCCGCAAATAAAATGCCCAGATTATCCAGCATTTCATCCCCGGCCAGCAGGGCATCCTTACGGGCATTGCTCGGTAAGACAAAATAGGACACCACCATGGAGGACATAACCCCCACAAGAATGGCCATCACCCTATCCATCGGCCGAGAAAAGGGAGAGCCCACAGAGGGAAACAAAAAAACCACAGCCAAGGTTACCCCAGCCAGACGCATACTTGGCTTGATGGCCGAAAGCCCAGCCAGCGGCACTAAAAGCAGCCAGAAGGCCTCCCATTTACCAAGCATCCCGTAAAGGGTCAGGGTTGTGGCCAAAATCCCCGCCATGGCACCAATGGCTGTGCCCACCAACTGGTCTAATGCCGTAGAAAATGTTTGGGAAATCCTAATCTGGGTTACCACAATGGCAGTCATAAGGGCCCAGTAAGGTTCATGCAGGCCAATAGAGCGAGCAATCACCTGAGACATCAGCACTGAAAATACAATGCGAACACCCTGGTGCCACTGGAGGCGAAAACTCTCCCACGCCTTGCCAAACCCCCCGGAGAATTTTACTAAACTTACCTTCACTTGACCTCAAAAAAACAAGTATGCCTTAATTAAGTAGGCCTTAATACTGGCCCCATTCTCACATTAAGGCCTCTCTTCTCATAACATAAGGTCTAATCACATAAGGCCAAGCCCTAAACCCGCTCCAACAGCTCTTTTTACGAGCCCATTCCCCAAGCCTCAGATACTCTGAACATATTTCCGAAGATATTTTCCGCGGATGCTCTTCTACCCTACCAGGGCGATCCGTCTCAATTACGCCTGGTTTTGCCCTCTTTTGCTCTCTTATGCTCCCTGGGGCTCCTCTTTCATCCTATTAGCCCCCCTCTTAGAAAGGCTGCTGCTCAGGCCCCCTGCTCCTCGTTATGGCTGAAAAGGGCTACCATGACAACATATAGAAGAAACCCCTTCTTTTTTGTGAGGGATATTGTAAAAAATTGGGGTGCTCAGCACGCCAGCCGCACAATTGAGCGGCACATTGGCGAAGATCTACAATTTGTTCGTCCTTAATGGAACCATTGTAGGGGTTCTGGCGGAACGAACGTTTTGAAAATTCCCGTATATCAGGCTCGCCTTCATCCCGCACTGTCCTTCATGTTGTAGTCCTTAAGACTGTTGAAGTTGTGGTTTCTGGTGGTTATTGGCGTATCCCTTTTGTAGGAAGCTTGCTTATCTTGGTTATTACACTTTACCTGCGTCTCACCATGAAAGAATCTCCTGTCTTCGAGAAAGCCCAAATCAGTATATATGGTGCATACTATAATATGGTGTCACTTGTACTATGTGGTATCACTCGATTACTTGCCCAAGGGCACGGGAACCCAATGGGTACTGTCACCACTTTGCACCAAGAGCAGAACAAATTTCCGATTCTGCTTTTTAGCCTGCTCAATAGCGTGACTCAACTCAGTAACGGTGGTCACCTTATCTTGCTGAACCTGCAAGATAACATCTCCCACACGCAAGTCCCGATCGGCTACGGGGCTGTTTTCGCCTATCTGGGTTACAACGACCCCTTTAGCAGAGTCAGGCAGGCTGAATTTTTGCCGAAGAGGAGGAGTTATCTCGCTGACAAAAAAGCCCAGAGCTCCGATATTGGTGCTATTTGGCTTATGGCCCTTTTCCTTTTTAGGCTGTTGGGCAGAAGACGCCTGAGCGGGCTCCTCCGGCAGGGCGGCAATGGTCAAGGGTAAGGTCAGCTTCTTACCTTGGCGCCATACCCCAAGCTTAATGACACGCCCTACAGGAACATCGGCCACCATACGGGGCAGAAAACGGGCTTCAATGGGCTTTCCATCCAGGGTGAGCAGCACATCACCACTCTGAAGGTGGGCCTTTTCAGCCGGCCCCTTAGGTTCAACCCCGGCAACTAAAGCCCCTTGGGCAGATGGCAGGCCAAGACTATCGGCTATATCTTGGTTAACGGGCTGAATCCTCACCCCAATCCAGCCACGCAAAACCTTACCGTTTTTACGCAACTGTTCCACAATGGCACGGGCCTCGTTTGAAGGAATGGCAAACCCAATCCCGATAGACCCCCCTGACGGAGAGAAAATGGCCGTATTAATCCCAATCACCTCTCCTTTCAGGTTAAAGAGCGGCCCACCCGAATTGCCCTTGTTAATAGGCGCATCGGTTTGAATAAAGTCATCATAAGGGCCTTGCTCGATATTGCGCCCCCGAGAAGAGACAATACCAGCCGTGACAGAGCCTGCCAGCCCAAAGGGGTTGCCAATGGCAACCACCCAATCGCCAATCCTGGCTGTATCGCTATTGCCAAACGCCACGGCTGCCAGCTTGGTTTTGGGCTCTATTTTCAAAATGGCCAGGTCTGTGCGGTCATCATGGCCAATCAACTTGGCGGTCAGGGCGGTATTATCTTGCAAGGTTACGGTAATCTGATCCGCATGACGGACAACATGATTGTTGGTCACCACAATACCTGAGGGATCTATAATAAAGCCAGACCCCAAGGCTTGCATACGCCTAGGCGCTGGTGCCCCTCCACCATTGCGCTGGCGGTTCATAAAATCATGAAAAAATTTTTCAAAGGGAGAACCTGGTGGAAACTTGGGCATTTCTGGCATGGTGTTGTTCGGATCGCCCTCATCACCCCCCTCCCCATTGCCGTCATCTTCATCGGAATTACTGCCAGGCTGAACTGTTTCTGTTGTGGAAATATTCACAACGGCCGGCAAGAGCTTATCGGCTATATCGGCAAAGCTACGGGGCATATAAGCAGAAGAAGCAGGCTGTGGGGGTTCTGTAGGTTTGAGGGCATTGGAGGCAGCCAAGGAAACCTGTGGGGAATCACCCCCAGCCTCCGCAGGAATAATCCCAGGCCCTGCGGCTTTGGCCAACATCACGGGCTTATCTTCAGCCCTTTGTTCACCCTGGCTTTTAGGCAAAGGGCCCACCGCCATACTTGCCAACGCAGAAGCCTTTACAGAGAGGCGTTCCCTTGAGGTCAAATCTGTTTTTGCCTCTTGCTCTGCCCCTTGCCTTACCTCTTGGGCGATCGGCGAGGTCGTGAGCGAAGTCGTGGATAAGACAGTCGGTAAGGCAGTGGGTAGGGTTCTACCCAGATTCCACCCTAAAACCCCACCCCCCAAAAGGGCTATAACACTACAAGACAGCAGTAAAGTGGAACGTGAGTAACGCATGCCAACCCTTTATAGAATTAAAAACCGTAACGGCTCTGGAGAAAATAGGTTTTATCCTACCACAGATCAAAAGCTTCTAGAATGAAATAAATATTTTTATCACACCCAATGCTTAAAAGACACACTCCCTCAAACCCGCAGAAACCGAAAGGCCCCTTTCGCTATAGCTCTTCACTGAACTCTTAACTGGGCTCTTAACTAGGCTCTTAGTTGAGCGGACGCGTTGTACCCTTATTCTCCTCTCTCTCGAGCCATTCAAGCTATGATGTGCTTTTTTCACTCTACCAACCTTATTCTCCCCCCTCTTGAACCATTCCTCCTCTTGAGGGGCTTTGGTGAGCCGTGCTATTTAAGAGGCTCTGTTGGTTTGTCTTCTCCTGCTCGTTTCATGAGCCTGATCATTCTAAAAGCTTCCCACTTTTATGGGGGAAGAGGACATAATTTTTTCTGTGAGTTTTGAATACATGACTTGGGCAAATAGTCCTCTTGGGCAGATCGTCCTCATAAATTCAAGGCTGCTACTCCGGCGATCGCCGAAATCATGGTTCTGGGAGCAACGATTGACTCTATAGAAGAAATTGGTTTTGAAACGTTCTCTTGGCTTTTCTGATCTGGCATTTCTCCCCTCCTGGGACTTTTTTCTATAAAAACCTGATTCTCATTAAAACTTCGCTCCTGTCCAAAACGGGCTCCTATAAAACCTGCCTCCCATTAAAACTTCGCTCCTATCCCAAACAGGCTTCTCCCAAACAAACTTCTCCCAAACTCTGGGCCCGCCACCACAATGGGGGCCCGTAGGAGAAAAAGCCAAAATTGTAGGGACAAACCAGAAACAGCAGTAGGCCCGGGGGAAGTTAAGGCCTCTCAGATCCAGGCAGGTCATGATATCGAAGTTATGAACCCAGATTTGGTTATTTGCACCTTGGATAAAGGCGCAACCTTGGGTATGGAATTGACGGTGAACATAGGTAAGCGCTCTATGCCAGCTGTTGCAGGCCCGAGGATGCTCCTATTGGTCTTATTCCAGTATAAGGATGGGCAATTAAAGCCAAAAACTCTCCCCCCACGAAGGAGAAACCCCCTACGAAATGCTTGCCCATAACAAATGCTTGTCCATAACAGGAGAAGAACATCACCAGCAAAAGAACAGCAGACGAAAGATAAAAAACCGTGAAAGAGGGATAAAAAAGCCTGCCAGGAAGAACGGCCAGAAAGAACCTCTAAGAAGAACTTCTAGGAAGAAGAGGCTGCCTTTGAGGCTGCCCTTTCTGCCGTTTTAGCCTTAAGCTGTTCTTTTTGTTTTTTACGGTAGCCATCCAATATCTTGGCCAGGCCATATAAAAGCCCCAAACCAACCACGTTAACCCCAATCTGAAGGACCCAGCCATCATCGAAGGTGACAAACAACAGCCGGCCCAGCAGATCAAGAATAGTACCAGCTGAGAATACCTCAAGCGAATGACGGCCATACAAGGCTAGAATTTGCCCAGCCCGACTTTCAGAAAGTCTACTGGCCCATTGCGAGCTCTGCACCAAATAAAAAATGGCTAACACGTCCAAAAGCCTAAAAGGCGCCAGCACAGTTTTAGAAGGAGAAGCCAAGTCGGTGAGAAGCCGCATATCGCCCAAGCCCCAATTTTGCCAGGGGAAAACCTGCAAGAGCGAGAAAACCAGATACCCCCAGCACAGCACCACCAGCCAATGCCGCCGTGGAAAGCTCCCCCCACGAGGGGTGGTATACCAGGCTGAAACCACCCCCAGCACAAATAGGAACTGCCAGGCTACGGGGTCAAAATACCAGCCATCGGGGTCGAGCCAGTTTGTAAAATTAAAAGCAGGGTTAATGTTGGCATAAAGCCAAATAGCTCCACTAATGGCCAAAGTGGCGCCAACATTCCATTGAATCCCCAGAAAAATAAGGGGGAAAAGAGCCAATAGCACAATATAGAGCGGCAAAATATTCAAGTTACTTGGCAAGGCCTCCAACAACACCAGCCGCCACCACGACCAAAAATTATAGGCAAGCTCCGGCTCAAGAAAATCCACCGGCACGGGTGTAAAACGCCGCCAGAGCAAAATAATCACAATACTGCCAACAGCCATACAGAGCTGATAAATATAAAGGGTCACACAGCGGCGCAACAAGCGCAGCAATATCTGAGGCCACCCTTGCCTGATAATACCCCGCCCATAAGCCAACCATGAGGCAAAGCCCGCCAGAATCACAAAAATTTCTGCCGCATCTGCAAACCCCACATTGCGCATGGTAAATTTGCTCAACAGATTTTGGGGAATATGGTCAACAAACATCATGGTTAGGGCCACCCCTCTCAGGGCATCCACCCTATGATCACGAGGTGAGCGCTCTTTTTGAGGGGCTGAGCCCGCTTGAGGGGGTGTGCCCCCCCCTGGAGAGGCAGGCTCCCGCCCTGATGGAAGAGCAGAAGAAAAACCCGTTTGGGCAGAGCTATGGGGTATTTCCTGGCTCTGGGATGTTTTCTGGCTGTGAGGTGTTTCCTGCGCCGATCCTTGAGGAACACTGGAATTTGCCCCCTGGTCTGCCTTTGAAGCCTCACTTTTGGAGGATCCTTGAGTAGGGTTCTGGGTGATGCCTTGGGACAAGGGAGAAGTCCCTTGTACAGAAGAGTGAACGAGCCCTGGAGGTTCTGATAATGCCGAAAACCCCTTTTCCTGGCCTTCTGTTTCCTGAGTTGTTATTTCACGGGTTGTTATTTTCTGAGTCGTTATTTCATGGGCTACTGTTTCCTGACCTCCCATTCCTTGGGCTGCTGTTTGTTGAATGCCAGTTTGTTGAATTCCTATTTGTGGGGCTCCCGCTTTTTGGGCTTCTGTTTGCGGAACGCCTATTCCCTGAGGTTCTCTTTCCTGGGAGAACGTTTCTTGATGGGAGGATTCTTGAGAGGCTGTTTTTGGGGATAAGGTTTCCTGAGCGGGCGTTTCCTGCACCCCTGGTTCTCGCGTCGTTATCTCTGCTGCCTCTATTCCTTGTGATCCCATTCCTCGTAACCCAATTCCTTGTGTCCCGATTTCTTGTGACCCTGTTTCTTGTGATCCCATTCCTTGCGTTGTTGTCTCTTGGAGCTCTGTTTTTGGAGGGAAGGCGTTAGGGTGTACAATTTTAGCGGTGCCTTCTTCTTTCGAAGATTCCGCTTCTGCCGCCACCCCGGGCGGCAACATTATGGAGACACGCCCTTCATGAGAAGAAACCGTGGCGTTAGCAAAACTCGTAGAAGAAGAGGGGAATGAGGAGGGGTCTGAGGAAGGATCTGATGGGGGAGGTAATTCTGAAAAGGGCACGCTCCCCTCTATTGGCCCCCCCATTGGTTTAGGGGCTGACTCTGGAGTAGCGCTCTGGCTGCCCAGCTTGTTTTCTGGGGTGTTTCCATTAGGAGCAGGCACAGCATAACCCTTCCGTAATTGGCCATAGAATACTCAATTCATAACGGAAATACACGACCATTCCCCCCAGAGCAAGCCTGAAAACCACCTCCGAACAGCCCCATACAGACCCCAAACGCGGTTATAAACCCATATAATATCATCCCTCTCCCCCTCAACCCCTGTATGCCAGCCAGAATTGTCAACGCTTCATCCCATTTATTATTGGCCTCTTCTTCTCGAACCCCTTCTTCTCTGGCCTCTTCAGGGGCGGGCCAGGATGTTGGCGAAAACGAGATCAAAAGGTTTATAGGAGGTCAGCTGGGGGTATTCCACCCATTGCAAAAAAGAACTTAACTTGTTGGCCTAGATGGTTCATTTGGGCATTGGTATTGGCAACACGCACAGACCACGGCTCAATATCTACCCCAATAACAGGCTTTTTTAAAAGTGCGCTGACAACCATTGCCAATATGACAGAACCACACCCCATATCTATGGAAACACTATGAGTCGCTTCCAACCCCCTAAAGTTCCATCTTTTTACCGCTCCAGCAAAGCCTTTTCCCTCACTTGTTCCCGTTACATCAACTCGCTGACCAATAACAAAATATGCAGCGGTCAGGGTTTCTCCCACGGAAATAACAGCATCTTTAGAAATACGAAATTCTGTAAGTCTAGACTTTGGTTCAACCTTGCTCTTTGCAAAATAATCCGTTGAGGTTTGCGCCAGGCTATACTTTCTAATGCACGAAGGCAACCGCGGGTGGAGCCGTGCTCACCAGAGCCAAAGGCAATCCCTGCATCAAGGATAAGGGTAATTTTGGAAGAAGTGCTGGCGGGTAAATGAGTACCCCGCACCACAAACCTTCTACCAATATTTTGCTCGGGGCCTTTGTCTCTGCACCTTTGTCTCTGGTCTCTATTCCTCAGAGCGTTATTTCGCGGCATTGTTTCTTTAGGCATGACCTCTTAGAGGCATTGTGTCTCTGTTCCTGTTTTTGGGCCCTATCTTTGGGAGTATGGCTTTGGGCTGTACGGTTTTGGCGGTGCTCCTTTCCCCCAGATCTCTTCAATCCCATTCGATCCATTCTACCAACACCATGTCTACCGACATCCTTGCTGTCGATATCCTTACTACCGACATCCTGAACAGGCGCTATGGATACGCACCCTTCACGAAAAATAGCTGTGGCACCAGAAAAACCCCTTTGGAAAGGCTTTGTGGCATCCCTGCCCCTTCTTACCTTCCCTTATCAAAAACAAAACACTAAACCGTAATCGCTAAACTGTAATCCATATTCAGCTTTCGTATATTCCCCTCTTTTGCTTTCGTATATTCCCCCTTTTATGGTACAGTCTGGTTTATGGTACAGTCTGAATACGAGTTTTCTGAGAGACAGATTTTCTAAGAGAACAGATTTTTGATACGCGAGAACAACCAGAATAAAGTGAACCCTTCCCCTCATGCCCGATATGCCTGACCCCACCGCACCCAACCCTCTTCACGCCACTGGCCTCACCCTTCTGCAAGGGTTTATAGACCCGTTCAGCAAGAAGTCCCTCCCCCAAAGCCCACTTTTTGAAAGCCTGAAGATAGAGGGGAAAAAGGCTGTCATCGTCCTTCGCTGCACAGCGCGCCAAGGCCCGATGCTGGAAGGGCTTATTCCCAGTATTGAGCATATTATGCAATCGGTTCTAGAGCTTGAACGGGTTCAGGTGATTCTGACCGCAAGCCGCTCAGGCAGCACCGCCTCCCAAGACCCCCTCTCTCCCCCTGCACCAAGCCAAGCCCCGCCCCCTCAAAACATTACGGCCCCCAAGGGAAACCCCCAGAGTCATACACAGAGTCATATACAGGGTCATAGCCATAGCCTGGGGG